>NZ_JAACYW010000649.1 GCF_015356825.1 Catenulispora rubra | reverse complement strand
CTCCCCACCCCGCACCCCCGCCACATCACGCAAGGCGTGGTGGGCGGCGAGATGGGCCATGGGGAACGCGGCGGCTTCCGCGAACGACCAGCCGTGCGGCATCTCGGTGAGAAGGCGCCGGTCCACGACGACCCGGGCCCCGGCCCCGCCGGGGAACAGGCCCATCACCCGGTCCCCCGACTTCAGATCGCCGACGGCTGTACCGACCTCCACCACGGTGCCGGAGCCTTCGATGCCGACGCCCATGCGCGCCGCGTCGTCGTCCGTGCCCAAAGCCACGACGATGTCGTGGAAGTTGAGTCCGACGGCACGGACTTCGACGCGTACCTCGCCCGGGGCGAGTTCACTCGCGGCAGGCCGACCTGCGGCGGGCTCGGCCGAGCCGGTGGCCCCGGCAGTCGGGCCCGGCACCCAGGCAAGGCTCTCCGGCACTCCCGGGTCCGACACCTGCAACGTCCAGCCGTCCTCGGGTATCGCAGCCAACACCTGCGCATCGGCCTGCTGCAGCCGGGGAGCGAGGATCTCGTGACCGCGCACCGCGATGTCCGGCTCACCTGCCACGAGAGCAGGCTCCGCCCAGCCCAGCTCCGCACGGCCGAGCGACGGCAGCGACTGTTCTCCCTCGACCCACGTGGGCCAGGGCACGTCGAGCAGCGCGATCCGCAGTTCCGGATGCCGCGCCCGCACACTCGCCACCCGCGCACGCACCCCGGCGCCGGCCGGGTCCCGAACCGTCTCCCCCGCACGCGCCGCGACCGCGCCGCAGGTGACCACCACCAACCGCACCGCGGCGAACCGCTCGTCAGCCGACCAGCGCTCCAGCACTTCGTCGATGTCGACGCCGCCGGACGGTTCGCAGTCCGCGAGGACGAAGACCGTGTCCGGCGCATCCGCAGGGCTCTGAGAGGCCTCGGCAAGACTGGCCAGGTCGGGGATGGTCGGGAGCGGGGTGTGGAGCAGGTCGTCGAGGCCGGGGCCGAGGGCGGCCCAGGTGCGGGGCACGTC
>NZ_JAACYW010000648.1 GCF_015356825.1 Catenulispora rubra | reverse complement strand
GGTTTGGGCGGGATTCCGGGCAGGTCAGGCTAGGTTTCGGCGCACTTCAGGGAGTTGGGAAAGCATGCTTCAGACCTCGGCGCGGTTGCTTCGCTTGCTCTCGCTGCTCCAGTCCCGCCCGGACTGGCCCGGCGCCGAACTCGCCGAGCGCATGGAGGTCACCACCCGCACGGTGCGCCGCGACGTGGATCGGCTGCGCGATCTGGGTTATCCGGTGGAATCCACGCCGGGCATCGCCGGCGGCTACCGTCTCGGCGTCGGCGCGGCCCTGCCGCCGCTGCTGCTGGACGACGACGAGGCGGTCGCCGTGGTGGTCGGACTGCGCGGGGCGGCGGCGGGGTGGGTGAGTGGGATCGAGGAGAGTTCGCTGCGGGCGTTGAGCAAGATCGAGATGATCCTGCCCTCACGGCTGCAGCACCGCGTCAGCAGCCTGCAGTCGGCCATCATGCTGCTCCCCGGCGACTGCCCGGTCGTGGACGCCGCGCTGCTCACAGCGTTGGCGGCAGCGTGCCGCGCGCACGAGGGCGTGCGCTTCGGGTACCGGGACGCGACCCGGCGCGTGGAGCCCTACCGCGTGGTCCGGGCGGGGCGGAACTGGTATCTGCTCGCCTACGACCTGGACCGGGACGACTGGCGCACGTTCCGCGTGGACCGCGTGGCAGGCCCGATCCAGCCGGGGGCGCGTTTCACGCCGCGGGCGGAGCCGGCGGGAGGTACGAAGACTTACGTGTCGGACTCGCTGACACGCGCGCCGTATCGGTATCAGGCCACGATCTTGTTCCACGCACCGCTGGAGAAGGTGGCGCAGAGCACGACGCCGACCGCGGGGCGGCTTGAGGCGCGCGACGAGGAGTCGTGTTTGTACTACACGGGAGCTGAGGCGCTGGACACGATCGCTGTTTACATCGCACTCAAGGGGGTTGAGTTCGAGGTGCTGGAGCCGCCGGAGCTTCGGGAGTTTATTGGGGAGCTGGGGGCTCGGTTGAGGCGGGCTGTTGGTGGGGGCG
>NZ_JAACYW010000647.1 GCF_015356825.1 Catenulispora rubra | reverse complement strand
CCGAAGCCCTCCCCGAAGCCGTCATCCACCTCATCGGCTCCCGCCGCACCGCCACCCACCTCCCCGGCGCCGACCTGGACCTCGTCGCGGCCGTCCCAGGCTTCCCTGACATCGACGCGCTCGAACGCCGCGTCGCCCGCGCCCTCGGCGAGGGCCACCGCGTGCGCCAGCTCGTCGCCGCCCGCGTTCCCGGCCTGCGCATCGTCACGCCTCGCCTCAGCGCCGACCTCGTGCTCGCCCCCACCGGCGACATCCCGGCCGCCGAGGCCGTCGCGCGCCGCTCCGAACTCGGCGAGACCATCGCCAGTTCGCTGTCCGCCGTGTCCGATGCCGAGGCGATCCTCGCGCTGCACCCGGGTCCGCACGTCCGCGTCGCCAAAGCCTGGGCCCGTGCGCGCGGCCTCGACGCCGCGCCGCTCGGCGGGCTGCCCGGCCTCGCGTGGGCGCTGATGGCCGTACGCTGCCGCGACCTCACCGAGTTCTTCGAGACCTGGGCCGCCCACGACTGGCGCGAGCCGATCCCCACCCCCACCGCGCCGATCCGCGACCTCACGCTGCACCTCACCCCGGCGATGCGCGACCTGATCACCGAAGAGCTCTACAACGCGTGGGAGACCGTCACCTCCACCCGCGACGCGCTCCCGGCGCTCCTCGCGCCGCCGCCGATGCACCGGCGTCACCGTCGCTGGGCCGTCCTCACCCTCACGACGGACGGCGTCGATCAGCGCGACGTCCTCGAGGGACGCGTCCGAGGCCGCGCCCGCAGCCTCCTGTCAGCCCTCGACGAAGCCGGCGTCCCCGACGCCCACGCCTGGCCGCGCCCCTTCCACGCCACCGACACCGAACTCCGCACCGCCATCGGCCTCGGCCGCACCCCGCCGACCCGCGACGAGCTGGCGGAGATCGCCAAGCCGTGGCTGCGCGGGCTGAACGGCGTCGCGCTGGAACTCGCGGCGAACGGCGACGTGCCGACGCTGAGGCGCTAAGCCGTCCCCCCGACCGTCACCGTCCGCATCC
>NZ_JAACYW010000646.1 GCF_015356825.1 Catenulispora rubra | reverse complement strand
GCAGATAACTGTTGCCGCCCAGTTCGATCACCGCGCGGTGGAAGGCCATGTCATGGCTGCGGAACGCCGCGAGGTCGGTCTCGCGCGCGGCACTACGCATTCCCTCCACCAGTTCTTCAAGCGTCCGCCGCGCTCCCGTCGAGCAGAGCCAGCTGCGCCGCCTGCGCGCGGCCGGAGAAGACCTCGGCGACGTCGCGCGCGCCGCGGGCGTCCGTCGCGCCGAAGCCGGCGGCCGTCAGGTCCGTGCGGAGCACCACGTCCGGGTCGAGCAGCTTCAGCAGGCCGGCGAAGTTCCCGCCGCGCGAGGCCGCCAGGAAGGCGCTCACCACCTCGCGTTGGCGGCCGCGGTCGGCCTCCGACTCCTCCTCGCCCTGGCCCTGCACCCGGCGGCGGGCCCGGCTCGCGAGCTGGCGGACCGCGGCCGTCGACTTGCCGACGATCGGCGAGATCTCCTCGAACGGCACCGCGAACATGTCGTGCAGCACGAACGCCAGCCGCTCGGCCGGGCTCAGGGTGTCCATCACCACCAGCAGCGCCAGCCCGACCGAGTCCGACAGCTCCGCGGCCAGCTCCGGGTCGGCCAGCGCGTCGCGCTCCGACGCCTCGACCGCCTCGGCGCCGGCCGGCCCCTCCAGGTCCTCCTCGCCGTGGTTGCGGCGGGCCCGCAGCACGTCCAGGCACACCCGGCCGGTCACCGTGGTGAGCCACCCGGCCAGGTTCTCCACCTCCGCCACGTCCGAACGGTTCAGCCGCAGGTACGCCTCCTGCACGGCGTCGTCCGCCTCGGCCAGCGAACCGAGCATGCGGTACGCCACCGCCAACAGGTGCGGACGCTGCGACTGGAAGAACTGAGCGAGCTGATCGGCGTCGGTCATGGCTCCACATTCTGCGGGCAGGATCAGGCGGTCACCACTCTGACGTCCGCGTTCGCGGGAATGTGACAGCCGTCGGGGAGTTCTGGATCACTGATACCACCACCATCATCAGCCGCGCCAGACCCACGGGCCCCAGGCCCAGGCCCGGCCTGAGACCCCC
>NZ_JAACYW010000645.1 GCF_015356825.1 Catenulispora rubra | reverse complement strand
CGAAGCTGAGAACTTAAGCGCCAGTAAACGGCGGTGGTAACTATAACCATCCTAAGGTAGCGAAATTCCTTGTCGGGTAAGTTCCGACCTGCACGAATGGCGTAACGACTTCTCGACTGTCTCAACCACGGACCCGGCGAAATTGCACTACGAGTAAAGATGCTCGTTTCGCGCAGCAGGACGGAAAGACCCCAGGACCTTCACTATAGCTTGATATTGGTGTTCGACTCGGTTTGTGTAGGATAGGTGGGAGGCTGTGAAGTCCGGACGCTAGTTCGGGTGGAGCCGGCGTTGAAATACCACTCTGATCGTGTTGGATGTCTAACCTCGGTCCGTGATCCGGATCAGGGACAGTGTCTGGTGGGTAGTTTAACTGGGGCGGTTGCCTCCTAAAGAGTAACGGAGGCGCCCAAAGGTTCCCTCAGCCTGGTTGGCAATCAGGTGGCGAGTGCAAGTGCACAAGGGGGCTTGACTGTGAGACCGACAGGTCGAGCAGGTGCGAAAGCAGGGACTAGTGATCCGGCCATGGCTTGTGGAAGCGTGGTCGCTCAACGGATAAAAGGTACCCTGGGGATAACAGGCTGATCTTCCCCAAGAGTCCATATCGACGGGATGGTTTGGCACCTCGATGTCGGCTCGTCGCATCCTGGGGCTGGAGTAGGTCCCAAGGGTTGGGCTGTTCGCCCATTAAAGCGGTACGCGAGCTGGGTTTAGAACGTCGTGAGACAGTTCGGTCCCTATCCGCTGCGCGCGCAGGAGACTTGAGAAGGGCTGTCCCTAGTACGAGAGGACCGGGATGGACGGACCTCTGGTGTGCCAGTTGTCCCGCCAGGGGCATGGCTGGTTGGCTACGTTCGGGAAGGATAACCGCTGAAAGCATCTAAGCGGGAAACCTGCTTCAAGATGAGGTCTCCCACCCACTTGATGGGGTAAGGCTCCCGGTAGACCACCGGGTTGATAGGCCGGGCGTGGAAGCTCCGTGAGGGGTGTAGCGGACCGGTACTAATAGGCCGAGGGCTTGACCACAAAGCTGATTCTT
>NZ_JAACYW010000644.1 GCF_015356825.1 Catenulispora rubra | reverse complement strand
GGTTGGGCTGGGCCTCGTTCAGGTCGTCGGCGGCCTGCTTCCAGGTCACCGGGGCCGGGTAGGGCTCGCGGCGTAGGTAGCGCTGCCCCAGAGCGATCAGCATCATCCGCTCGACCGGTGACAGGTCGGTGACGTCGGAGGTCAGGGTGCGGGCCTGGCCGACGTCGCGGTGCTGGTGGCTGGGGCTGCCCACGATGTGCACCTCCAGCAGGTGGGTGCGGCGGTTCGGGGTCTCGATGGTCAGCGGGGTGTAGCCGGGGCCGACGGAGACCTCGTGGTGCCGCAGGACGGGCTCGATGCCGGGCACCAGGATCGGGCGCCGGCCCTCGTTGCGCAGCCACCACTCGTCGCCGTCGCAGGTGAAGACGCCGGCCAGGCGGCTGACGAACTCGTCGTCGCCGCCGATCACCACGTGCACGTCGAGCTCGGCGCGCCCGAAGTGCAGCGTGAACTTGCGCGGCGGGACCGCGAAGCCGCTGGGGCCGGCCTTCACGAAGATCGTGCCGGCCGGCGCGGGCGGCACCCCGCCGGCCAGGCTCGGCAGGTTCTGCGGCAGGACCTGCGGGATGAAGTCCCGTATCTGCATCGTGGCCCATTTCCTCGGCGCGGCCCGGCCCGGATGGCTGGGCGGCGGCGGCTGTTCGGTCGGCTCTTCGGTCGGATGGTTTTTCGGTCGGTGGGTGCTTCGGTGGTCGGTGCGGTGGTCGGTCGATCGGCGGGCGTGGATGAAGCCCGAGCAGCAGCGTACTTCGGATCGCCGGGGAGGGGTCCCGCCTGGTGCGTGGTCCGATATTGCCCATGGTGAACACGGATTACTTCCAGGACGACGACGTCGACAAAGAGGCGCCCTACCGGACCTTCGGACTGGGCCAGAGCAGCCGGCTGCGAGCCGGCGTGAGCATCCGCCGAGAGCACCGATGACTCGGTGCGGCGGGGAGTGAGGGACCCCGCATCCGAACACGCACACGAGTTTCCGCCACACCGCCGGACACGGGGCCGGCCGGCGTGACGGAAGGGGCGACTGCCCCGCGGCGGGGGCCGGCGGGGCAGTCGGGCCGGAACCGGCGGCGACGCCGTCGGCACCGGTG
>NZ_JAACYW010000643.1 GCF_015356825.1 Catenulispora rubra | reverse complement strand
CCCCCGCCGAATCCCCCGCCGACACCCCGCCGCAGCGGCGGCCCGAGACGCCGGCCGGTCCGCACCTGGCAGAATCGTCCGATGTGACAGGCAGCGAGACCCGCCCGACCCGCAAAGTGGCCACCGCCAAGCGCGACCGCGTGCGCGACCACCTGCTGCAGCTGATCGACACCGCGGCCCCGGGCACCAGCCTGGACTCCGAGCGCGACCTGGCCGAAGCCCTCGGCGTGTCCCGCCCCACGGTCCGCGCGGCGCTGCAGGACCTGGCGCGCTCCGGCTACCTGGTCCGCCACCAGGGCCGCGGCACGTTCACCAGCCCCCGCAAGATCGACCAGGCACTGACCGGCGACAGCGCGGACGGGGGCGCGGCGCTGGCCGCACCGTCCGCGGAGGGCACGTGGACCAGCCACGTGGTGACGTTCCGAACCTCGCCGGCCGGGCCCTCGCGCGCCACCCGGTTCGGCATCACCGCCGACGCGCTGATCCTGCGCATCGTGCGGGTCCGGCTGGTCGAGGGCGAGCCGATCGCGATCGAGCGGCTGGACGTCCCGGCGGCGCTGGTGCCGAACCTGAAACCGGACGACCTCGAATCCGGCAACTTCTACCACCTGCTGCGCGACCGGCACGGGATCATGGTCTCCGACGCCGTGCAGACGATGGAGCCGACGGTCGCCAACCCGGAGCAGGCCGAACTGCTCGACATCGAGGTCTACGCGCCACTGCTCCAGGTCGAGCGCACGACGAAGGACACCACCGGCCGCGTCGTGGAGTTCGCGCACTCGGTGTACCGCGGCGACCGGTACCGGATCACGACGCGGCTGCATCTGGATGCGACGTCGGGATGAGGGCGGCAGGGCAACGATGGCGGGGCAAGGACCGCGGGCAAGAACGGCGCGCTGCGCAGGCGGCGCGACCGTTGCGCAGCCGCACTTGCATGGCACCGTGAAGTCGTAAGCCGTCTAAAAGAAGCGCGGCCGTCCACCGAGCACCGTTGATGGCGGACGGCCGGCGCCGGCGAGGTCCGCCGCGCCTACCGCGCCACTGCGCTACTGCGCCGCGGCGTGGTTGCGGTGGTTGCGCACCACCTCGTCGATGAT
>NZ_JAACYW010000642.1 GCF_015356825.1 Catenulispora rubra | reverse complement strand
GTGCTAGGGCAGGGTCCATTTCTGGTTGGTGCCGCTGTTGCAGTCCCAGATTTCCAGTTGGGTGCCGTTGGTGGTGTTGGATGCGGGGTCGTCCAGGCAGCGTCCTGATTGGCTGCTTTTGAGTGTGCCGTCGGGTTGCGGGGTCCATTGTTGGTTGGTGCCGCCGTTGCAGTCCCACAGTTCGATCAGGGTTCCGTTGCCGGTGGCCTGGTTGGTGACGTCCGCGCATTTGCCGTTGATCTGCAGTGTGCCGTTGGTCCGTGTCCACTTCTGTGCGTTGGTGCCGTTGCAGTCGTACAGGTCCACCTTGGTGCCGTTGGCTGTGGCGCCGTTGAAGTCGTCGACGCATTTGCCGGCCAGGCCGGAGGTGATCGCGCCGGTGTGTTGTGTGATGGTGCCGGGGGTGAGGGAGAAGTTGTCGAATTCTTGGGTCAGGTAGGGGTTGGCGGTGGGGTATCCGGTGGTCGCATCGACCGGTCCGACGACGCCGAGTCCGGCCTGGCCGGTGCTGTAGGAGGTGTCGGTGATGCTGCCGACCGTGGCCCCGTCGATGGCGGCTGTCAGGGTTGTGTCCTGCATCTTCAGCGAGATCGTGTGCCACTTGCCGGTGCCGAGTGCGGGCACGGTGCCGCTGGCCAGCGTGGTGAACTTCCAGTTGCTGTCGAAGTAGCTTTTCTGGATCGACCAGGCGCCGGTGTCGCTGATCCGGAAGTGGTAGGCGTTCAGGCCGTTGTCGTTGCGGTTCTGTTGGTTGACCCGCCCGAGGACTTCGGCGCTGCCGGCCTGTTCGAGCAGTACGTCGGAGGTGACGGTGTAGTTGCTCCAGGATCCGTCGCCCATGATCGTGTAGGGGGCGTCGTAGGGCTCGTTGGTCCAGCGGATGGGTGTGGTGGCTGCCATCTGGCGCAGACAGGTGCCGGACCGGCCGCCGCCGCAGGCGGTGGTCTGGAACGCGCCGTTCATGTCGGCGAAGTACTTCGGAGACGTACTGGTCGCGGCGGTGTCGAAGTTGTCCGAGTACGGCAGCGCCATCGTGGTGGCCGGCGGAGGTGTCGCAGTGCCCTTGCCCTGCCCGGTGGTAGTCGTCAGGGTATAGACATA
>NZ_JAACYW010000641.1 GCF_015356825.1 Catenulispora rubra | reverse complement strand
GCTTGGAGGGGCTTGGAGGGGGTTAGAGGGAGGGACGTGAGGAGGAGGGAGAGGGATGAGAGGGACTGTGCAGCTACCGGGACGGGGCCGCGGCGGGCGCGGTCACCCGCCCGGAGTTCGGGGCGGCCGGAGCAGAGGACTGATCCGTGAAGCGGCTGGACTCGGACAGGACGAGCGCCAGGGCGCCCATCAACGAAGCGCGCGGGCCCAGCGTGGAGGTTCGGACGGCGACCGGAGCGCCGAACGGGACGGCGGTGAGCTCGGCGTGGACGGGGTCGAGGAGCAGCGGGCCGAGTGCGGTCAGCTCGCCGCCGAGGGTGATGACCGAGGGGTTCAGGACCAGGGCGAGGGCGCCGAGGGAGCGGGCCAGGCGCCGGGTGCCGTCGTCGATCACGGCCAGGACGTCGGCGTCGCCGGCCTCGGCGCGGCGGATCAGTTCGTTGACGTCGTCGATGCGGATGCCGCGTGCGGCCAGGCGGGCGAGCATGCCCTCGGCACCGGCGTACAGCTCCAGGCAGCCTCGGCGTCCGCACCAGCAGGCCGGGCCGTCCGGGTCGGCGGTGACGTGGCCGAGTTCGCCGGCGTAGCCGTCGTGGCCGCGGTGGATGCGGGAGCCGAAGGCGCTGCGGGAGCCGAAGGCGATGCCGAGCCCGACGCGGCTCGCGAGCTTGACGTAGAGCAGATCCTGCCCGCGCAGATCCCCGCCGGGCGGCGCGGCCACGACCGACTCACCGAGCGCGCCGAGGTTGGCGTCGTTCTCGACAGCGGCCGGGATGCCCCACGTCCGACCGATCAGCTCGGCCAACTCCGAACCGTTCCACCCCGGCAGCACCCCGGGAACGAGGAACCGCCCGCTATCCGGCGCGATCGGGGCGGCGATGCTGATGGCCGCACCGACGATCTGGTCCCGATCCGCCTCCGCCTCGGCGAGCGTGGTCTCGATGCTGCGCATGACGATGTGCGTGCCGCGCTCGGCGGAGTGACCCTGCGGGAGGGAGACCCAGCGCTCGGCGAGGACGCTGCGCGAGAGGTCGCCGACGGCGACGGCCACGTGCCGGACGCCGACGTCGACGGCGATGGCGAGGCCCGCGGCGCGGTTGAGGGCGAGGCGGGTCGGCGGGCGGCCGGGGGTGTCGG
>NZ_JAACYW010000640.1 GCF_015356825.1 Catenulispora rubra | reverse complement strand
CTAGTGTCCTGCGCCTGAAGTTCATTTTCTAAATGTAGAATATCGGGCATGCCGAGGACGGGACGGCCGAAGGCCGAGCTGGTGCTCTCCGATGATGAGCGGGCGCAGTTGGAGCGCTGGTCGCGGCGGGCGAAGACGTCGCAGGCTCTTGCGTTGCGTGCCCGGATCGTGCTTGCGTGTGCGCAGCCGGGGGCGTCGAACTCCCAGGTCGCTGTTGACCTGGGAGTGACGCGGCCGACGGTCGGCAAGTGGCGGCGGCGGTTCATCGAGTTGCGGCTGGACGGGTTGGCCGACGAGCCGAGAGTGGGTCGGCCGCCGTCGATCCTGCTGGACCAGGTGGAAGCCGTTGTGGTGGCGACGTTGGAGTCGAAGCCGGCCAACGCCACGCACTGGTCGCGGGCCTCGATGGCCGCAAAGTCCGGGCTGTCGAAGTCGACGATCGGCCGGATCTGGAAGGACTTCGAACTCAAGCCGCATCTGACCGACGGGTTCAAGATCTCCACGGATCCGCAGTTCGTGGACAAGGTCGTGGACGTTGTCGGGATCTATCACAACCCGCCGGAGAAAGCGGTTGTGTTCTGCGTCGATGAGAAGTCCCAGATCCAGGCGCTAGACCGTTCGGCCCCGGTGCTGCCGATGATGCCGGGCATGCCGGAGCGCCGCACCCACGACTACGTCCGCAACGGGGTCACCAGCTTGTTCGCCGCGTTCAACATCGCAGACGGCACCGTGATCTCCGAGATCCACCGGCGGCACCGGGCCGTGGAGTACAAGAAGTTCCTGGCCGCCATCGACAAGGCCGTGCCCGACGGGCTGGACGTGCACATCGTCTGCGACAACTTATCCACCCACAAGACCCCGGCGGTCAAAGCCTGGCTGGCCCGGCATCCCCGGTTCCATGTGCACTTCACACCCACCGGCAGCTCCTGGATCAACCAGGTCGAGCGCTGGTTCGCCTACCTGACCACCCAACTACTCCAGCGCGGCGTCTACAAGAACGTGCAGGCCATGGAAAAAGACATCAGAGCCTGGATAGCAACATGGAACGAGGACCCCCGGCCGTTCGTCTGGAAGAAGACGGCCGAGGAGATCCTCAACTCACTCGCTAAATATTTGAAACGAACTTCAGGCGCAGGACACTAG
>NZ_JAACYW010000064.1 GCF_015356825.1 Catenulispora rubra | reverse complement strand
CCACCGAGGGGCAGCCGTGACGATCCTCCCCATGCTCCTGGCCGCCACCGGCATCGGCATCGGCCACGCGATCCTCCCCGACCACTGGATGCCCCTGGCCCTCCTGGCACGCACCCGGAACTACCCACCCCGCCGCACAGCCCGCCTGGCCCTGGCCGCGGCGGTGACGCACGTGGTGGTGTCGGTGTTGCTCGGCACGGCCCTGGCCGCGGTGGGTCTGCGCTTTCGCGAGACGGTGGCGCAGCACGCCGGCATGGCGGTCGGCGGGGTGCTGATGGCGACGGGGGTGGTGCTGGCGGTGATGGAGGTCATGGGGCGCGGGCATCAGCATGCACACTTGGGGCACGAGCACGAGCACGCCTGCGACGACGACCATGTCGACCCGCCTGCCACTGCGCTACTCCAACTGCCAGCCCAAGCCGCTCGCCGATCCGGCCGCAGCACGGCAGTGCTCGAACGACCGATCGCCACTCTTGAACCCGAATCGCACCACAGCTCGGCACCACTACTCGGCCCGGCAGCACGGTCCGCGGCCCATGCGCCCCGCCGCGACCTGCCGTTATCACCCGGCCCGGCAGTGCCCGAGACCGATTCGCCGTACCGCAGCCTGCCACCACAGCCCGGCCCGGCAGCCCATCCCGCATCCCGCCGCAGCCTGCTGCCACTTCCTGGCAGGGCAACGCGTTCTGAGACCGATTCGCCCCGCCGCAGCCCGCTGCCGCTGCTCGGCCGGGCAGCCCATCCCGCATCCTGCCGCAGCCTGCTGCCACTTCCTGGCAGGGCATCGCGTTCTGAGCCCGATTCTCCCCGCCGCCGCAACCTGCTGACTCTCCTGGCCCCCTTCGGCGCCGCCGCCAGCCCCGACCTCACCATCCTCCCGCTCTTCCTCACCGCCGGCGCGCTCGGCGTCGGCCCCGCGCTCGGCGTCCTCGCCGCCTTCTCCCTGGCGACCGTCGCCGTCATGGTCGGCCTCACCCTCGCCGCCGCCAGCGGTGCCCGCCGCCTGACCGCGCCCTGGATCGAGGAGCGCGCCACCCTCCTCACCGCCGCCACGCTCCTGGTCATCGGCGTCCTCGTCGTCGGCGGCGCTCTCTAGGCCGTCAAAAGGGCCCCGCTCCACCCGGAGCGGGGCCCTCGCACTTCCTCAGCCGCGGACTCAGCCGCGGACTCAGCCGGCCAGCGTGTGAGCCTGCGCCAGCAGGCACTCCGCCTGCGCCGTCAGCACCCAGGCCTCGGCGTCGCCGACGTGCCCGTGGTGGAACGCCGCGCGGTCCAGCGCGGTCGCGATCCGCTGCGCCAGCGCGTCGCGCTGCGTGCCCAGCTTCGTCAGCGCCGCCTCGGTGTCCTTGAACTTCGCGTCGTTCGGCGTGGTCGACTCGATGCCGGCGGTCGCCGCCTTCAGCGTGTCCGAGCCGAAGGCCCCGACGCTCGCGTCCAGCTGCTTGTACGCCGCCTCCAGGTCGCTGACCTGGTCGCCGTGCAGGCCGCTCGGCAGCGCGTTGCTGCGGATGAACTGCACCAGCGGGATTCCGTCGTGCACGTAGTCGTCCCGCAGCCCGAGCGCCGTCAGCATCGTCGGGCGCAGGTCGGTGTGGTCGGACCAGACCGCCTTCGTCACGCCCAGCTTCCTGAACGTCGGCCCGACGAACCCGACCCACGTGGTGTTGATGTCCGGCGAGAAGTCGCCGTGGTTCCACGCGTAGCCGGCCTCCTGCTGCACGCACGGCGAGTTGCAGTTCGGCGCCCCGGAGTACACGTAGTAGTTCGGGTCCGCGAACTCGGTGAGCGTCGGCGTGCGCAGCGGGTCGGAGGTGACCATGTGCAGCAGCTTCATCTCGGTCTGGTCGGCGAAGTAGTTCGCCATCGTGTCGGTCTTGCCGGTCATCGGGTTGACGGCGGTCAGCCCCGCGAGGTCGTGCTCGAAGGACCGGACCTGCGGCGCGTTCGCCGCCGGGTTCCCGTTGACCCAGAAGTTCGGCGCCGAGTCGGAGTGGATGCCGTAGGCCGTGGTGTCGCCGGTCTGCGTCGCCAGCAGGCCCTTGACGTTCGCGTTCAGCTCGCCGGTCTGGGTGTAGGTGCACGGCACCGTCACGCCGTCGCAGTTCGCCGGGCTGGCCTTGCCGCCGACGAAGTGGTCGTTCTCGTCGGAGGTGACCACGAACATGGTGTTCTTGGCGTTGATCCCGTCCTTGCCCAGCCGCTGGAAGAACTGGTTGAAGGCGGTGTCGTAGGTCTTCAGCTGGGCCACGTAACCGGCCTCGCCCGGACCGAACGCGTTCCCGCCGGTGTGGCTGTCGTGCGCGTCGGAGATGTAGGCGTACGTGACCGGCACCCCGGCCTCCTGCATCTGCGCGACGTAGCCCAGCGAGTTCGCCGCCGACATGCCGTCGAAGCCGGGGAACCCGGGACGGCCCAGGCTGTCGGCGATCGTGGTGCCGCCGGAGACGTCCTTGACCGGGCCCTTCGGGGCGATCACCGGGTCGGTGTACTTCGCCCCGAACAGGCCGTCGTAGCCGGTGTAGCCGCCGGGCTCGTCGGGCAGCACGTCCGGTTTGGCGTTCTTGCCGGCCGCGGCGCACAGCTTGGAGTCCTTCGCGCAGTGCACGCCGATGCCCACGAAGTCGGTCTGCGCCAGGTTCTTGTTGGTCTTGTCGGCGGCCTCCGCGGCTTCCGGGGAGTTGGCCCCGAACACCTTCGGCACGTCCGGCCCGGTGTTCTCCAGCACGGTGTTCGCCGTGGCGACCGCGCCGAAGTCGCAGCCGGCGCGGGTGTAGGCCACCCACGGCGCCGGGGCGATCTTGCCGTTCTGGTCGACCATCGTCGGCGTGGTGTCCGTCGGGGTGCTGGTGTTGAAGTCGTCCACACCGTCGGTCCAGTACGCGAACGTCCCAGCGGCCTGCGACACCCCGGCCGGGTTGTAGTACCGGTAGGAGTTCGCGATCGGCTGCCCGTGCTTGTCCCCGTAGACGCCGGTCAGCGACGTGAGGATGTCGTTGCCGGTGTGCGCGATCAACGGGGTGTGGTGGTTGTCGTCCAGGGTGCCCTGCGACTCCAGGAAGTTCAGCAGGTGCGGCATCTGCTCCAGGTCGCTGGGGACGTTCGGGTTGTCCCGCGTGAAGTGCACGTTGTCGAACTGCAGGTAGATCACATGCTTCACCGCCGAGCCCCCGGCGCCGAGCCGGCAGTCGCCGGCCCCGCCCCCGCCGCTGGTGTGTGCCTGGGCCGTGCCGGTCATCGCCGCCGTGCTGCCGGCGGTGGCCGCGATCACGGCCAGCGCGGCCGCGGCCGCGTAGCTGCGCCTTCTGCGCATCTGTGTTTCCCCTCCGTCGTGAAGTGCCTGAGTCGGACCACGAACATGTCGGAGAGTAATGACAGGGTTCAGATACGGACAGGTGTCCGCTTACTGCGGCCAGATGAATTCCCTGGCAACTGTGCACGAGTGGACGACGTCACCTGTGCACCAGCGGCGTTGGGGCGGCCGCCGCGGCCTCGGTTCCGGTGACCAGGCACCCGCAGTCCGGATGCGGCGGCCGGTCGTAGCGGGTCTGCGCGCCGAACGGCGGCACCACCTCCAGCGCGGCGTTCACCGTCGGCGGCGGGTCGCCCTCGACGAAGGCCAGGACGTGCAGCGTGGCCTGGACCGCCACCAGCGTGGCCAGCATGACGTCGCAGGCACGGTCCTCCACAGCCGGCACCGCGTCCACGCCGCCGAACGGCACCATCGCCCGCGGCCATCCGGGGTCACGCGCCGTGCGGTACAGGTCGCGGCAGCGCAGGCACGAGCTGCGCCCCGGCTGCACGAACGGCCCGAGCACGCCGGTGGTCTCGTGCACCTCGACCGACAGGTGCGGGACGCCGTCGGACTGGAGCGAGGAGGCCAGCGCGGGGTAGCCGTCGGCGATCGGCGCCAGGATCGCGACGTCGGGATGCTGGCGGTTGGTCGGCAGCGTGGTGCGGGTCGAGGGGGCCGTGGCGCGGATCAGGGCCCGGACGAGGTCCTGGCGACGTGGTGGGGGAGCGGCGAGGCCGGATTCGGCGGCGAGCTCAGGGCCGGTGTCAGCCTCTGCTGCGGCAGCCGTGTTGCCGGCCGTCTTGTCAGCCGTCTCGTCAGCTGTTTTGTCAGTCGTCTTGTCGGCCGCCTGCGTCGTACGTCCCCGCCGCGGTCCCGGAACCTCCCGCTCGTCCCGGTGACTCAGTCCTCGCGGATTGCCGAACCCGGCCGGCGCCGCGTCCGCGGGTCGCGCCCGCCCGCCGTCGATCGGCACCACGCACCCGACTCCGGCCGCGGCCAGCATGTGTGCGACCGACGCGCCGACGCGTCCGCACCCGTACACGGCGATCACCGCCGTGCGCCGCCGCGTCATCGCCCGCACCGCGCCGCCCGGAACCAGGTAGCCCAGTGCCAGCGCCGCCATGTCGGGGGCCAGCCGGTCGGTCTCGGCGACGTCCAGCGCGCGCAGCGCGGGACCCGGATCGTAGCCGGCGTCGTCCAGGAATCCGGCCCGGGCCAGGACGTCGAGCAGCGTCGTGGCCTGCGCCCCGGGCAGCCCGAGCTCCTCGGCCAGGGTCAGCAGGCCGGCGATGTCCCGGCGGCCGTCCAGCGCGCCCACGAACGCGGTCGCGGCCGGGCCCAGCCCGTTCAGCAGCAACGACCGCCCCGGTGTCACCCCCACCTGCAACGCACCGCCGGGCCGCCACAGTCTGCGCAGCCCCGCCTTCAGCACCGGACGCACGCCCCGACCTCCCACCGTGCCAGTCCAAGCATTCGCCTCGCCGTACTCACCCGCTGCCTTCCAGCCTGCGGTACCCGCCCCGCTCCCCGCACCTGTCAGCTCTCTAATTCACCCGTACGGCGGCCGGTGGACCGGCCGCCGCCTGCGTGCGCCGAACCTCAGGCCTTGCCCAGGATCCGGTTGAGCTTGGTCCCGCAGGTCGGGCAGATTCCCTGCGCCATCCGCCGGCCCGAGTCGCTGACCTTCACCTCGCCGGTGAAGTTCTTCTTCTCCTTGCACTTCACGCAGTAGGCGTCCCCGGTGTACGACTCCGCCATGGTTTGTCACTACCTTCCGTATCTGAGGCCATACGTACCTTTCACCCCGAACGCGGAACACCATACGGCAGCGCGGGGCCCAAACCGCACCGCTACGCTGACGCCATGCCTGAGTCGCGCGAATATCCCCTCCTGGCCGTTAACCGCACGTCGGATGGTGTGCTGACCGTGACGTTGGACGACCCGGACCGGCGCAACGCGATGACCGCGCCGATGACGGAGTCGTGGAAGCGGCTTATGCAGGAAATCGCGCAGGACGAGGAAGTGCGCTGCGTGGTCGTCACCGGCGCCGGCTCCGCCTTCTGTGCCGGCGGCGATCTCGGGTGGATCGGCGCGGAGCCGGGCGCGCCTGTGGAAAAACTCCGCGACAAGATGCTGCCGTTCTACCGGATCTGGCTGAGCCTGCGGGACCTGCCGGTGCCGACCATCGCGGCGGTGAACGGGCCCGCGGTGGGCGCCGGCGCGTGCCTGGCCCTGGCCTGCGACCTGCGGTACGCGGTGGACACCGCGAAGTTCGCGGTGCCGTTCACCAAGCTCGGCATGCACCCCGGGATGGCCGCGACGTGGCTGCTGCCGGAGGTCGTGGGGATGGCTAACGCGCGGGAACTGCTTTACACCAACCGTGCAGTGAGCGGCGCTGAAGCGGTCGCGCTCGGCGTTTACAACAGGGTGTTCCCCGCCGGGGACTTCCCTGGGGAGATCGAGCGGATCGCCGCCGACGTGGCCGCCGGCGCCCCGGTCGCGGTGAAGCTCACCAAGCAGGCGCTGATCGGCGCCGGTCACGAGTCCTTCGAGGCCGCGCTGCGCTGGGAGGCCCTGGCGCAGCCGATCACGATGGCCACCGAGGACCTTCAGGAAGGTCTGGCGGCGCAGCGTGAGCGGCGGGCACCGCGCTTCACCGGCCGCTGATCACGCCCACCCGTCTCCCACCACCACCCGTTAAGGGGGCGCTTCGCGCCGCAAGCTTGATTTTGTGAGGAAACCCACAGGATCGAGCTCCCTGTGGATAACTCTGTGGATAACCTGTGCATGGCATGTGGACAATCAGATTTCCGCCGTTCCCGACGCCCCGTGATGTCATTTCGGTAACGCCATGAGGGGGTGCCACGCGCTAGGGTCCCTTGCCGTGGGACTCGACGAAGCCCCCCACCAGGGCGCCCAGATCGAGGTGCGGCGCAGCAACCGGCGGCGGCGCACCGTCTCTGCGTACCGGGACGGCGACAAGACAGTGGTGCTGATCCCCGCGCAGATGACGCGCGCGGAGGAGAAGCAGTGGGTCGACAAGATGGTCGCCCGCCTCGCCGGCCAGGAGCGCAAGCGCCGGCCGGACGACGAGGAGCTGTCCCGCCGCGCCCGTGACCTGTCGGTTCGCTACTTCGACGGCCGCGCCGTGCCCTCCAGCGTGCGCTGGGTCGCGAACCAGCAGACCCGGTGGGGCTCGTGCACGCCTGTGGACGGCACCATCCGGATCTCCGACCGGGTTCGCGGCATGCCGGAGTACGTGCTGGACTACGTCCTGCTGCACGAGCTCGCGCACCTGCTGGTGCCCAGCCACGGGCCGCGGTTCTGGGAGCTGGTGAGCGTGTATCCGAAGACGGAGCGCGCTCGCGGGTTTCTGGAGGGGTTCGCGAGCGCGGGCGGCGGGGCCGCTGGGGACGACGCGGACTGAGCTGGACTGAGGGGCAGGCGGCAGCCCGCCCCTCGCCGCACTACTCCTTCGGCTTGTCCTTGTCGGTGCTTCCGTCCTCGTCTTCGTTCTTGTCTTCGTTCTTCGGCTTCTCGGCCTCGTCGCCGGAAGCCGCGGCCGTGCCGCCTCCCAGCAGCTCGTCCAGTCCGGAGAAGTCGAACTCCAGCCCGTCCTCGGAGTCCCGGCCGTGCACGAAGCCGTCCGGGTCGTCCAGGTCGGCCGAGGTCGGCAGCAGGTCCGGGTGCGACCACACCGCGTCGCGTCCGTCCAGACCGCGGGCGTCGGTCAGCGAGGCCCACAGGCGGGACGCGTCGCGAAGGCGCCGCGGGCGCAGCTCCAGGCCGACCAGGGCGGAGAACGTCTGCTCCGCCGGGCCGCCGGCCGCGCGGCGGCGGCGCAGGGTCTCGCGCAGGGCGTCCGCCGCCGACAGCTGCGGGGCCGCGGCGGCGTGCACCACCGCGTCCACCCAGCCCTCGGCCAGGGCGAGCAGGGTCTCCAGGCGGGCCAGGGCCGCCTTCTGGGCCGGGGAGTCGACCGGGGTGAACAGGCCGCCGCCGCCCAGCATGTTCTCCAGCTGGGAGGGGTCCAGGTTGGACAGGTCCATCTGTTCGGCCTGCTGGGCCAGCTCGCTGAACTTGGAGGCGTCGACGGTGATGCCGCGCGCGTACTCCTCGACCGCGCCGAGCAGGCGGGGCTTGAGCCACGGCACGTGCGAGAACAGGCGCTGGTAGGCGGCCTCGCGCAGCGCCAGGTAGAGGCGGACCTGCTCGATGTCGATCTCCAGGCCCTCGGCGAAGGCGTCCACGTTCGCCGGGAGCAGGACCGCCTTGCCCTCCGGGCCCAGCGGCAGGCCGATGTCGCTGCCGGACACCACCTCGCCGGCCAGGGAGGCCAGGGCCTGGCCGACCTGGGAGCCGAACATCGCGGTGCCCATCTGCTTGAGCATGCCGCCGAGCGGGTTCGCGCCGCTGGGCTGGCCGGCCTCGGGGCCGGTGCCGGAGCCCGGCGCCGTGCCGCCGCCGAACAGGTTGCCCAGCATGTCGCCCATCCCCGGCGGCAGGCCCGCCGCCTCCGGGTTCTCCGGCATGCCCAGCTCGCCGACCGCGCCGCCGACGGCCTCGCCCATCGCCGCGGTGATCCGCTCGGCGACCGGCTCGACCAGCTGCTTCCAGACCGGGAGGGTCTCCTCGATCCACTGCGCGCGGGACCACACGCGGGTGCCCGCGGTGCCGGCCGGGAGCGAGGTGACCTGGTCCAGCCAGTGCTCGGCGAGCTGGACGGCGCCGTCGTAGGTGCGCTGCTCGCCGTCGGTGGGCGAGGGGTCCGGGCCGGCCGAGGCCACGGCGTTGCGCGCCATGGTCTTGGCCAGGTCCCAGTTCACGGCGCCGTCACCGCCGCCGGTCATCAGGGCCTGGATCTGGCTGAACACCATCTGCAGCATCTGCGGGTCCGGCATGCCCGGGATGTTCGAGCCCGGGGACTGCGCCCCGGTTCCGCCGAACATCTGCTGGAACATGGCCCCCAACGGATCAACGGGGCCGTCCGGGCGCTTACCCTGGTTCTGCGACTCGTCGTCGTCCGAGGGGTTGTGGTCTTCGGGGTTCTTGTTCACGGCGGGCGACCTCACGGACGACGGGGGAGAAGGATCGGTTTAACAGCGCGGAGACTGACTTCCTCTATACATCTAACGTAACCACAGGAGAGCCTCAGTGAGTTCCTCGCCGGACCGCAAGCGCCCCGGCCGCACCAGCAAGCCCACCATCGCCGTCACCGGCGCGGCCGCCCGGCTGGGCGAGGCGCTGACCGGCAAGCTCGCTTTCGGCGGCGAGGTACGCCGCGTGGTGGGGCTGGACGCCGAGCGCGGGGCCGCCCCGGCGACCTGGCGCCTGGGCGAGGTCACCGACCCCCACCTGGCCGAACGTCTGTCCGGGGTGGACACGCTGGTGCACCTGGCGGTGGACTCCGACCTGAACTCCGAGCCGCGCGAGCGGACCGCGCGCAACGTCCGCGCCGCGCAGACCGCGATCACCGCCGCGGCCGCCGCCGGCGTCCACCATGTGGTCCTGCTGTCCACGGCGATGGTCTACGGCGCGCTGCCGGACAACCCGCTCCCGCTGGAGGACGACGCCCCGCTGCGCGCCATCCCGGACGGCACCCTGGTCGGCGACCTGCTGGAGATCGAGCGGCTGGCGGCGATCGCCCCGCGCGCGCACCCCGGCCTCACCGTCACCGTGCTGCGCCCGGCGGCCATAGTCGGTCCGGGCGTGGACACCTATCTGACGCGGCACTTCGAGGCGCCGCGCCTGCTGGTGGTGCGCGGGACGAAGCCGGTCTGGCAGTTCTGCCACATCGACGACCTGCTCTCGGCCCTGGAGTACGCGGCGTTGGGGAAGGTGAACGGGGTCGTCCCCGTGGCCTCCGACGGCTGGCTCACACAGGAGGAGATCGAGGAGATCTCCGGCATGCGCCGGATGGAGCTCCCCGAAGGCCTCGCGGTCGGCGCCGCCGAGCGGCTGCACCGGCTGCACCTCACCCCGGCTCCCGCGAGCGACCTGCAGTACGTGATGCATCCTTGGGCAGTCTCGAACAAGAAGCTCCGTGAAGCCGGGTGGGAACCTGTCTTTACCAACGAGGAAGCGTTCGGCCAGCTTCTCGAGGACATCGACGGCCACCACGCCGCGCTGGCCCGGCGCCTGGGCAAGAAGGACGCCGCGGCCGGTCTCGGCGCGGCCGGCGCCACCGTCGCGCTGGTCGGCACGGCGGCGCTGGTGCGGCGGGCACGGCGCAAGCGCCGTGGGGGAGGATCAGTGACGTGATCGACAACGTGATCGACGAGAAGGAAACGGCCGTGGAGGCGGAGCGCAGCGTCACCCACGCCGCCATCCACACCGCCATCCACACCGACGTCCGCGAGGAGCCGCTGTCCGTCGACGAGGTCGTCGCCGCGGTCTCGCACCAGACCGCCGGCGGCATCGCGCTGTTCCTCGGAGTCGTCCGCGACCACGACCACGGCCGGACCGTCACCTCTCTGGACTACAGCGCGCATCCTTCCGCCGCGGAACTGCTCAGGAAAGTCGCAGAAGACGTCGCCGCCGCACACCCGGACGTGGTCGCGCTCTCCGCGATCCACCGAGTGGGCGCACTGGCCGTCGGCGACCTCGCGGTCGTGGTCGGGGCCTCCGCGCCGCACCGGGCCGAGGCCTTCGCGGCCTGCCGCGCCTTCATCGACACGCTCAAGGAGCAGGTGCCGATCTGGAAGCGCGAGGGGTTCGCCGACGGCGACCATGAGTGGGTCGGCTGCTAGGTTCACTGCGGGTGACGGATCCGTGCGTTACAGTCACGGTGTGCTGTCGATCCTGGCTTGGTGGGCGATCCCGGTCGGCGCCGTGGTCCTGGCGGCGGCTGTGTCCGCCCTTGCCCGTCGCGTGCGACGGCCCAGTGACGACGACACGATTCACGCCTACCGGCGTTTCCGCGAGGCCATCTCCAACGAGGACCCGATCGCGGTGGCCGAGGCCGCGCCTCCCGTGTAGGCCGTGACCCCTAGGCCGTGACCCCGGTCTCAGCGCCGCTTGCAGACTGCAACAGATAGCATCTGTGGAATGCAGCGCCGTGCCCTCACCCTGAGTCTTGCCGGAACGACGGTCGCCCTGCTCACGGCGTCGGCATTCCTGATCCCGACGCCCTACGCGGAGATGTCGCCGGGCCCGACGTACGACACGCTGGGCAGCTACTCCACGGATACCGGGCAGCCGGCCAAGCCGGTCATCGACATCAGCGGCACCCAGACCTTCCCGCACAGCAGCGGCGGGCAGCTGCGCATGGTAACCGTCGAGGTGTCCCGCGCGGACTACAAGCCGAACAGCGTCGAGGTCCTGTCCGGCTGGCTGTCCAGCGACAAGATCGTCGTCCCGCGCACGGTCATCTACCCCGCGGGGCAGACCGCGCAGGAGGCGACCCAGCAGAACACCGCGATGTTCGATGACTCCGAGGACCAGGCGATCACCGCGGCGCTGGCCGCCAAGGGGATCAAGCCGGTGAAGACCGAGGTGGTCGTGGACTCGGTGACGCCCGGCAGCCCGGCCGACGGCAAGCTGCAGCCGCAGGACGTGATCGACGCCGTGGACGGCACCGCGCTGGTGAACCCCGACGACGTCCACACCCTGATCCAGAAGCACAAGCCGGGCGACACGGTGGTGTTCACCGTGACCCGCGCCGGCAAGCAGCAGCAGGTCTCAGTCGTCACGACGCAGTCGCACGACAGCGGGCCCTCCCGAGCGCTGGTGGGCTTCCTGCCGGGCACCCAGAACGTCTTCCCGTTCAGCGTGAAGATCCAGCTGGACAACGTCGGCGGACCCAGCGCCGGCATGATGTTCGCGCTCGGGATCATCGACGAGCTCTCGCAGCAGGACCTGACCGGCGGCCTGAAGATCGCCGGCACCGGCACCATCGACGCCACCGGCAAGGTCGGCCCGATCGGCGGCGTGCAGATGAAGACGCTGGCCGCCAAGCGGGACGGCGCGACCGTGTTCCTGACCCCGGCCGACAACTGCGCGGACGCCGCCAAGAACGCCCCGAGCGGGCTGCGCCTGGTGAAGGTGAACACGCTGCAGGACGCGCTGACCGCGCTGAACACGCTGCGGGCCGGCGGGACGCCTCAGGGATGCAGCTGAGGTAGGCCGGCCGCCCTACTCGTTCACTCCTCGAACGTCCCCAGCAGCGCCGTCGCGAGGTTCGGCACCAGGTCCGGACCGGACAGCACCTCCATGTCCGAGTCCTTCGACCGCAGCCGGATCGCGGCCTGCCGCGTCCCGTCGCGCAGCACGGCGACCGCCATCCGCACGTCCTGGCGCTCCGGGTGCTTCGCCACCCAGCGCTCCAGCGCCGCGCCCTCCAGGTCCTGCGGGATCTGGGCCTCGGCGCTCGGCGGCAGCATCTGCGACTCGATGACCAGCGCGCAGCCCTCGACCGTCTTCGGCCAGACCATCTTGGCCAGCATCTCGTCCAGGGGCTGGTCCAGGGCCAGGCCGTCCTGTTCGATCGAGGTCAGGGTGGGGATGCCGCCGGACTCCGCCGCCTCGTCGGTGAGTCCGAGGGCCGCGGCCATGCGGGGCTGGGTGATCAGCAGTTCGGCCGTCGGCACCAGGGCGAACATGCGCGGGCGCTGGTTCCAGCCGTCGGCGGCGACGTGCTGCTCGATCTCGACCACGGACTGCATCAGGGCCACGCTGGCGACAGAACTCATGGCGCCATTCTCCCTCGCCTCGTCGATACCGCCGACCGGGCGTCGGCGAGGCTTGGGTGAGGCGCTGGCGAGGCACCGGCGAGGCGTCGGCGAGGCACCGGCGACGCGCCCGCCGAGTGCCGCGCAGAGCGCGCTCGCGACATCCGGGCTGCTCCGGGCTTTCCATCCGAAGAACACACATGCGGCGGCCGTCGTCCCGCCCCGCCCTCGGCGTACGCTGAGGCCGTGGCGTTCGAGAACTTCGGCGGGGAAGACAGGGACGCCGGGGGCGACGGGAGCGGGCACCCGGCTGGATCATCCGGGAGGTTCGGCTCCGCGGGCGGGCGTCGGGTGGCTTTCGGGGTTCCGCCGCGCCGGACCAGGGTGCTGGCCATCACCATCGTGATCATGGCCGTGCTGGTCGCCCTCTTCCTGATCTTCGACGGCGTCTACACCTCCTACCTGTGGTACCACTCGGTCGGCGCGGGCCCGGTCTACCGGACCCGGACGATCACCCAGATCGTGCTGTTCCTGGTCTTCGGCGCGCTGATGGCGGCCGCCGTCGGCGCCAACGTCTGGCTCGCCTACCGCTTCCGGCCGCCGCTGACCGGGGTCTCGATGGAGCAGCAGGCGCTGGACCGCTACCGCATGGGCCTGGCGCCGTTCCTGGCGTGGATCCTGGCCGGGGTGTCAGTCCTGTTCGGCATCGCCTCCGGCGCGTCGTCCGCCGGGTCGTGGCGCACCTACATGTTGTGGGCCAACGCCGTCCCGTTCGGCACCGAGGACCCGCAGTTCCACAAGGACGTCGGCTTCTACGTCTTCACGCTGCCCTGGCTGCGCCACATCCAGGGCTTCCTGGTCGCCGCCGTGCTCCTCAGCCTGCTGGTCGCGCTCCTCACGCACTACCTCTTCGCCGGCGTCGCCCTGACGCCGCCCACCGGCACCCGCACCGCGGGCCGGTTCCTGGGCTCCCGGGCGACCCGCGCCGCGCAGGTCCACATCTCGGTCCTGCTCGGTTGCCTGGTCCTGGTGAAGGCATACGCCTACTGGCTCGACCGGTACTCGCTGTCCGTCGCCACCTCCACCATCACCGGCGGCTGGGCCGGTCCGACCTACAAGGACGTGCACGCGGTCATCCCGGCCAAGGAGATCCTGCTGGTGATCGCGGTGCTGTGCGCGCTGCTGTTCTTCGGCAACGCCGTGCGCCTGCTGGTCCGGGCCCAGCTGCCGGACATCGACCGGGGCGGCCACGCGTGGGCCCTGCCGGCGCTCGGGGTCTCGCTGATGGTGCTGGCCGCCGTGGTGATAGGCGGGGTCTACCCGCTGGCGGTGCAGCAGCTCCAGGTGAACCCGAGCCAGGGGTCGAAGGAGGCGCCGTACATCCAGCGGAACATCGACGCCACGCGGGCCGCCTACGGGCTCGACGGCATCCAGACGATCCCGTACACGGCGACGACAGGTGTCGCGAAGAACCAGTTGTCCGGAGACGGCAAGACCGTCGCGCAGATCCCGGTCGTGGATCCCTCGGCGATCTCGGAGGCCTTCGACCAGCAACAGCAGGGCCAGGGCGGCTACAGCTTCGCGGACAGCCTGACCGTGGACCGCTACCAGGTCGGCGGCAAGACGCAGGACACCGTCATCGGCGTCCGCGGCCTCAAGCCCTCCGGCGTGCCGGCCTCCCAGCACACGTGGATCGACGACCACCTGAAGTACACCCACGGCTACGGCGTCGCGGCCGCCAAGAACAACGCCGTGCTGGCCGACGGCTCGCCGGACTACATCGAGCAGAGCGTCCCGGCGACCGGCGCCCTCGGCGGCTACGAGGAGCGCGTCTACTTCGGCCCGGGCCTGCCGGACTACTCGATCGTCGGCGGCCTGCCGAAGGCCGCGCCGGTCGAGTTCGACTATCCCGACAACGCCTCGCCGACGTCGCAGCAGAGCACCACGTACAGCGGCAAGGGCGGCGTCCAGGTCGGCTCGTTCATGAAGAAGCTGCTGTACGCGGTGAAGTTCCGGGAGCCGAAGATCCTGCTGTCCAACGCGGTGAACAAGGACTCGCGGATCATGTACGACCGCGATCCCGGGCAGCGCGTCCAGGCCGTGGCGCCGTGGCTGACCGTCGACGGGACCCCGTACCCGGTGGTCGAGGGCGGCCGCATCCTGTGGGTCGTGGACGGCTACACGAGCACGGCGGCGTATCCGTACTCGACGACGACGCAGCTCGGCAAAAAGGTCAACTACGTCCGCGACGCGGTGAAGGCCACGGTCGACGCCTACGACGGCACCGTGACGCTGTACGCCTGGGACGAGAGCGACCCGATCCTGAAGACCTGGATGAAGGCCTTCCCCGGCACCGTGAAGCCGCGCTCGGCGATCAGCCCCGACCTGCTGGCGCACCTGCGCTACCCGCAGGACTTGTTCACCGCCCAGCGCGACCTCCTCGGCCGCTACCACGTGCTCACGGCCTCGGAGTTCTTCGCCGGCACCGCGTTCTGGAACGTCCCGGCCGACCCGACGAAGGACGGCGCCGACGGCCCGCCCCCGCAGTCTCCGTCCTACCTGACGCTCCAGCTGCCGGGCCAAAGCGCGCCGACGTTCTCCCTCACCTCGACCCTGGCCTCGGCCGATCGCGGCACCCTGGCGGCGTTCATGGCGGTGGACTCCGATCCCGGCCCGGACTACGGCAAGATCAGAGTGCTGGAACTGTCGCCCGGCACCACGGCGCCGGGCCCCGGACAGCTCCAGAACACCTTCCGCGGCACCTACGCGAGCCAGCTAGGCGCCCCGAGGACGGTCGAGGGCAACCTGCTGACGCTCCCGGTCGGCGGCGGCCTGCTGTCCGTGGAGCCGGTCTACGCGCCACCCCTCGCCGGCCCGACGACCGCCCCGCTGCTGAAGGGCGTCCTGGTCGCCTTCGGCGGCAAGACGGCCTTCGAACCCACGCTGCAACAGGGCCTCGACGAGATCTTCGGCGGCAGCTCCGGCGCCACCACCGGCGAGAACCCCGCACCCCCGGGCTCCAAGGCCTCCCCGCTTCCCGGAGGCCCCACGGCCGACGCGCTGAAGAAGGCGCTCGCCGACGCCGTCGCGGCCCAGAACACGGCGGCCGCCGCCCTGGCGAAGTCGCCACCGGACTGGAAGACCTTCGGCGAGGCCGAACAGGCCGTCCAGAAGGCCCTCGCCCAAGCCCAGGCCATCGAGAACGGCCAGCCGCCGCCGAAATGACACGCGTGGGACACGGGGGCGGGATGGTGCGGCGCTTGTTCGATTTGCTCTGACGGCCCCCCGCGGGTTACCTTTGATTCACCGACGCGGGGTGGAGCAGCTCGGTAGCTCGCTGGGCTCATAACCCAGAGGTCGCAGGTTCAAATCCTGTCCCCGCTACTAGGGAAGGGCCCGGTTCTTCGGAACCGGGCCCTTCGCTTTTCCCGGGTGTTTTCGCCGGTGCCCTGTGGACGACTTCGCCGCAGCCGGCCCGTCGCGGTCGCCTCTGGCCGCCTCGTCGACGGAAATCCATCTGACCTGCCGAATCCCTCCCTCGCGACAGACTATTCACTCGGGTTATACCTCCGGTGTATAGTCCTTCCCGTGAGCGTCCCCCTGACTCTGCTGGGCCTGCTGGCCCGAGGCCAGCCGACCCACGGCTACGACCTCAAGCGCGACTACGACAGCCACTTCGCCAACGGCAAGCCGCTGCCCTACGGCCAGGTCTACTCGACCCTCGGCCGGCTGGCGCGGGACGGGAAGGTCGTCGGCGGCGAGGCCGAGCCGGGGGACGGGCCGGACCGCAAGCGCTACGCGATCACCGATCTGGGGCGCGGCGAGGTCATGGACTGGCTGTCGCAGACCGTGGAGCCGGAGCCGCACCTGCAGACGGTCCTGTTCTCCAAGGTCGTGCTGGCGCTCATGCTCGGCGAGGACGCCGAGGGCTACCTCGACGCCCAGCGGGCCGCCCACCTCAAGCGCATGCGCGAGCTCACCGAGCTCAAGCGGACCGGCCCGACGGTCGACGCGCTGCTGGCCGACTACGGACTGTTCCACCTCGAAGCCGATCTGCGCTGGATCGAGCTGACCTCGGCCAGGCTCACCGCCCTGGCCCGCGTCGTGACCGACGACCAGAAGGACGACCAGAAGCACGACCAGAAGCACGACAAGCAACAGGGGGAAACGCAATGAGCGAGTACATCCTCGAGGCGCGGGACGTGCACCGCGCCTTCGGTCAGACGCAGGCGTTGCGCGGGGCGAGTGTCGCCGTGCAGCGCGGCGAGCTGCTGGCGATCATGGGGCCGTCCGGCTCCGGGAAGTCGACGCTGCTGCACTGCCTGGCCGGCATCTACACGCCGAACCAGGGCGAGGTGTGGTTCGACGGCGCACGGGTCGACACGCTGAACGAGACCAAGCGCACCGAGCTGCGGCGCGACGCCTTCGGGTTCGTGTTCCAGTTCGGCCAGCTGGTGCCCGAGCTGACCGCGCTGGACAACATCGCGCTGCCGCTGCTGCTGGCCAAGAAGCCGCGCCGGCAGGCGTACGCGCAGGCCGCGCCGTGGCTGGAGCGTCTCGGCCTGCAGGAGCACGGCGACCACCGCAGCGGCGAGCTGTCCGGCGGCCAGGCGCAGCGCGTCGCGCTGGCCCGCGCGCTGGTGCACAAGCCGCGCGTGCTGTTCGCCGACGAGCCCACCGGCGCGCTGGACACCCTGACCGGCGAGACCGTGATGAACCTGCTGGTCACCACGGTCCGCGAGGAGGGGACGACGGTCGTGCTGGTCACCCACGACGCCCGGGTGGCCGCCTACGCCGACCGCGAGATCGTGGTGCGCGACGGCCGCGCGCTCACCACCCCGAGCTCGGCGGTGGCCTGACCATGATCCGCATGGGGATGCGCCTGACGCTGCGCGGCGGCCGCGAGGCCGTGGTCCGCCTGGTCGTGACGTCGCTCGCGGTGGCCGTCGGGGTCGCCGTCATGCTCGGCGTCTTCAGCCTGTTCAACGCCTACCAGAGCACCACGACCCGGCAGTGCTGGGAGTGCTCGCCGACCGGACTGGCGACCTCGAACAGCACCCCCGGGCCGCACCGTGGTGCCGGGCCGAACGGCGCGACGAACGCCGACACGAACGCCGACGGCACGATCAACGTGGCGGCCGCCAAGCAGGCCGGCGCCAAGGAACTGTGGAACTTCTCCCAGGACTTCTACCAGGGCACGGAGCTGCGTCGCCTGGACGTCGCGGCGCTCACGGCCGACGCTCCGACCCTGCCCGGCATGACCGCGGTGCCCGCCGCCGGCGAGTACTACGTCTCCCCGGCCCTGTCGCACCTGCTCGCGACCGTCCCGTCCGCAGAGCTCGGCGACCGCTTCCCCGGCCACCAGGTCGGCATCATCCCGCAGACCGCGCTCTACAGCCCGCAGGAACTGGCCATCGTCATCGGCCACACCCCGGCCGACCTCGCGAACCGCCGGGCCACCGAGTCGATCACCGCCATGTCGACGGCCAAGGAGGTGAAGGGCACCACCACGATCTACCGGTTCGCCTTCGCCTTCGGCACCGTCGCGCTGCTGCTCCCGATCATCATCATGGTCGGCACCGCGACCCGGCTGTCGGCCGCCCGCCGCGAGGAGCGCTACGCCGCGATGCGCCTGGTCGGGGCGACGCCGAGGCAGGTGGCGACAGTCGCCTCGGTCGAGTCCTTCGTCGGCGCGGCACTGGGCTCGGTCCTCGGAACGCTCGTCTATCTCGCGGTGAGCGCGCAGGTCGCGAAGGTCAACGTCACCGGCACGCTGTTCTTCCCCTCCGACGTGTCCCCGCGACTGCTGGGGTATCTCGGGACCCTGATCCTGGTCCCGGTGGTCGCCGCCTTCGCCGCCGTGCGTTCGCTGCGCCGCGTGCAGTACGACCCGCTGGCGGTCACCCGCAAGGCCACGCCGAAGCCGCCGACCGTCAAGCGCCTGATCCCGCTGGTGCTCGGCGTGGCGCTGTTCGTGGTCGCCGTCAACATGCCGGCCACGTCCAACACCGACGGCGTGGTCTACCCCTCGCTGATCCTCACGATGTGGGGCGTCGTCTTCGCCGGGCCATGGGTCACCATGTGGGCCTCCCGCCTGCTGGCCCGCGTCGGCGGCGGCGCGGCCACCACCCTCGCCGCCCGGCGCCTGGCCGACGACCCGAAGGCGACGTTCCGCACGGTCGCCGGCGTGACCGTGGCGGTCTTCGTCGGAACGGCCGTGGCCGGGGTGCTCCCGACCGCCGTCGCGGCCGAGACCTCCGGCCAGCGCGCACCGCTCACCGACGTGCTGCGTCTGCGCTACGACATGAGCGGACTGGGACAGCAGGACGGTCTCAGCCCCGCACAGGCCGTGACCACCCTGAGCGACCTGCGCGCCATGCCGGGCGTGTCGGCCATCCCGATCTACCTCGGCGCCGACACGTCGGGCTGGACCCCGGACAGCGGCACTCCGCCGCCGCTCGGCTGGCAGCCGCCGATGCAGTACGTGAGCTGCGCGGACGTGAAGGTGCTTCCATCGTTGGGCAGCTGCGCTCCGGGCCAGACCGTCTCGGTGATCGCCGGCGACGAGCTGTTCATCGACAACCCGCTGATGCTGCACCTGCCGGTGCTGGGCTTCAGCGAGGTCGATCGCGTGTCCGGCAACGGTACGGCCGCGTCGGCCCCGTCCGGCCTGGACCTGACCAAGCTGAACGTCACGACCCTGATGGTCGCCGCGGCCAGCCCCGCGACGCTGGAAGGCGCACGCACCTACCTGGACGTCCACGCCCCGGTCCTGATCGGCATGGGCAGCCCGGACCAGTGGTCCACCAATGCCGCGGGTCCCATGACCTTCGGCGAGGTCGCCTCGGTCCGCGGGGAGCAGTACCGCGCGGCGCAGCAGATGATCCTGTTCGTGGTCGGCCTGACCCTGTTCGTCGCCGGCTGCGGCATCGCCGTGGCCACCGCCGGCAGCCTGGTCGAGCGCAAACGGCCGTTCACCCTGCTCCGCCTGTCCGGCGCCCCGCTGGCGGTGCTGCGCCGGGTGGTGTTCCTGGAGTCGGCGCTGCCCCTGGTCGCGGTCTCGGTCCTGGCGGGCCTGGCCGCGTACGCCATGGCGCTGATCGCCGTGCGCACCATGGCGAAGGGCGTCTCGATGTCGTTCCCGCTGGCGACGTATTCGATCACCGTGTCCGTCGTGGTCGTCGCCGCCCTCGGCGTGATCCTGGGCTCGATGACGCTGCTGAGCCGGATGACGCGCTCGGAGTACGCGCGGTTCGAATAGCGGGGCCGCACAAACGGGGGGAGGCGGCCGGGACCGGACACTTCGTGTCTGCCCGGCCGTCTCTGCGTGCTGCTATGTTGACCGCCATGCCGTCCGGGACCAAAGGCGTTTCCATAGCCGTGCTCACCGCAATCGTGCTGGCCACGGCGGCTTGCGGGGGGTCGGCGAAGAAGACCGCCGCGCCGCCTGCGACCTCCGGTACCGGGTCGGCCACAGCGGCTGCATCGGCCACGTCGACCACCTCGACTACGTCGGCTACCTCGGCCGCGTCCTCCAGCGGCGCCCCGACCGGTGCCCCCGGCGGCAGCCTGACCACGGCCCAGATCAGCAAGCTCCTGCTGACCGACAAGGACGACGCCGGCTACACCTTCAACGCCTCCCAGGACGGCACCGCGGTCACGACCGCCCAGGACGCCGTGACGACCGGAGGCGCGGCCTGCCAGGCCTTCGTGGACGCCGAAGAAGCCCTGTCCACGAAGTACGGCACCACCGCCGAGGTCGACCGCCAGCTCACCAAGCCGAACGTGGCCATCGGGATCGAGTCCTCGGTGATCGCCTTCCCCTCCGCCGACAAGGCCGCGGCGATGATCAGCGACCTGGCCGCGGCCCTCAAGACGTGCAAGAACCTGGCCATCACCCAGTCGAGCACCGTCTCGGTCGTCATGACCCCCAGCGCCATCCCGGAACTGACCAAGGACGGCCAGGCCGGCTACATCGACTACATGAGTGCCGGCGGCAAAACCGAACTGATGGCGGCCGACCTGGTCCACGTCGGTACGGCGGTCTCCGTGGTCGCCTTCATCGGCCCGATGAGCAACGATCCGGCCCTGTTGCAGCAGATGGGCGGCAAGCAGCTCTCGCATCTGTCCGACGTCCAGGTCGGGCGGCTGAAGACCGCGCAGGGCCTGAGCTGACACCGGCTGATCTGACACCGGCTGATCTGACCCCTGCTGAGCTGACCCCGGCTGAATTGACGCTGAATTGACACTGTCGACGACCCGGAACTTGCTGTTCGATGTCAACAGAAATCAAAATTGTTAACAGCTTCCAACAGGCCGCGCCATACCCCGTGGCCAGGGGCGTCGAGTGACTTCGTGCGCCCGGCCCGGCTCGGCTGTGGACCTTCCCGAGCTGCGGTGGCGCACCTCCGGCGCGGTGCGGGGCGACCCAGGGGCCTGCGACCAGCCGCGACGCCCGAGAACCCAACAGTTCCGGACATGTTCGGCCATGAACATGCTCCAAAGACCCGCCTGGCTCCGGTTGCAACTGGGTAACGGATGGCTTCCGGAGTGTTACGGGATCTTGACAGTACCCGTTCAGCCGAGTGTGATGTGCGACACCTGTTCGTTCATGTTCGATCCTGGTGGCATTCTCACTCGGCAGGGAGACCTTCCACATGACTTCCCCTCGGATTCCCCAAAACTTCGAACGGCCCCTCGCACGGCGAGGCCTGCTCAAGGGGATGGGCGCGGCTGCGGCGTTCGCGACGGTGCCGGGCGCGCTGGCTGCCTGTTCCTCGAGTAAGAGCTCCGGCTCCTCGGGCGGCAACGCCGGCTCGGTCACCTCCCCGGTGACGTTCGGATCCAACTATTCCGACGCCAGCCCCAAGGCTGCGTTCGCGGCGCTGTGCGCGGCGGCCACCGCGGCCGGCGGCCCGAAGGTGACCATCAACACGGTCGACCACAACACGTTCCAGACGAACATCACCAGCTACCTGCAGGGCACCCCGGACGACCTGTTCACCTGGTTCGCCGGCTACCGCATGCAGTACTTCGCGGCGCAGGGACTGGCGCTGCCCCTGGACGACGTCTGGGCGAAGATCGGCGGCAACTTCAGCGCCTCGGTGAAGACGCTGTGCACGGGCCTGGACGGCCACCAGTACTTCGTGCCGATCTACAACTACCCGTGGGTGGTCTTCTACAACAAGAGCCACTTCGCCGCGAAGGGCTACACCGTCCCGACCACCTGGGACGACTTCATCGCGCTGTGCAAGAAGATGAAGGCCGACGGCATCGTCCCGCTCGCCTTCGCCGACAAGGACGGCTGGCCCGCGCTGGGGACCTTCGACATCCTCAACATGCGGATCAACGGGTACGAATACCACCAGAAGCTGATGAAGCACCAGGTGCCGTGGACCGACCCCGGGGTCACCGCGGTGTTCGACAAGTGGGCCGAGCTGATGCCGTACATGCAGACCGGCGCCAACGGCCGCATCTGGCAGGACGCGGCCAAGACGCTGGAGCAGAAGCAGGCCGGCATGATGTTCCAGGGCACCAACCAGGTCGCCGCGCAGTACGTCACCGACAACGCGAACCTGGACGACCTGGACTTCTTCCCGTACCCGGCGATCAACCCGACGTACGGCCAGGACTACATGGACGCCCCGACCGACGGCTTCATGATCAGCAAGAAGGCGAAGAACCCGGCCGGCGCCAAGGCGATCCTGGAGTACATAGGCACCGCCGCCGCCGAGTCGACGTTCCTGAAGACCGACCAGTGGGACGTGGGCGTCGCCACCGGGCTGCAGGCGCCGTCGTACGACGCCATCCAGAAGAAGTCGGTCACGGCGATCTCCGGCTGCAAGGCCGTGGCGCAGTTCATGGACCGCGACGCCGACCCGGCGATGGCCACCGCGATGATCTCGATCATCCAGAAGTTCATCGACGACCCGAGCGCCGGCAACATCACCAGTCTGCAGAGCAGTGCCGAGCAGCAGGCGAAGACGATCTACACGTCATGACCGATCACGAACTCGACCCGGTGACGGCCGGGGCGCCCCGTGCGCCCCGCCGTCGCCGGGTGGGGAGGCTCAGCGGCCGGGACAAGGCCGTGGTGGCCGTCCTGCTGGGCCTGCCCATCCTCATCGACCTCGCGTTCATCTGGGGCCCGGCGCTGGGCACGGTCGGTCTGTCGTTCACCAAATGGAACGGCGTGGGCGGTCTGTCCACGAAGACCTGCCAGCCGAACGTCCCCTCGATCCTGAACAACGGATGCCTGTACGGCATCCAGAACTACCACCAGGCCGCCACGATCTACCCCGAGTTCTGGCCGGCCGTGCGGCACAACCTGATCTGGCTGGCGGTGTTCGTGTTCTTCGCGACCCCGCTCGGCATGCTCTTCGCCGTCCTCATCGACCGCGGCATCAAGGGCAGCCGGATGTACCAGAGCATCCTGTTCCTGCCGGTGATGCTGTCGCTGGCGCTGGTCGGCATCATCTGGGAGTTCATGTACTCCCAGAACTACGGCCTCATCAACACCGTCATCGGGCACAACCACAACGGCAACGCCATCGACTGGCTCGGCAATCCGAAGCTGAACCTGTGGTCGGTGCTCGTCGAGGCCAGCTGGCGGCAGGCCGGGTACGTGATGGTGCTCTATCTGGCCGGCCTCAAGGCGGTGGACCCGCAGCTGCGCGAGGCAGCCGTCATGGACGGCACCAACGCCTGGCAGACCTTCTGGAAAGTGGTCTTCCCGGTGATGCGGCCCATCAACATCGTCGTCATGGTGGTGACCGTCATCGAGTCACTGCGTGCCTTCGACCTGGTCTACATCACCAACAAGGGCATCAACGGCCTGGAGTTGTTGTCGGTCCTGGTCACCTCCAACATCGTCGGGGAGACCCAGCGAGTCGGCTTCGGGTCGGCGCTCGGCGTGGTTCTGCTGGTCATCTCCCTCGTGCCGATCTGTACGTTCCTGTACTTGACGTTCCGCCGCGAGAGCCAACCCAAGGGCGCCCGATGACTGCACAGACCATTCACAGGACGACGCCGCGCGCCTCGGCCGGCGGCCGCCGGAAGTCGCCGCGCTGGGGACAGCTGGCCTCGCAGGCGTTCCTGATCAGCGCGTGCGTGTTGTGGCTGCTGCCGATCGGCTTCGCGCTCTACGTGGCGCTCCGCCCGTATTCGGAGACCCAGAAGTACGGCTACGTGTCGATGCCGCACCACCTGACGCTGAAGAACTTCAGCGACGCGTGGAGCCAGTCGGACATGCTGCACTACTTCTGGAACTCGGTGCTGATCACCGTGCCCTCGGTGATCATCGTCCTGGCGCTCGCCTCCGGTCTCGCGTTCGTCCTCACCCGGGTGAACGTCAAGATCAACGTGACCCTGCTGATCGTGTTCACGGCCGGGAACCTGCTGCCCCAGCAGGTCATCATCACCCCGCTGTACCGGCTCTTCCTGCAGATCCACCTGCCGACCTTCCTGGCCGGCAGCGGGCTGCTGTACAACTCGATCACCGGCCTGATCGTCATCAACGTCGCCTTCCAACTCGGCTTCTGCACCTTCGTGCTGAGCAACTACATGAAGTCGATCCCCGACGAGATGTACGAGGCCGCGCTGGTCGACGGAGCGGGGCTGTGGACCCGGTTCAGGAAGCTGACGGTCCCGCTGTGCCGCCCGGCGCTGGCGGCCCTCGCGACGCTGTTGACGACCTGGATCTACAACGACTTCTTCTGGGCCATCACCCTGATGTCGTCGGGCGACAAGCGGCCCGTCACCTCCGCGCTGGCCAACCTGCAGGGCCAGTTCGTGAGCAACCAGAACCTGATCGCCGCGGCCGCGATGATCGCGGCGATTCCGACCCTGGTCGTGTACGTGCTGTTGCAGAAGCAGTTCATCGCCGGGCTGGCCCTGGGGAGCAGCAAGGGCTGAGTCCGGCGGGAGATCGACATCGCGACACCCCGCAGCGGGCGGGCGACACGAGGGGCGGGACGGCGGATGCTGGCAGCGCAGCGGCAGGCGTGGATCCTCCAGGAAGTCCGGCAGCGCGGTGCCGTGCGGGTCACGGAGCTGGTCTCGGCGTTGCGCGTGTCCGACATGACGGTGCGCCGGGACCTGGACTCGCTGGCCGAACAGGGCCTGGTCACCAAGGTGCACGGCGGCGCCACGGCGCGCGGCGGCAGTTCGACCGACGAGCCGGCGTTCAGCGTGAAGGCGGCCCGGCAGCGGCGGGCCAAGGAGGCGATCGCGCGGGCCGCCGCGGATCTGGTGCGCCCCGGGACCGCGATCGGCGTGTCGGCGGGGTCGACCACGTACGCGTTCGCGCAACAACTGGCCCGGGTCCCGGACCTGACCGTGGTGACCAACTCGCCGCCGGTGGCCGACCTGCTCCACGCGCTGCCCGGCCCGCCGCAGACGGTGATCCTCACCGGCGGCGTGCGCACCATCTCCGACGCGCTGGTCGGGCCGGTGGCGATCCAGGCGATCCGCCGCCTGCACCTGGACTGCGTGTTCATCGGGGTGCACGGCATCGACGCCGAGGCCGGGTTCACCAGCCCGAACCTGATGGAGGCCGAGACCAACCGGATGCTGGTCTCCACGGCGCGGCGGCTGGTCGTGCTGGCCGACCACACGAAGTGGGGCGTGGTCGGGCTGTCCGAGATCGCCGCTCTGCACGACGCCTCGGTGCTGGTCAGCGACGACGGCCTGCGCTCGGGCGCGCGGCAGGTGCTGCGCGAGTCGGTGGGGGAGTTGATCGTCGTCCCGGTCGAAGGGGCCGTGCCGGACGAGGAGGAAGACTAGCCAGGCGCCTCAAGCTCGGGATCCACGAGAGCGCCGGCAAGGCGACTTATGGCGGTCCGGGTTGCGCGCGGCACCGGGGCATCCGATCATCGCCTCATGATGCCGACCTCGGAGCTGGTGGACCCGGCGGTGCGCACGTTCGTCGACGCGCTCAACGCCAACGACCCGGCGGCCGTGCGGGCCGCCATGACCGGGAACGCGACGATGACCGACGACGGCACGCCGCGCCTGCTGGGGGACTGGCTCCAGCGCGAGGTCTACGACACGCACGGCCGGATGGACGTGATCGTGCAATCCCCGGACGGCCGCGACCTGATCGCGGAATACACGAACGAGCAGTGGGGCGGTATGAACACCCGCTGGCACTTCGAGGTCGTGGACGGCAAGATCGCGCACTTCGACACCGGCCAGGCCGGGGAGCCGCCGTACGATCCGGCGTCATGGCTGGGGCAGCCATGAGCCGAGCCGGGTATGTGGCGTCGGCCGACATGGGAAGCGTGAAGAGCGCTCTCTAGCGTGATCGGGTATGACGCCTTCTATGGACGCTGCTGCCACGTCTGCCGCCTCCGCAGCCTCCGCCGCCGCCCCGGCCCCCCTGGACCTGTCCGGCCGTACCGCGCTGGTCACCGGTGCGGCCGGCGGCATCGGCCTGGCCTGCGCCGAGCGGCTGGCCGCGGCCGGGGCCAAGGTGGTGGTGGCCGACATCAGCGCCGACGGCGCGCACGCCGCCGCCGAGCGGATCGGCGGGGTGGCGCTGGTCGCCGACCTGAGCGACCTGGACCAGGCCTCGGCGCTGCCGCACCGGGTCGGCGGCGTGGACGTGCTGGTGAACAACGCAGGGTTGCAGCACGTGGCGCCGCTTCACGAGTTCCCGGTCGAGCGCTTCTCGCTGATCCTGCGGCTGATGCTGGAGGCGCCGTTCCGCCTGATCCGCGAGTCGCTGCCGCACATGTACGAGCGCGGCTGGGGCCGGGTCGTGAACATCTCCTCGGCGCACGGTCTGCGGGCCTCGGAGTTCAAGGCCGCCTACGTCACGGCGAAGCACGGTCTGGAGGGGCTGTCGAAGGTCGCGGCGCTGGAGGGCGCACCGTACGGCGTCACCTCGAACTGCGTGAACCCGGCCTACGTCCGCACCCCGCTGGTCGAGAACCAGATCGCCGACCAGGCCGCCGCCCACGGTATCCCCGAGGACGAGGTGATCGCCAAGATCATGCTGGAGCGTTCGGCGGTCAAGCGGCTGATCGAGCCAGCCGAGGTGGCCGAGCTCGTGGCCTACCTGTGCTCACCGGCTGCCGCCTCGGTCTCCGGCGCCTCGTTGGCCATGGATGGCGGATGGACAGCGCGGTGAGGCGCGCGTGATGCTGGGCGCCATGTCCGCGCTCGCCACCCCCTCGGTGTTCCTCGACCTGCTGGCCCGCGACGCCGCCGCCATCGAGTACGACGGCCCGGTGGTCGCCGCCCGCGTGGCCGGCGCGGGCGCCGAGGAGCTGGCGGAGCTGGAGGCGGCCAAACGGGTGGCGTTGGAAGTCCGTGCCACGCTGGCGCGTTCGCGCCGTCGCGAGGCGGAGCTGGTCGCGCTCTTCGAGACCGCCGGCGACCTGGCCGCACTGCGTGACCTCGACGCGGTCCTGAAGGCGATCGTCACCCGCGCACACACGCTGATCGGCGCCGACGTCACCTACCTGACCCTCGACGACCCGGACCGCGGCGACACATACATGCGCGTGACCCACGGCTCGGTCTCAGCCCGCTTCCAGTCCCTGCGCCTGCCGATGGGCGCCGGCCTCGGCGGTCTGGTGGCGCAGACGGCGAAGCCGTACGTCACCTCCGACTACCCGCGCGACAGCCGCTTCCGCCACACGAACGAGATCGACGAAGGCGTCGGCGAGGAGGGGCTGACCGCCATCCTCGGCGTCCCGCTGGTGCTGGGCAGCCGGGTGATCGGCGTCCTGTTCGCGGCGAACCGCTCGGCCCGGCCCTTCGCGCGCCACGAGATCACGCTGCTGAGTTCCCTCGCGGCACATGCCGCGGTCGCCATCGACAACGCGCGCCTGCTGCAGGCCACCCGCGATGCCCTGAGCGAGCTGCGCTCGGCGAACGAGCTGGTGCGCGCACACAGCGAGTCGGTGGAGCGCGCCGCCGCGGTGCACGACAAGCTGGCGGATTTGGTGCTGCGCGGCGGGGATGTGGAGGGGATCGCGGCGGCGGTGGCGGAGGCTGTCGGCGGAGGGTTGGTGGTGGTCGACGCGGATGGGGTGGTGACGGCGACTGCTGGAGATGTGTCCGGGCTCGATGATGCTGGTGTCAGCGTTCGAGCTGGTGCTGGTGCTGGTGCTGGTGCTGGTGCTGGTGCTGGTCGCGGTGGCGGCGGCGCCGGCGATCTGATCGTTCTGTCCGCAGCGACCGGCCATGCGGTCCGCTCCGGTGACCTGGTCGTCTCTGCCGTCGCCGCCGCAGCCGAACCCCTCGGCGCCCTGATCCTCCGCGCCCCCGAATCCTTCAGCGACGTCGATCAGCGCATCCTCGAACGCGCGGCGCTCGTCGTCGCCCTCCATCTCCTGATGCGCCGCTCCGAAGCCGAGGCCGCTGAGCGGTTGGGCGGCGATCTCCTGGACGACCTCCTCGCCGTCCCCGTCCGCCACACCTCCACCCTTGCCGAGCGTGCCCGCCGCGTCGGCGTGGACCTCGACCGCCCGCACATCGTCGTGGCTGCCGACGCCGCACCCGCCGACCGTCCCCGCGCGCACTTCGCCGCCGGGCGCCTGGCCAAGTCCGAAGGCGGCCTGGCCGGCTCCCACGAAGGCCGCATCGTCCTCCTGCTGCCCGGCGACGACCCCGCTCCCGCGGCGCAGCGCGTCCTGTCGGCGCTCCGCGGCGGCCTCGCGCATCCGGTCACCGTCGGCGCCGGCGGTCCGAAGTCCGACGTCGCCGCCTACGCCGACGCGCACGCCGAAGCCGTCCGCTGCCTCGGCGCCCTGCACGCCCTCGGCCGCGTCGGCTGTGCCGCCGCCTCCTCCGACCTCGGCTTCCTGGCGCTCGTCCTGGGCGGCGGCGATCCCGGCACCGTGGTGCGCAAGGCCCTCGGCCCGCTCGTCGACTACGACGCCAAGCGCGGCACCGACCTGCTCGGCACCGTCGAGCAGTACTTCGCCTGCGGCCGCAGCCTCGGCCGCACCGGCGAGGCGCTGCACATCCACGTCAACACCGTGACCCAGCGCCTGGACCGCACCGCGCGCCTGCTCGGCCCCGACTGGCAGGAGCCCGGCCGCAGCCTGGAGATCCAGCTGGCGCTCCAGGTCCGGCGCGTGATGGGGCTCTGAGGCATAGCTGTACGTGATCTTGTAGTGCTTGAAGACATATCAAAGGGCGCAGGTCACTCCTACCGTCCATCCCCATGGACAAGACAGCCCCGACCCCGTCGCACGCGGTGGCGGACATCCCCTCGGCCGCCACGCTCGCCGTGGGCGGCTTCGGCCTCTGCGGCATCCCCAGCACCCTGATAGCGGCTCTGCTCGACCAGGGCGCGACCGGGCTCTCCGTGGTCTCCAACAACTGCGGCGTCGACGACTGGGGCCTGGGCCTGTTGCTGAACGCCGGCCGCATCACCAAGATGACCAGCTCCTACGTCGGCGAGAACAAGGAGTTCGCGCGCCAGTACCTGGCCGGCGAGCTCGAGGTCGAACTCCTCCCGCAGGGCACGCTCGCCGAGAGCCTGCGCGCCGGCGGCCTGGGCATCCCCGGGTACTACACGCCGGCCGGCGTCGGCACGAGCGTCGCCGAGGGCAAGGAGACGCGCGTTATCGACGGCCGCGAGTACCTGCTGGAACGCGCCATCACCGCCGACTTCGCGCTGGTCCGCGCCGCGAAGGGGGACCGCCACGGCAACCTCGTCTTCCACTCCTCGGCCCGCAACTTCAACCCGGTGGTGGCGATGGCCGGCCGGGTGACCGTCGCAGAGGTCGAGGAGCTGGTCGAGCCCGGTGAGCTGGACCCGGACGAGATCCACCTGCCGGGTGTGTTCGTGCAGCGCGTGGTCGCGGTGCCGGCGGACCAGCGGGAGAAGCGCATCGAGAAGCGGACTGTGTCTGTCGTCGCCGCCGCCACCGCCACCGTGAACGGAGCAGTTTGACATGCCCCTGACCCGCGACCAACTGGCGGCCCGCGCCGCGCGCGAACTCCGCGACGGCTCCTACGTCAACCTCGGCATCGGCCTGCCGACCCTGATCCCCGGCCACCTGCCGCCCGGCGTCGAAGTCGTCCTGCAATCGGAGAACGGCATCCTCGGCCTAGGCCCCTACCCGGCTCCGGACGACGTCGACCCCGACCTGGTCAACGCGGGCAAGGAGACCGTCACCGTCCGCCCCGGCTCAAGCTTCTTCGACTCCGCCGTCTCCTTCGGCATGATCCGCGGCGGCCACATCGACACCGCGGTGCTCGGCGCGATGCAGGTCTCGGCCGCCGGCGACCTGGCGAACTGGACCGTGCCCGGCAAGCTGGTCAAGGGCATGGGCGGCGCGATGGACCTGGTGCACGGCGCGCGCCGGGTGCTGGTGGTCATGGAGCACACGGCGAAGGACGGCTCCCCGAAGCTGCTCCGGGAGTGCACGCTTCCGTTGACCGGCAAGGGCGTCGTCGACCGCGTCATCACCGACCTGGCGGTGCTCGACGTGACGCCCGCCGGCTTCCGGCTGGTCGAGCTGGCGCCGGGCGTTACGGTCGAGGAGGTGATGACCAACACCGGAGCGCCCCTCGATGTGGCGGCGGGCCACATTTCGGGGCCCGTAACGCGGACTTAACGTTCCGGCCATGCATTCCACCAGCATCCTGCGCAGATACAGCGCTCCGTATATAGCGGCAGCCATAGCCGCCGCGTCGATCGCGGCGCTGGCCGCGTGCGGGAGCCCGAGCACGGCGGCCGGCGGGTCGTCGGGCGGGGGCGGGGCGTCCTCCGGCGGGTCCGGCGCGCCGATCAAGGTCGGGCTCGTCTACTCCGAGACCGGACCGCTCGCCGCCTACGGCAAGGACTACTACCAGGGCTTCCTGGCGGGCCTGGACTACGCCACGCACGGCACCGGCGCCGTGAACGGCCACAAGATCGAGGTGACGCAGCGCGACGACGCAGGCGACCCGGCCAAGGCCGTCGGCGCCGCCAAGGACCTGATCGGCCAGGGCTACCGCATCCTGGCCGGCTCCACCGCCTCCGGCGTGGCGCTCCAGGTGGCGCCGCTGGCCGCGCAGAACAAGGTGCTGTTCGTCTCCGGCCCGGCCGCCACCGACGCGGTCACCGGCCTGAACAAGTACACGTTCCGGTCGGGCCGCGAGACGTATCAGGACATCGCCACGGCCGCGTCCTTCCTCGGCGACCTGACGAACAAGCACGTCACCGTCCTGGCCCAGGACAGCGCCTTCGGCCAGGCGAACGTCGAGGCGGTGAAGGCGGTGCTGGGCGCCAAGGGCGCGAAGGTGGACTCGGTCCTGGCCCCGCCGAGCGCCACGGACCTGACGCCGTTCGCCACCCAGGCCAAGAACGCCAAGCCGGACCTGCTGTTCGTGGCCTGGGCCGGCACCACGGCCTCGGCGCTGTGGACCGCGCTGTCGCAGCAGGGCGTCCTGGACGCCACGACCACCGTCACCGGCCTGGACGTGCGTGCCTCCTACCCGGTGTTCGCCTTGACCGGCGGCAAGGTGTCCTTCCTCGCGCACTACGTCCCCGACGGGACCAGCAACGACGCGGCCAAGGCGATGGACGCCTACCTCTCGGCGCACGGCGAGCAGTCCGACCTGTTCAGCCCCGACGGCTTCACCGCCGCGCAGATGGTCGTGCACGCCGCGGAGAACGGCGACACCGACGTGGACGCGATGGTGAAGAACCTGGAGGGCTGGAGCTTCGACGGGATCAAGGGCGCCTACGCGATCCGTGCTTCGGACCACGCGCTGCTGCAGCCGATGTTCCAGGCCAAGCTGAACGGCACGACGCCGACCGTGGTGAAGACGCTGGACCCGAACGCGGTCGCGCCGCCGGCCAAGAGCTTCCCGGCGAGCTGATGATGAGTGACGGACTGACCTCTCGCGACGGACTCTCCTCCGGCGCCGCGGCGCCCGATGGCCGCTCGCCCGACGGCCGCGTGCCCGACGTGCTCACTGTGGCGGGGCTCTCCTGGACCGTCGGCGGCTCGGCGATCCTGTCCGAGGTGGACCTCGCGGTCAGCGAGGGCGAGTTCGTCGCAGTGATCGGTCCCAACGGCGCGGGCAAGACCTCGCTGTTCAACCTGATCAGCGGCCTGAACCGAGCTACCGCCGGCCGGATTGCTCTCGACGGCACGGACATCACCACCGAACCACCGCACAAGCGCGCCCGGCGGGGGATCGGCCGGACCTTCCAGTCCTCCAGCGTCTTCCCGACCATGACCGTCGCCGAGCATGTCGCGCTCGCGCAGCAGGTCGCGGCGAAGCGGCGCGGGGTCGTCTCCGACCCCTTGGAGCGCGTCCGCCTGACCGAGAAATCGAGCGCTCTCGCCGCCGACCTCTCCCACGGCGACAAGCGCAAGCTGGAGTTGGCCATGCTCCTGGCCTCCGGCGCCGAACGCCTGCTCCTGCTCGACGAACCGATGGCCGGCGTCGCATCCGGCGAGGTCCCCGAACTGGTCGACGTCATCAGGACCCTGCACCGCGACGAGGGCCGCACGGTCCTGATGGTCGAGCACCACATGGAGGTCCTCCTCGGCCTCGCCGACCGCGTCGCGGTGATGCACCACGGCGCGCTGCTCGCGATCGACACACCGGAGCGCATCATGGCCGACGCCCGCGTGCAGGAGGCTTACGTGGGGGACGCGCTGTGATCCTCGAACTCGACGACGTCCGCGTCACCCTCGGCGGCTCGCACATCCTGCAGGGCGTCTCGTTCACCGTGGCGCCGACCGGCGTGACCGCCCTGCTGGGCCGCAACGGCGTCGGCAAGACGACGACGGTCAAGGCCATCCTCGGCCTAGTCCCCCGCACCGGCCGCATCACCTTCGCCGACACCCCGGTCCAACGCCTGCGCACCCACGAGATCGTCCGCCGAGGCATCGGCTACGCCCCAGAAGACCGCTGCGTCTTCGCAAAACTGACGGTCGCGGAGAACCTGACCCTCGCCGAGCGCCGAGGCACCGCCCACGCCTACGACCTGATCTACGAACTCTTCCCAGAGCTGAAAACGCGCGGCACCCAACCCGCCGGCACCCTCTCCGGCGGCCAGCAGCAAATGGTCGCCATCGCCCGCACCCTCCTCAACGACAACCGCCTCCTCGTCGTCGACGAACCAACAAAGGGCCTGGCCCCCAAGGTAGTGACCGAAGTAGCGGAGGTCCTGGAACGCGCCGCCGAGCGCGTGCCCATGCTCCTGGTCGAACAGAACCTCGCCCTGGTGCGCCGCCTGGCCGGCGACGCCGTGGTGCTCGCGGCAGGGCAGGTGGTGCATCGCGGCCCGGTGCGCGACCTGCTGGCGGATGCTGCGCTTACGCGGGAGTTGCTGGGCGTCGGCCAGGCACGCGGCGAGAACTCGGCCCCATCCTTACACCCCGCCCCTTCCAGGGGGACAACCCACCCTCAGTCAATTGTCAACCACCGTCAACCGCCGAAAGAAGTGTCGGCGCCGCAATCCACCCGATCGGACGCGCCGTGAGCACCCTCGTCCTCCTCGCCCTCACCGGCCTCGGCCTCGGCGCCCTCTACTTCCTGATCGCAAGCGGCCTCTCGCTCATCTTCGGCCTGATGGACGTCCTCAACTTCGCCCACGGCGCGCTCGTCACCGCCGGTGCCTATGCGGCGTGGCGCCTGACCGGGCATCTGCCGTTCGCCGTGGCCATCGCGGCTGCGGTCGCCGCCGGGGCTGTCCTCGCCGCGCTCATCGAGACCGTCCTCATCCGGCCCCTCTACTCGCGCCCCAAGGACCAGATCCTCGTCACCGTCGGGCTCGGCCTCGCGCTCCCCGCCCTCGTGCAGGGCATCTGGGGCGCCGATGCCCGCCAGTTCCTGCCGCCCAGGCAACTCGCCGGGACCGTCAGCCTGCTCGGCGCGAAGGTGCCGACCGACCGCTTCGTCCTCATCGCCGCCGCGCTGGTGGTCCTCGCCGCGCTCAAGCTCTTCCTCGGCCGGACCCGGTACGGGCTCGTCGTCCGGGCCGGCGTCGAGGACCGGGCCATGGTCACCGCCCTCGGCATCGACGTGCGCAAGGCCTTCACCCTCGTCTTCGCGATCGGCGGCGCGCTCGCGGGGCTGGCCGGCGCGCTGGGCGGCGTGTACTTCGGCAGTGTGTCGCCGGATCAGGGCACGTCGTTGTTGGTGTTCGGGTTCGTCGTCGTGGTCATCGGCGGGATGGGGCGCACCGACGGGGTCGCGCTCGCCGCGGCGGCCGTCGGGCTGATCCAGCAGTTCACCAACTACTACGCCGCCTCGGGCCTCGGCGACTTCGCCGCGGTCGCGATCCTCGCCGTCGTGCTGCTCGCCCGCGGCAACCGGGACGGCATCCAGCGGCTCATCCGGAGGACCGCGTGAAGCGACACGGCAAGATGAAAATCAACAACCTGATACCACTCGTGGTCCTCGCGGTCCTGCTCAGCCTGCCCTACTCGACGCTGAGCATCCCCGGCGTCTTCGACGGCGCCGTCAACACCCCCGGCTCGCTCCAACTCCTCGCCCTCTGCCTGCTCTTCGCCGGCCTAGCCGTCGGCTACGACCTGCTGTTCGGCCGCCTCGGCCTGATGTCCTTCGGCCACGCGCTCTATGTCGCGATCGGCGCCTACAGCGCGGAGCTCGCCATGAAGGACATGCACCTGCCGCTCGCGGCCGCCGCGGTGCTCGCGATCGCCATCGGCGCGGCGGTCAGCACCCTGCTCGGCGCAGTTTCCCTGAAAGGTGTCGGAAAGCTGGGCTCCGAAAATCTGGGAACCGTCGGCTTCGCCATGGTCACCCTGGCGTTCGCGCAGGCCGGGTCCATCCTGGTCGGCCGCGATCCGAAGACCACCGGCGGCGAGGAGGGACTGCCGCTGAGCACCGAGAAGGTGCCCGCGGCCTTCGTCGGCGTGGTCAACACCGTCAACCTGTACTGGCTCGCCCTCGCCTACCTCGTCGTGGTCTGCGGCGTCGTCTGGTGGCTGACCGGGAGCCGCGTCGGCCGGGTCTGGCAGGCCGTCCGCGACAACGAGCGGCGCGCCGAAGTCCTCGGCCTGAACCCGTTCCGCTACCAGCTCGGCGCCTTCGTGCTGGCCGGGACGCTCGGCGCGGCTGGCGGCGTGGTGCACCTGCTGGTCACCGCCGGCGCCACGCCCGGGACGACGACCACCGACTTCACCCTCGCGCTGCTGGTGATGGTGGTCCTCGGCGGGTCCGGTACGCGCTGGGGCCCGGTCCTCGGCGGTGTGCTCTACACGCTCCTGGACCACCGGCTCGGCGCGGTCGCCACCTCCAACTCGGTCGCGAGCCTGCCCGCCGTCCTGCGGATCCCGCTGTCGCAGCCGCTGGTGCTGCTCGGCGTGCTGTTCGTGCTCGTGGTCTACGCCGTCCCCGGCGGTCTGGCCGCCCTGCCGAACCGGCTACGCCGCCGACGAAGACCCGGCTGAGGAGGACCCGGCCGCGGAAGCCTCGGCCGCGGAAGACCCGGTCCCCGACGACAACGAAGCGAACAACACCGGCTCGGCGTGGTCGAGGGCGAGCCGAACCGCCCCCATCCCGACCGCGTCGCCTCCGAGCTCTGACACCTTCACGTCCGGCGGATACAGGCACACCTCACCGAGCAGGGCCCTGATCGGCTCGGTGAGGTGCTCGCCGGTCTGCGCCAGGCTCCCGCCGATCACCACCAGGTCCGGATCCAGCGGCGTCACCAGGCTGACCAGCCCCTCGGCCAGCGCCCGGGCGAAGGACTGGAACGCCGCCGTCGCCTTCTCGTCCCCGCCGGCCGCCCGCTCCATCGCGAACAGCGCGGCCTGCGACGGCGCCCGCAGCTCGCCCGGATCGGCGGCCATCGCGTAGTCCATGACGTGCTGGAACGCCGCCCACCGGCTGTTCGGGTGCCCGCCGAGCTCGCCCGCGGCGGCGTGCGAACCGCGGTACGGCACCCCGTCGAACAGCAGCCCCAGCCCGATCCGCCGGCCGGTGTGCAGATACAGCACGTTGTCGTGCTCGGACGCCGCCCCGCGCCAGTGCTCGGCCAGCACCGCCAGCCGCATGTCGTTCTCGATCACGACCGGGACCGGCAGCCGCGCGGCCAGCTCCGCCTGCAGGTCCACCCCCGACCAGTCGGCCAGCGCCACGCTCTTGAGCACCCGGCCCTCGTTGTCGATGACGCCGGTGGTGCCGACGCCGACCGCGGCCAGCCGGCTCAGCGGCACGTCGGCCGCCCCAGCCGCGCGCTCCAGCACCCGCTGGACGGCGTCCAGCCGCTCGGGCGCCGACAGCTCCGGGCTCAGATGCTCCGCCGCCCGCCCCGCGACCGCCCCGTCCAGGTCGGCGACCATCGCGGTGACCCCGGAGCCGCCGATCGCCACCCCCGCGACGTGCGCCGCGGCCGCGCGGAAGGCGTAGCGCCGGGCCGGCCGCCCGCGCTGGCCGTCGGCCACCGCCTCGGCCTCCACCACCCAGCCGTTGCGCTGCAGCGAGTCCATGATGACCTCGGTCGTGGCCCGGGACAGCTGCGCGGCCCGGGCGACCTCGGCCAGGGTCGGCGTCCCGGTCTCGCGCAGTGCGCGCAGCACCGCCACCTCGTTCAGGCTCCGCAGAAAGCTGCCGTCGCCGCTGGTCCGTCGCATGGCGGCCATCTTAGGCCGGGAGCGCGCGGTACGCCCGGTATTTATGACGATCACTGGCGTAAAGATGTCCGACTCATCTCGATACCAGATCACGGCCCGGTCTCGGAACGAGTACTTTTTCGCGTCTCGTGCATGACCCTGCTCGATTAACACTGGTCTCAAGCAAAAACGGCGGCTAGTGTCCCGGGTCACGGGAGGCCCGCCTCCCACCCCTCACCCTCATCAGGCCTCTGACAAGCGGCGACGCCGTCGACGGCTCACGAAAACGTTGGGAGACGCGGATGTTCCGAAAGGCGTTGGTGCTGGCCGGAGCCGGAGCCGGAGCCGGGGCCCTGGCCCTGGCCGCGACCGGCTGTTCCTCCTCGAAGTCCGCGTCTTCCGGACAGGCCGGATCCGGCCCGGTCACCCTGACCTACGGCATCTGGGACTCGAAGCAGAAGCCGGCGATGCAGGAGATGGCCGACGCCTTCCACGCGTCCCATCCGAACATCACCATCAACATCCAGCTCACGCCGAACGCCGACTACTGGACCAAGCTCCAGACCGCGGCCGCCTCGGGCACCGCCCCGGACGTCTTCTGGATGAGCACCACCCGCATCGGCCTGTACGCCGGCCAGAAGCAGCTGCTGTCCATGTCGGACAAGCCCGGCTTCGACAACAGCCCGTTCCCGAAGTCGCTGAACGACGTCTACACCCTCGACGGCAAGCAGTACGGCATGCCGAAGGACTTCGACACCGTCGGGCTCTGGTACAACAAGAAGCTTTTCGACGCCGCCGGGGTCAAATACCCGACCGCCAGCTGGACCTGGCAGGACGTCATCAGCGCGGCCCAGAAGCTGAACGACCCGGGCAAGGGCGTCTGGGGCATCGCCTCCCCGGACTGGACTCAGGAGAACCTGTACAACACCATGCTCCAGGCCGGCGGCCAGCCCATCACCCCCGACCACAAGAAGTCCGGGTTCGACGACCCCAAGAGCCTGGCCGGCCTGCAGTACGCGCTGGGCTTCATCACCAAGTACCACGTCTCGCCGACCGCGCAGCAGATGACCGATACCCAGCCGGACCAGCTGTTCGCCTCCGGCAAGGTGGCGATGTTCGCCGACGGCGACTACGACATGCCCGAGTACAAGGCGGCGGCCGGCCTGGAGGCGGACGTCGCGCCGCTGCCGGCCGGCCCGGACGGCAAGAAGGCGACCGTCATCAACGGCCTGGCGAACGTCATCTACGCCAAGACCAAGCACGCGCAGGCGGCCTGGGAGTTCGTGCAATACCTCGGCACGAAGGAGGCCAACGAGATCCAGGCCAAGACCGGCACCGTGATCCCGGCCTACAACGGCCTGTCCGCGACCTGGGTGGCCTCGACCCCGCAGTACCACCTGCAGTCCTTCATCGACCAGCTCGATGACGCCGTGCCGTACCCGGTGTCGAAGAACACCGCGGCCTGGACCACGCCGATGCAGGCCGCCCTGGACCAGATCTGGGGCGGCAAGCTCGATCTGACCACCGGCGTCAAGCAGATCGCGGACCAGATGAACGCCGAACTGGCCAAGGAGTAGCCGGGTGTCAGCCACTGAATCCCCCTCCATCGCCGCCGGCAAGGCGGCGGTGGAGGCCGGTCCGGAGCGCGGGCCGGCCAAGCGGCCCGTCGCCGGCCGGCGACCTCGCTTCTCCAAGGCGCACCTGAAGGAATGGGCCTGGGGCTACGCGATGATCGCGCCCCTGTTCGCCGGCCTCGTGATCTTCTACCTCTGGCCGATCGTCCAGTCCGCCTACTTCAGCTTCACCTCGTGGGGCGTCTTCGGCGGCCAGCAGTGGGTCGGCTTCCAGAACTACAGCTCGTTCATGTCGGATCCGCAGCTGCCGCGCGCGGCCTGGAACACCGTCAAGTACTCGCTGATCATCCTGGCCGGCATCCCGCTGTCGATCGTCTTCGCCGCGCTGATGAACCAGGTCAGCGGCAAGTACGCGAGCCTGTACCGGGTCCTGTACTTCATCCCCGTGGTCACCATGCCGGCCGCGGTCGCGATGATCTGGCGCTGGCTCTACAACGGCGACTACGGCCTGATCAACTACCTGCTGTCGCTGGTCGGGATCCACGGCCCGCACTGGGTCTCCGACGACCGGTACACGGTCTGGGCCATGGGCCTGGTGGGCATCTGGAGCTCGCTGGGCTACAACATGATCATCTTCGCCGCCGGGCTGAAGAACATCCCGCGCCAGTACTACGAGGCCTCCTCGCTGGACGGCGCCGGCCGGATCCGGCAGTTCTTCTCGATCACGCTGCCCCTGCTGAGCCCCAGCATCTTCTTCGTCTCGGTGCTGTCGGTGATCGGCGGCCTGCAGATGTTCGACATGGTCCTGATGATGCTCGGCAAGACCAATCCGGCGCTGGCCGGCAGCAAGACGATCGCGTACCTCTTCTACGAGGACGCCTTCGTCACCGGCAACCAGGGGCTGGCCGCGGCGATCGCGGTGGTGCTCACGCTGGTGCTGCTGGTGCTGACCGCGCTCCAGTTCCGGCTGCAGAAGAGGTGGGTCCACTATGGGTAACGGCAGGCAGCGGTTGTGGCCGGTCCACGTGATCCTGGCGGTCGGCGCGGCGGCGATGGTGGCCCCGTTCCTGTGGCAGCTCGTCACCTCGCTGCAGACCACCGGCGAGACCACCAGCGTGCCGCCGCACTTCCTGCCCTCGTGGCACTGGTCGAACTACAGCCAGGTCTTCCACGACACCAAGTTCGCCCAGCAGTTCCTGAACTCGGTGCTCCAGACCGTCGTCAGGGTCCTGGCCCAGGTGCTGTTCTGCTCGATGGCCGCCTACGCCTTCGCGCGGCTGCGCTTCCCGGGCCGCAACGCCCTGTTCCTGCTCATGCTCGCGGTCCTGATGGTGCCCAGCCAGGTGTACCTGCTCCCGCAGTACCAGCTGGTGCAGAACATGGGCCTGCTCAACACCCTGGCCGGCGTGGTGCTGCCCGGACTGTTCAGCGCCTTCGGCACGTTCATGCTGCGGCAGTTCTTCATGTCGCTGCCGAACGAGGTCGAGGAGGCCGCGCGGCTCGACGGCGCGGGCCCCTTCCGGATCTTCTGGACCGTGATGCTGCCGCTGGCCAAGCCCGGGCTGATCTCGATGGGCGTGCTCACGGTGCTGTGGTCGTGGAACGACCTGCTGTGGCCGCTGGTCGTGGTGAACGACGACGCCAAGATGCCGCTCACCGTGGGCCTGTCCACGCTGCAGGGCGAACACCTCACCGAGTACCCGCTGCTGATGGCCGGCTCGCTGCTGGCCAGCCTGCCGATGATCCTGCTGTTCCTGGCCGCGCAGCGCCGCATCACCGAGGGCATCGCCCTCACCGGCACCAAGTAAGACTTTTCAGAAAGGCACCCTTTCCTGTGAGCAACCTGCGCTTCGGTGTGATCGGCCTGGGCCTGCGCACCTCTCTCGCCGTCGCGGCGCATCAGCCGGACCGCGGTTTCGAGGTCGCCGCGCTGTGCGACACCGATTCCGCCGCGCTCGCCAAGGCCGTCGAGCGCGTCGGGGTCACCGACCCCGTCGTTGACACCACTCGCGACTACCGCAAGCTGCTGATCCGCCCCGACATCGACGCCGTCATCATCATGACGCCGGACGACACCCACGAGACCATCGCCGTCGACTGTCTGCGCGCCGGCAAGGCGGTCTACCTGGAGAAGCCGATGGCCATCACCATCGAGAGCTCTGACGCGATCCTGCGCGCCGCCTACGAGACCGGGACCCGGCTCTACGTCGGCCACAACATGCGGCACATGGGCGTGGTCCGCACGATGCGCGACATCATCGCGCGCGGCGACATCGGCGAGCCGAAGACGGTCTGGGTCCGGCACTTCGTGTCCTACGGCGGCGACTACTACTTCAAGGACTGGCACGCCGAGCGCGACCGCACCACCGGCCTGCTGCTCCAGAAGGCGGCGCACGACCTGGACGTCGTGCACTGGCTGGCCGGCGGCTTCACCGAGCGGGTCAGCGCCTTCGGCGACCTGATGGTCTACGGCGACCTGCCGCGGCGCGTGCAGGGGTCGCCGCGGCCGGCCGGCTGGCTCAAGGAGTTCGACTGGCCGCCGACGGCGCGCCGCGACCTCAACCACAAGATCGAGGTCGAGGACGTCTCGGTGATGAACATGACGCTGGACAACGGCGTCATCGCCGCCTACCAGCAGTGCCACTTCGCGCCGGACTACTTCCGCAACTACACGGTGATCGGCACCGAGGGCCGGCTGGAAAACTTCGGCGACTCGCCCGGAGACCTGGTGAAGGTCTGGAACACCGGCCCGACCGGCTACCGCGGCGACGCCGACATCGCCTACCGGGTCCCGGACGCCTCGGGCAGCCACGGCGGCGCGGACGGCGCGATCATGGCCGAGTTCGCACGCTTCGCCCGCGACGGCGGCGCCACCGACACCTCGCCGGTCGCGGCGCGGATGAGCGTGGCCGCCGGCTACATGGCCACCCTCTCGCTGCGCGACGGCGGCACCCCGTTCCAGGTCCCGCCGCTGGATCCGGAGCTGGCCGAGTACTTCGATCGGGGGCAGGTGCGCTGAGGGCGTCCGCACCGGGTGCGGGTTCGAACCCGTACCCGGCCTTCCGATCGGGAGCGGGGCACTGCGCTACAGCAGCGCCCTGACCGCCTCGGCGACCGCGGCGATCCCGCGGTCGCCGAGCAGGATCGAGTAGTGGTTGACGTCCGGGACGAAGCGCACGTCCACCCCGGCGTCGGCGAGCTTCGCCGCGGCCACGACCTCGGGGGAGTAGAGCCCGGCGGGCTCGTTGAGCAGGCCGCGCTCGGCGTACAGGAACACCGCGGGCATCGGCAGCCGGTGGATCGCGCCGATCACGTCGGGGTTCTGGAGCTCGTCGGCGGCGTCGTCGCGGACCGCGTCCAGAATGCAGGCGGAGCGCAGCTCCGGCTCCGTGCCGATGATGTCGCGCTCCTGATACGCCTCGACGGTCGGCGAGTACACGTCCACCAGCGACGGGTGGTTCCGCCACGGCGCCAGGAACTCCTCCCGGCTGGTGAAGACGGTCCGCAGCTTGGCCATCGCCGGACCGAGCAGGCTGTCGAGCAGCTGGTCCAGGTCGGTGCCCTCGGGCAGCGGGTACCCCAGGCCGCCGTCGACCAGCACCACGCCGCCGAACCGCTCCGGGTACCGCACCGCCGCCACCGCGGCGACCCAGCCGCCCATCGAATGGCCCATCAGCGTCGCACGCTCCACCCCGAGGTGATCGAGGGTGCGGATCAGGTCGTCGGCGTGCGCGCCGATCGAGTAGGGGCCACCGACATCGCGCGAGTGTCCACGGCCGCGCAGGTCCGGGGCGACGAAGTCGACCTCCGGCAGCGTCTCGGCGACCGGGGCCCAGGCCAGTCCGTTGGCGGTGATGCCGTGCGCGGCGATCACCGTCGGCGTCGACTCGGCTACTCCAGGTCCTGGCCAGCGAGTCACAGCGTACGAACCCGCACCCGAGGGGAAATTGATCTCCGCGCTCTGTCGCATCCCGTCAGATTCCCGGCTCCGGACCTGCCTGGCAATGGGTCGCGGCACCATATTCGCCGCTATCGGTGTGGGGTGCCGGGTTAATAATGCGTTCTGGCGGTGGCAAAGAGGTGTTACAGTAGAGAAGAAGCAAAACGGCGCGGGGTGGAGCAGCTCGGTAGCTCGCTGGGCTCATAACCCAGAGGTCGCAGGTTCAAATCCTGTCCCCGCTACCAACGAGGCCCCTCAGATTCTGAGGGGCCTCGCGTCTTTATAGCAGGAGCCTTTTTATGGGTCGCGAACCAGAACCCGATATGAGCGTGGTCACTGCTCTCGTCCGGTCAGCGTTCTTGGTTGATGCCACCTATGAGAACGTGGCCCGCAAACACCAGCTCACCTCGCAGCAGGGCCAGTTGCTCTGCGTCCTGATGGGCAAGCCCGAAGAGGGCTTCGGCATGGGTGAACTGGTCCGGATCCTGGGTCTGGCCAAGTCCAGCCTCACCGGTCTGGTGGACCGCTCGCTGCGCCGCGGCCTGGTCCGGCGCGAGGCGGACAGCACCGACGGCCGCGCGGTCCGCGTGTTCCTCACCGAAGAAGGCGACAAGGTCGCCGAGGAGTTCTACAGCGAGACCGTGCTCCGCGTCGCCGAGCTCCCGGTCATGTTGTCCGACGAGGAACAGGCGCAGCTCGCCGGGCTGTTGGGCCGGCTGGTGCTGGCGAATCAGGTGCCTGTCGTGTTCGGGGACGACTTCACCTGCGAGAAGCCCGAAGACGCGTAGGCCAGTTCCTTGTGCGCGCGGCGCGGTGCGGCCAGCGCGTCGTCGGGAGCCCCGCCGTAGCCGCCACCGACTATCGCAACCTTCTTACGCATGGGAGCCGTCCCCTCGCGGCGGCAGGCCGGGCTGCCGCACGCAGTCATTCGTGACACGAACAGAATCGTTCGCGTCACGAACCTTAGCCCGCCTCGGATGTTGTTCGCAATGCGAACCAAGCGTCTGGCCAGCGTGGGCTTCCGTACCCTAAGAGCAGGCCGGTAGCGCAGCGGTGGGGTTAGCCCTACCGCCGGACACCTGTTGGCTCCGTGGCGACGCCTCGGGGGCGGCTGGCAGCCTTAGTGACGTCGATCGACACCGACCCAGCACCGCTGAAAGCCATCTGAGGGGAAGATCATGACAACGGCAGCACAGGCCGCGGTCACCCACCGCACCGTCGGCACCGCCGCCCGAGCCCAGGCCGTGTCCAAGCGCTACGGCCAAGGGGAGACCGCGGTCACCGCGCTGGACCAGGTCGACGTCGACATCGAGCGGGGCCGGTTCACCGCGATCATGGGGCCCTCCGGCTCCGGCAAGTCCACGCTCATGCACTGCCTGGCCGGCCTGGACGCGGTCAGCTCGGGCAAGATCTGGATCTACGGCCGGGACGGCGTGGCCAGCGAGCTCACCGCGATGAAGGACAAGGAGCTGACGAACCTGCGCCGGGACCGGATCGGGTTCATCTTCCAGTCGTTCAACCTGCTGCCCACGCTGAACGCGGCGGAGAACATCACGCTGCCGATGGACATCGCCGGCCGCAGGCCGAACAAGGCCTGGCTGGACCGGGTGATCGGCACCGTCGGGCTGGAGTCGCGGCTCAAGCACCGCCCCAACGAGCTCTCCGGCGGCCAGCAGCAGCGCGTGGCCGTGGCCCGGGCCCTGGCCGGCCAGCCGGAGATCATCTTCGGCGACGAGCCGACCGGCAACCTGGACTCCCGCAGCGGCGCCGAGGTCCTGGGCTTCCTGCGCCGCTCGGTCGACGAGCTGGGCCAGACCTTCGTCATGGTCACCCACGACCCGTCCGCCGCCGCCTACGCCGACCGCGTGCTGTTCCTGGCCGACGGCCGGATCGTCGACGACATGGCCGCGCCGACCGCCGACAAGGTCCTGGACCGCATGCGGCAGTTCGACCTGCACGGCCACGCTGTGCACGACCAGAACCTGCGCGGCGACGCCGCCGGTCAGCGCTGAGCCGGGCCGGGGGGTATCGATCATGTGGAAGGCATCCCGCCGCAACTTCTTCGCGCACAAGGGCCGGCTCTCGCTGTCCTTGATCGCCGTCGTGCTGAGCGTGGCGTTCGTCACCGGCACCCTGATGTTCACCTCGACCATCACCACCACCTTCGACCGGCTGTTCGCGACCACCGCCTCGGACGTCGCGGTCTCGGCCAAGGCCGACAAGGACGCGCTGCCCGGCGCCCCGGAGCAGACCGTCTCGGCCTCGGTGCTCGACACCGTCAAGGCGGTGCCCGGCGTACAGGCCGTCTACGGTGACGTCACCACCGACCGGCTGGCCGTGGTCGGCGCCGACAACAAGGCCATCTCCAATTCCTCCGGCGGCCCGACCATCGGCGCCAACTGGTACGTCACGCCGCACCCTGCGGTGAACCTGACCTCCGGACGTCCGCCGGCCGGTCCGGCCGACGTGGTCGTCGACGCCGACACCGCGGCCAAGAAGCACCTGACGCTCGGCTCGCCGCTGCGCATCGTGACCGGCACCGCCGCCGGCACCTTCCAGGTCACGGTCAGCGGCATCGCGACCTTCCGGACCACCAACCCCGGCGCGACGCTGTTCTACTTCGACACGGACACCGCGCAGACCAAGCTGCTCGGCAAGACCGGCGTGTTCACCGGGGTGAACCTGGACGCCAAGCCGGGCACCTCCGACGACGTGCTCAAGGCCGAGGTGTCCGGCAAGCTCGGCGCCGGCTACGACGTGAAGACCCGGGCCGAGCAGGAGGCCGCCGGCCGCAACAGCGTGGGCTTCATCGGCTTCATGAAGTACGTGATGCTCGGCTTCGCCGGGATCTCGCTGATGGTCGGCGCGTTCCTGATCATCAACACCTTCCAGATGCTCGTCGCGCAGCGCACCCGGGAGCTGGGCCTGCTGCGGGCGCTGGGCGCCAGCCGCCGGCAGATCAACCGCTCGGTCCGCTTCGAGGCGCTGATGCTGGGCGTCATCGGCGCCACCGTCGGCATCGCCGCCGGCGCGGGCCTGGCCTACGGCCTGATCGCCATCATGAACGCCGTCGGCATGAACCTGCAGGCCTCGGACATGTCGGTGACGGCGTCCTCGGTGATCGCCGGCTACGCGGTCGGTGTGCTGGTCACCCTGCTCGCGGCCTGGGTCCCGGCCCGCCGCGCGGCCCGCGTCACGCCGATGGCGGCGCTGCGCGAGGCCGGCACCCCGGGCGACCGCCGGGCCTCCTGGCTGCGCAACGGCATCGGCCTGGCGATCGCCGGCGGCGGCGCGGCGGCCCTGGTCGGCGGCGCGGTCAACGGCGCCACCGCGACCGGGGGGCTGCTGCTGGGCCTGGGCGTGCTGGTCACCCTGATCGGCGCGATCCTGCTCGGCCCGCTGCTGGCCGGCGTGGTGATCCGGGTGCTCGGGGTCTGGATGCCGGCGGCCTACGGCTCGGTCGGCACCATGGCGCAGCGCAACGCCCTGCGGAACCCGCGCCGGACCGGCGCCACCGCCGCGGCCCTGATGATCGGGCTGTCGCTGGTGTCCGGGATGGCCGTGGTCGGCTCCTCGCTGGTCACCTCGGCGACCTCGGAGATGGACAAGAGCGTCGGCGCGGACTACATCATCACCACCAACGGCGGTCTGGAGATCACCCCGGAGGTGCTGGCCAAGGCCCAGGCGACGCCCGGCTTGGCGCACGTCACCGAGAACAAGTTCGTGAACGCCGCGGTGTCGGGGGCTTCCGGCGACGGCAAGGGCGGCGGCACGATCGTGATCTCGGCCTCCTCGCCGACCCTGACGCAGGACTTCGACGCGGCCACCACGTCCGGCTCGCTGTCCGACGTGTTCACCAAGGAGGGCATCGCGATCCCGGCGGCCGAGGCCAAGACCCGGAACGCGGCCGTCGGCTCGGTCCTGACCGTCGCCTTCCACGGCGGCGCACCGCTCAAGCTGCCGGTCCTGGCCATCCTGAGCGACAAGACGGTGTTCAACCACGGCGACGGCTACGTCTCGCTGGACACGCTGGGCAAGTCGCTACCAGCGTCCGCGCAGCCGGCCTCCGAGCTGCTGTTCGCCAAGGCCGACAAGGGCCGGCAGGACCAGGCCTACGCGGCGCTCAAGGCCGACCTGGCGCCCTTCCCGCAGGTGACGGTCAAGAGCCAGACCGACTACAAGCAGCTGATCCACGACCAGGTCGGCGGCGTGCTGAACATGGTCTACGGGCTGCTCGGCCTGGCGATCGTGGTCGCGATCCTGGGGGTCGTCAACACCCTGGCGCTGTCGGTGGTGGAGCGCACCCGCGAGATCGGCCTGATCCGGGCGATCGGCATGGGCCGCCGCAAGACCCGCCGCATGATCCGCCTGGAGTCGGTGGTGATAGCGCTGTTCGGCGCGACCCTGGGCGTCGGCCTGGGACTGGCCTGGGGCGTGGCCGCCCAGCGGGTGCTGTCCGGGATCGGCATCAGCACCCTGGCGATCCCGGTCGGCACCATCGTGGCGGTGTTCCTGGGAGCCGCGGTGGTCGGCCTGCTGGCCGCCCTGGCCCCGGCGTTCCGGGCTTCACGGATGAACGTGCTGCGGGCGATCGCGGCCGACGGCTGACGCCTCGTACCGCTTGCAGCCGGGGGGACCACGGGGATCGGGGGATCGGGG
>NZ_JAACYW010000639.1 GCF_015356825.1 Catenulispora rubra | reverse complement strand
ACCCAGCACCGCCCCGTCCATCGAAACCCCCTGCGACCTCACGCCGTCTCTTCAGCACGCGCCTTCAGCGCGGCGATCTCCTGAGCCCAACCCTCCGTATTGTCCTTCAGCGCCCCGCGCCGCACGTCCTCGCTCCCGTCCAGCACCGCGAAGCCGCTCTCGACCACGCGCAGCCGGGTGCCGTCGCCCTCGGGCGTGAGCGTGAACTCGATCAGCGTCGTGATCCCCTCGCGCAGCTGCTCCCCCTTGTAGGCGCTGGCCCACCGGTAGGCGACGTAGCTCTTCGGATCGACCTTCTCCACCCGCACCGGGAAGTCGCCGTACTTCTCATCGTGCGCGACGGTGGTCTGGCCGGCGACCGCGGTGGCGCCGGTCGGCGCGACCCAGAAGCCGGGCTCGGTCACCAGCGACCAGACCCGGTCCTGGGAGGCGGCGATCAGGGTCTCACGCTCGATGCGGTCCTGGATGTCGGTGCTCTCGGTGCTCTCGGTGCTCATGATGTGCTCCTTCGCTCGGCGGCGACGGAAGCGTCAACGACGCCGACGCCGAACCCGAAGGCGCCGCCTGGAAAACCGTCATCCTCGACGCCGCCACCAACCGCCCCGTCGTCCCCAACAGCTCCCTCGGCTTCCGCTGGACCGCTTCCGGCGAGGGCCGCTGGAACCTGGACCTGAACGACGTCGAACCCCGCCTGAGCCTGCTCGGCCTGCCCGAAGCCATCCCCACCGAGGTCCTGCTCCCCCGCTTCGACACCGACGGCGGCCGGCACGGCCAGGGCCGCGGCGAGATCCACACCCGCGGCGTCCCGGCCGTCCGCCTGCACCCCGGCGGCCCGCTCGTCACCACCGTCTACGACCTGCTCCTGGCTCAGTACGGGGTGGCCCGCGCCGACCTGCCCGGCATCTGGCCCACCGGCTGCCTACCGTGAGCCACCACTGGCTTCATCACTTGCGCCGCCGCGCACAGCTACCCGAGCCATTGGCCCCAGCCAAACTCGCCGCCGGCGCCGCCGCTTTCTCGCCGCCTGGGGCCTGTTATCCGAAACAGGCTCGGCCGACCCGCCCCGAAGGACAGACCGGCCGAGCCTCATCGCGAGCGCCGCCGCTCACCGCGAACCGCTACCCGGAACCATCAGCCCCGAGCAAGCCCGCCGTG
>NZ_JAACYW010000638.1 GCF_015356825.1 Catenulispora rubra | reverse complement strand
GAGTCGCGCGACCTAGACCCGAAGCGTGGTGATCTAGCCATGGGCAGGGTGAAGCGCGGGTAAGACCGCGTGGAGGCCCGAACCCACCAGGGTTGAAAACCTGGGGGATGACCTGTGGTTAGGGGTGAAAGGCCAATCAAACCACGTGATAGCTGGTTCTCCCCGAAATGCATTTAGGTGCAGCGTCGTGTGTTTCTTCCCGGAGGTAGAGCACTGGATGGTCTAGGGGGCCTACAAGCTTACCGAAATCAGCCAAACTCCGAATGCCGGTGAAGTGATAGCGCGGCAGTGAGACGGCGGGGGATAAGCTTCGTCGTCGAGAGGGAAACAGCCCAGAACACCGGCTAAGGCCCCTAAGCGTGTGCTAAGTGGGAAAGGATGTGGAGTCGCATAGACAACCAGGAGGTTGGCTTAGAAGCAGCCACCCTTGAAAGAGTGCGTAATAGCTCACTGGTCAAGTGATTCCGCGCCGACAATGTAGCGGGGCTCAAGTACACCGCCGAAGCCGTGTCATTCATACATGTAGCCTGTCGCTGTAGTAGGCGGCCAGGCGTATGGATGGGTAGGGGAGCGTCGTGCAGCCAGTGAAGTCCCGGGGTGACCCAGGGGTGGAGGCTGCACGAGTGAGAATGCAGGCATGAGTAGCGAATGCGACGTGAGAAACGTCGCCGCCGGATGACCAAGGGTTCCTGGGCCAGGCTAATCCGCCCAGGGTGAGTCGGGACCTAAGGCGAGGCCGACAGGCGTAGTCGATGGACAACGGGTTGATATTCCCGTACCCGCGAAGGTCCGCCCAGTGTTGAATCAGGTGATGCTAAGCCCGTTAAGCCCCCTGGTTCCTTCGGGAACCGGGTGTGGTGGAGCCGGCGGCCCGAACTTGTAGTAGGCAAGCGATGGTGTGACGCAGGAAGGTAGCCCAGCCCGGGCGGTGGTTGTCCCGGGGTAAGGATGTAGGGCGTGTCGTAGGCAAATCCGCGACACACATAGCCTGAGATCTGATGCCGAGCCCGTAGGGGCGAAGTGGGTGATCCTATGCTGCCGAGAAAAGCATCTAGCGAGGACCTAGCGGCCCGTACCCCAAACCGACACAGGTGGTCAGGTAGAGAATACCGAGGCGATCGGGTGAACCGTGGTTAAGGAACTCGGCAAAATACCTCCGTAACTTCGGGAGAAGGAGGGCTCC
>NZ_JAACYW010000637.1 GCF_015356825.1 Catenulispora rubra | reverse complement strand
ACCGGACCCGGCGCCCCCGCAATCCCAACCCGCAACTGCTCCCCATCAGCAACCGGCCGCGCCAAATCCAGCGCGGTGACATCCACCCCCGGCAACGCACCCCCAGCCGCAGCCAACGCCTCATAGACCCGCGCCCCAACCGGCAGCATCTGGATGCCGGGACGCGCAACCTTGCCCTCAACATCCACGACCACCCCACCGACCGACGCCCCAGCCAACGCCGGACTAGTAGCCATAGCCGCATGCGGCGAGCACGTCTGCCGCCCCGCAGCGCTCCGCGCCATCGCCACGACATAGCGACGCACAATCGGCGCCGGGTACCAGCGACCCATGGGAGTGGCGGCAAGGAGATGCGCACGCTCCGCGGCGCTGCGGGCATACGGCACGCCAGCTCGCTCGGCCGCGAGAGTCCTTGCCCGCTCGGCCCGGGGCCAAGCTGCTGACATGTCCGCTCCTGCGACTCGCGCGCCAAAGTCTGTGGCTCGCTCGGCCATCGGCCAGCCGGGCGCTTCGGCAGGCCAGTAAACGTTCGCTGGCCAGATCAAAGACCGCTCGGCCAGCTCGCTCGCCACCATGAGTGAGCCATCGCGCGCGACCAGGTCAAGCATTTGGTTGACAAGGCTCCGGTCAATCAGCGCGCCAGCAAGAACGGCAGGCTGTGGGACTTTCGCGTGCTCAGCCAAATACCAGCCCGCCGCCCCGCTCATCGCTTGAGCAGGCAAATTGCGCGCGCCGCCACGCACGATCAGGACGCTCCCATGCTCGGCAGAGGACCAGCCGGACAGCGCGCTCGCGGCTTGGGCAGGCTCCATGCGCGCACTCGCCTGCCCGGTGGAGGCACGGGCGGCTAGCGCACTCGCAGCTTCGGCCGACGCCATGCGTGCACCTTCGCGCGCGACGTGCCCACTCCCCCGCTCGGCCGGAATCCGGTTCGTCGGCGCGCTGCCGTCGAAGTCAGCGCCGGCAGCCACCGGCACGACCTTCAAAATGCGCGCGCTCCACCCCGTCGGCGCGTCCGGCACCGCACGCGGTGGCCCCGAGTTCCATGCGTGCTCGCGGCACGCGTCGTCGCGGCCCGCCGCGGTGCCTCCCGGCTTGGCGCGTGGATCGCCGCCCGGTGGTGCGCCGGTGTCGGAGGTTGGGGTGGCGTGGTCGTCGTCGGGAGGCTGGGTGGTCGATGCTGCTT
>NZ_JAACYW010000636.1 GCF_015356825.1 Catenulispora rubra | reverse complement strand
TCCCTCAGCCGGTAACAGCGATATGGCCGCCGGTCCCGACCGCGACGGGAATCGGCCCCTGGCAGGCGTGGACCGGAGTGGCAGCCGAGTCGATGAGGCCGGAGACCCAGTTGTCCGTGCCGTTGTCGTACACCGACCAGGCCACACGCTTGCCGACGAGCGTCGCGTTGCCGCTGGACGCGGTGATCTGGCCGGTCGCCACGGCGTCGTCGCCGCCGATGTCCAGGCAGCCGATCGTGCCGCTGTAGCTCGTCGACTTGGCGATGTCAGGCTGATAGAGCGAGTACGTGAACGTACCCTGAGCCGTCGTCGTCGCAGCCCCGGCGGCGACGCCCGCGTCGGTGGTCAGCATGTAATACCCGCCGGTGGCCGGATCGACCCCCGTGACCGTGCCGCTGAGCTGCCGGGCCGGCACCTGGCTCGGCTGGCCGCCAGTCAGGGTCCTGTCACTGGTCGGCCCCGGCTGGCCGCCGCTGTTGACAACAACCGAGCTACTGGAGAGCGGGAAGAACGGAACAGCACCCTGCCCCTCAGCGACCGGCTGCCCCGCGAACCCCCAGACGAACCCCACACGCGTGCCATCGGGACGCTCGTCGAACGTCATCGCCACCTTGGCGCCGACGAGAGTGAGGCCGGGATTGGCGGGATCGTCAGCCGCCGTAATCACGCCGTTCACCACGGCCATTTGCCCAGCCGCGGTCACGGAGACGACGGTTCCGGAGAACTCCGTGTACAGCGATCCATCGGAGCGCCGGTGGGTGACCTGGAAGGTCCCGGATGGATCAGGCGTCGCCTGAGCGTTGATGGTGAAGTCGATGGGGTCCCCTGCCCATTGCGGGAAGAGGTCGCCCGGCAGGTTGCCGCTCCCCTGCCCGGTGACGGAAACGACCGGCACGCCCGGAGCGACGGCCGCGGCAGCAGCGGTAGCGGCCGTCCCCGCCGAAACAGCAGCAGCGACAAGCGCCACAGCAAACCGACTACGCAGTACAGACATCATGAACTCCCCGCTCTCAATGTTGACGGCGTTAACTTGCCGCCACAGCCAGTCTGCCCGGCCGATGTTAACGGCGTCAACTTGCCGCGAGAGCAGGGAAGGAAGCGAGCACCACTTACTCAGGACTCTGGCATCTCATCCCCGCCGGTCCGAATGGCGTAGATCACCGCCTGCACCTTCATCACGACCGGCCACAACGGATGCCCCGTCC
>NZ_JAACYW010000635.1 GCF_015356825.1 Catenulispora rubra | reverse complement strand
GCCCCCGCATCCCCCGGCTGCCCGCTGAAGTCGTACCGGACCCCGCCGGCCCGCAGCCCGACCAGCGTCACCGACGTCGTCCCCCAGGTCCGCTCGCCGAACTCCCGCCGCACCAGCAGCGCCCGGTCGTCGGCCGGGTCCAGCCCGTCGCCCTCCACCAGCGGCAGCCACGGCCCCCACGCCTTCTCGGTCGGCACCTTCGGCGCCGGCTCCGGCCTGGCCGCGGCCAGCAGCCGGGGCCGGAAGAAGTCCAGCCGCGCCTGCATCGCCTCGGTGCCCGGCCCCTCTGTCGGGTCAGAGCCCTCCAGCCCGCTGTTCACCACCACGTGCAGCCCCGGGCCCAGCTCCTGCCGCTCGTGCTGCTCGCCGTTCCAGCTCAGCAGGAACACCGCCTCCAGCGTCGCGCAGATCAGGTGGAACGGGTCGTAGCGCGCGAACTCCAGCCCGTCCACGGCCCCGGTCGACGCGAACAGCAGCGGCAACTCGCCCCGCGACAGCCGCCCCGACTCCGGCGCCAGCGGCCCGCGGCCGTTCAGCACGCACGCCGCCCGCGGCACGGTCGGGTCCACCGCCAGCCACGTCCCGGACGCCAGCAGGTCCTGGCCGCCGATCAGCTCAGGGTGCTCCGGCCAGTGCCGGCCCGGCGGGATCCACGGCCGGTCGTGGAACTCGTCACGCACGCCGGCCAGCAGCACCGGGTACTCCGAGGCGGGATCGACACTCACGATGGCTGTACACACCCCTTCATCACAGCAGCCTGCGCCGTCCCGGTCGAACGCGGGGGCATGATGATCTCTAGCAAAAGCTGTCGATCACGCTCCGCGGCCATGGTGGAAACGGTGTGTAGCTGCACGCCAGAGCGGGTATCGGCGCTGCACAAGAACGTCCGCGAACGCCCGGTGAACACGCGCCGGACCAGCGGGGTGAAAGAGGAAGCGGGAGCCGCGATGACGCAGGAATCCGTGCCCATGGGCCGTCGGGCCGAGGCCGCCGCCGAGCCGGCTGCCGCAGGGGCCCGGACGGCACCGATTCCGCTGCAGGCCACCCACCCCACTTCTCCGATGATCACATGGGGCGCGGTCGGCCTGGGCTACTCCCTCATCGCCGGCAGCTTCGCCCGCCTCACCGTCCCCGCGGAGATCGCCACCCTGCTCCCCGGCGCCGCCCTGGTCTGGTACGCGCTGCGCCCCACCACCACGCACTTCCCGGC
>NZ_JAACYW010000634.1 GCF_015356825.1 Catenulispora rubra | reverse complement strand
GTCTACAGGTGCGCCTTCGGTGGGGGCTGGTGGCGGGCTTTCGAGTACGGCGCCTCCGGTGCAGGGGGTGCGGCCTACAGGGACTGCGACTTCGACGGGGACGATTGCTCCGTCGGCGTTGCCGGCTAGCGGTTCGGAGTCGAGCAGCGGTGGTAGCGGGTCTGGGACGCCGCCTACCGATCCCGGTGCGGGTGCCGGTGGTGGTGGCGGCACGGGGTTTCCGAGCTCGTTCTGAGGGCTGGCAGGCCCGGTCTGGGGCTGCTCTGGGGCCGCTGCACGCTCGGTCTGGGGCCCGTCGGCGGCTACCGCTCCCCGCCCGGCACCCACAGCACGTCGCCGTCGCCGCCGTGCGAGTCGGTGTTCGCCACGCGGGCCAGGATGAACAGCAGGTCCGACAGCCGGTTCAGGTACTTCACGGCCAGCGGGTTGATGGCGTCGCCGTACTCCTCGACGGCGGCCCAGGTGCTCCGCTCGGCGCGGCGCACGACGGTGCGCGCGACGTGCAGCTGCGCCGCGACCACGGTGCCGCCGTTGAGGATGAAGGAGCGGAGCTTGGTGAGCGTCTCGTTCCACTCGTCGCACGCCGCCTCCAGGCGCTCGACGTACTCCGGCTCGATGCGCAGCGGCGGGAACTCCGGGTTCTCCGCCGGCGGGGTGCTGAGGTCGGCGCCGAGGTCGAAGAGCTCGTTCTGCACCCGCAGCAGCAGGGTCCTGATCCCGTCGTGCAGCATGCCCAGGTCGTTGCTCGCGAAGGCCACCGCCAGGCCCACGGCCGCGTTGGCCTCGTCGACGTCGGCGTAGGCCGCCAGGCGCGCGTCGGTCTTGCGGACCCGGCTCAGGTCGCCTAGGGCGGTCGTGCCGTCGTCGCCGGTGCGGGTGTAGATGCGGGTCAGGTTCACCATGGGATCTACGGTAGTGGGTTGGTGGGGGTGCTGGTGAGTGCTGGTGGGTGCGGTTGCTCTGTGGGTTTACAGGCGAATTTTTACGGCTTCGCCAATGGTTGGATGACCTCGCGGGGGGACGCAGTTCGGCCGTGCCCCGCAGGTTGCGCTGGCGGCTGGCGGTTTGCGCGTACACGACCACGCGCCGGTCCGAGTCACTGCGCACGCGTCATGTGGGCGGCTGGCGGCCGCGTTTGGTGGGCACCTTGAGGCCTCTGGCGGGCCTCCTCGCAATGCCGTTGGTTGTGTCATGCAAGTATTGGTTGTCTCT
>NZ_JAACYW010000633.1 GCF_015356825.1 Catenulispora rubra | reverse complement strand
GTCATGGCCGAGGTCGGTGTCGCGCCTTGGACCGCGGAGGACGAGGTGGTCGAGGACTTGGCCGACGAGGTGGTCGATGAGGTGGTCGGTGTCGTGGACGTGGCCGGGGTCGAGGTCGGCTGGGTGGTCGGCGTCGCGGTCGGGGTCGGCGCTGGGGTCGAGGGCGGTGGCGGCGCCGTGACCCGGGACGATATCGAGCTCGGGGTCGGCGTGGGGGTCGGTAGGGGCGCCAGGATCGGCGCCGGCGTCGGTGCCGGCACCGGCGTCGAGGTGGCGCGCGGCGTCTTCGGGCCCGCCTCGGACGTGGCCGCCATGCGCTTCGCGGACAACGGATCGGTCACCACGAGCGTCGGCGACGGCGCCTCGAACGCCTTCGTCACCGGGGCTGAGGCCCTGAGGTCGGCGACCGGGAGCGGCTTGAACGACTGCGTGTCCAGGCCCTGCCAGACCTGCTTCATCGTCGGCCGGTCCACCGGCTCCGGACTCAGCATCCGCATGATCGTGTCGGTCAGCGGACCGGACCGCTTCGGGAGCCGGATCTCGTTGCGGACCACGCGCAGCAGCGTGGCCATGGCGTTGTGGTCCTCGCCGAACGGCGGCGTGCCCTCGACCGCGGCGTACAGGGTGGCGCCGAGCGAGAAGACGTCGGCCGGGAACGCGACCGGATGCCCCTGCGCGACCTCCGGCGCGGTGTAGGCGGGGGTGCCCAGGATCTCGCCGGTCGCGGTGACGGTCGCGTCGCCGGCCGCCCGGGAGATGCCGAAGTCGGTGAGCTTCACGGTGCCGTCGGTGGTCATCAGCACGTTGCCGGGCTTGATGTCGCGGTGCACGATGCCCCGCTCGTGCGCGGCGGTCAGCGCCGAGGCCAGCTGCGCGCCGATGCTGGTCACCTCGGTCGGGGTGAGCACCGCGCCGGTGGCCAGGATGTCCCCGAGGCTCTGCGAGGGGACGTACTCCATGATCAGGTAGGGACGGCCGTCGTGCTCGGCCACGTCGTAGATGACGACGGCGTTCGGATGCTGAAGCCGCGCGGCGATGCGCCCCTCGCGCCGCGCGCGCTGGTGCGAGGTGCGGACCTGCGCGCCGCTCATGCCGTGATCGGGACGCAGCTCCTTGACGGCCACATCGCGGCCCAGGACCTCGTCGCGGGCCCGCCAGACGACACCCATGGCGCCGCCGCCGATCTCGGAGACCAGGCGGTAGCGGCCGGCGACGAGGGGGGTGGAGGCGGCTC
>NZ_JAACYW010000632.1 GCF_015356825.1 Catenulispora rubra | reverse complement strand
GCGTTAGCAGTGGTGGCAGCGGCGGCGTTGGTGTTGGCTGCGGCGGTGGCGCAGCCGCCGGAAGCCGGACTCGCGGCGCGGCGCTGATCGCCCCGGTGGTCGCGGCGGACGCGGACGCGGAGCTGCCGTGGCTGGCGTCGGAGTACGTGCCGGGACCGTCGGTGACGGACGCGGCGATGGAGTTCGGGCCGCTCGGCGACGCGGGCCTTCGTACCCTGACGCATGGACTGGCTCTGGCACTGTCCGAGGTCCACGCGGCGGGCGTGGTGCACCGGGACGTGAAGCCCTCGAACGTGCTGCTGGCCCGCGACGGACCGCGGCTGATCGACTTCGGTGTCGCGCGCGCCCTCGACGACATCGGCCTGACCCGGGTCGGAGCGCTGATCGGCTCCCCGGGCTTCCTGTCCCCGGAGCAGGCGGTCGGCGAGCCGGCGACGTTCGGCTCCGACGTGTTCGCCCTGGCCGCGGTGGTCGCCTACGCCGCACGCGGCCAAAGCCCCTTCGGCGCCGGCGACGGAGCCGCACTGCTCTACCGCGTGGTGCACGAGCCGCCCAAGCTCGACGGCCTGCCCGCCGACCTGACGGAGATCCTGAGCGCGTCCCTGGCGAAGGACCCCGCCGAGCGCCCGACAGCCCCGGAGATCGCAGCCCTCGTCGCCCCGGCCGACCCCTGGCTCCCCGACGCGGTGCTCGACGACATCGCCAGGCGCGAGGCCGAACTCGCGGCCTGGCTGGAGGTCACGGCCGCCGCCGATCCCCCGCGCACCATGGCGGAGGCGGAGCCGGAGACGACGGCTTTCGACTCGGTCGCCGCCACCGCGCTCGACGTGGCGAACACGCTGGCTCCGCTGCCGAAGCGCATCGGCAACCGGCGGCGACCTGAAGCGGGAGAACTCGCAGCAGAACTCGACTCGCCGACCGACCGCATGCGCCAGGCGGGACTGCCACGATTCAGCGCGGCCGAGGAAGCGCATGAGCACCCAGGCTCGCCGGCCGACCGCATGCGCCAGCTCGAGCTCTCTGGCGCCGCCGAAATCATGCCGCCGGACCAGCAAGCCGAAGCAACGTATCAGCGTCCCGGTCCCCCCGCCGACCGTATTCGCCAGCCCGGTCTGCCACGCCCTCCGGCCATACCGCCGACCACCACCGACACCGCCTCCGCCACTCCCCCCGGCGCCGCTTACGCCGCATTCCTGCTCGACCCGAGCCCCGAGCCGGGACCGAGTCCCGAAGCCGCCC
>NZ_JAACYW010000631.1 GCF_015356825.1 Catenulispora rubra | reverse complement strand
GCGGGACGTGCGGGGCGGGCGGGGACTGTGTCGGCACGGGCGGCGGAGCGTGCGGGACGGCCGGGGGCGCTGGGCGCTCCGGGCGCTTCCGGCGTTCCCGGCGTTCCCGGGGTTCCGGGAGTCCCGACCAGGCGCGCACGGATCCGGAATCTGGCGGCCCGGGACTGGTCCGGCGCCGACGGGGCCGAGTATGTCGTGTTCCTTCCGCTCGCGTTCCAGATCGGGGTACTGCCCGCCGCGGCGCTGGTCTACGTAGGCGGCTTCGGGGCTTCCGGGAGCGTGTCGATCCTGGCGCTGTGCGCGGCGCTGGTGGCCGCCACGGCCGGGCTCGGGTTCGGCGCGCTGCACGGTGTCCCGGTGCGGCTGGTGCTGCTCGTGGACGCGCTGCTGGCGGTCGCCGGGAATCTGGCGATGGGTGCGATCTCCACTCCGTCGGTGCGCGCGGTCGAGGTGTCGTGGCAGTACTTCGCGGGCTGCGTCGCGTTGTGGACGCTGGTGCGCGGGGTGGCTGCCGGGCTGGGCGCGGCCTCGCTCGGGATGGTCGTGCGGCTGGCGATGGTCGCCGATTCCGACGCGATCCGGTCGCGCGGCGTCGCGGTGGTGACCGCCTCGTTCCTCGGCGACGTCGCGGTGCTGCTGGTCGCGGTGCTGGTGTCGGCCGGAGTGCTGGCGGTGCTGGAGCGGGACGCCGAGCGGCTGCGGACCGGGGTGCGGCGCTCGCTGCACGACACCGTCTTGCAGACCCTTGAGGCGATCGCCCTGACGCTGCCGGGCGACGCGGACAACGCGGCGCGCCGGCTGCGCGAGGTGCGCGCGGTCGCGCACGCCGAGGCGGTCGCGCTGCGCCGGGAGCTGTCCCGGCGCACCGAGGCGCGCAGCACGCCGAGTGTGGTCGAGGGCCTGGTCGGGCTGAGCACCGAGCTGGCGCGGGACGGGCTGCGGATGCGCCTGGACGCGGCCGAGGGCGTGGACGGCGCGGACGGCGACGACGGCCTGACGCCGCAGCGCCGGGCCGCGCTGCTGGCCGCGACCCGTGAGGCGCTTCGCAATGTGCTGAAACACTCCGGGGTCGCCGAGGCGCTGGTCCGGGTCTGGGACGAGCCGGACGGGCTGACGGTGGTGGTGCGCGGACGGGCCTGTCAGGACGATGCGGTCACCGCGCATGAGGACGGTGGTGTCCCGGCGAGTCAGGCCACTGACGGGATCGACGACGGCGGCGTGAGTGAGTGCGAGCTCTGCGCCGGCTGCCG
>NZ_JAACYW010000630.1 GCF_015356825.1 Catenulispora rubra | reverse complement strand
AAACGCTACATCGCCAACGAGATCCACCGCATCATCACCCCCCAACTAGCACAAACAACCGCAAAAACCCAAGAACACAACCCCCACCACTTGACATAGGAGCATCGAGGGAACCGGGACAACCCCGCCTGTGGTGTGGACGGGGTCCACTCGGTGCGCACACGCGGCGGTGAGGCGTCGGGTACGAGGTGCGGGGACCTATCCCACAGGTGGGGTTGTCCCGGGTTCCCGGGACGAACGCGACCACAAGCAGCGTCCGCCGCCTGACTACGCGGCCCCCACCCCCCGGAGCGAGGCCGCTCGCCGCGCAGGCGCCGCCGGAGGCGCCTTTCGCCCTTGACCTTCGCCCGTGAACACACACACCGCCGCCCGCCGCCACGACACCCGCGACCACCCGAACCGCCGCGCGGTCGTGCACAGACTCACCGCCGGCCGCCAACGCCAGCCGCGTGGCACAACCGAACTGCGTTCCCCTGCGAGGCCATCCAACCATGCGCGAAGCCGTAAAAAGCCCTTAAAACCCACAAACCAACCGCACCTACCCGCCACCAGCACCCACGCATAGGTCAACAGCGCCGAAAGAGTCCGCCGCCGACCGTGTCCCGGTCGGCGGCGGACTTTTCCGTGTCCTGCGAAGCTACTTCCCGTACGTGCAGAGGTGGTCCATCTGCTGCAGGTCGGACTGGAGCTTGGTCTGGTCGCCGTTCCCGGTGGCGATCGCGGCGTAGTCGTCGTGCACGGCCTGCACCGTCGAGCGCACGTCGCTGCGCTTGGCGTCGTTGGCGGCCGTCGCCAGATCGCTGATGAGCTTGGTGAGGTCGTTCTGGACCGCGTTCTGGTCGCCCTTGTTGGAGTCGGCCTCGATCTGCTTCGACTGCTCCAGCACCGCCGTCTTGCCGCGCGTGCATCCCGGGTCCAGGACCGACGGCTTCGAGGCGATCACGCCGCCCAGCAGGCCGGCGCCGGCGGTCACCAGGATGGACAGCACCAGCGCCGTGATGGCCAGGCCGCGTCCGCGCGCCTTGCCCTTGGCGGTCTTCACCATTCCGATGATGCTCAGGATCAGGCCGGCCAGCGGAACCCAGAACAGGCACAGCGCCACGATCGCGACCGCGCTGGTCACCATGGGCCGCGGTGGCGGATACCCGTAGCCGTACAGCGGCGGCATCGGCCCCGGACCCGGCATCCCGCCCGGTCCCGGCATCTGCCCCGGCGCGCCCTCCGGTCCACCGAACCCACCCGGAGCGC
>NZ_JAACYW010000063.1 GCF_015356825.1 Catenulispora rubra | reverse complement strand
CAACAACTCCACAGCCCCCGCCCCAATCCCCGCATGGTCCTGCGCCACCGTCGTCAACCCCGGCCGCACCAACGATGCCGCTTCCACATCATCGAACCCGACAACCGAAACCTCCCCAGGCACCGCCACCCCAAGATCCCCCAGCGCCCGCAGCACCCCGACCGCCATCCGATCGTCAGCGGCGAACACCGCGGTCGGCGGCTCGGCCAGCGCCATCAGCCGCCGCGCGCACTCGTACCCGCTCTCCTCGGTGTACTCACCGGAAACGACATACTCGGCCCGCACCGCCGTACCCGTCCGAGCCATCTCGAACCGATACCCGACCAACCGCTCCACAGTCGGCATAAGCGAAAGCGGCCCCGTCACAGTCGCGATAGCACGGTGCCCAAGCCCGTGCAGATACCCCACCGCCGAAGCCGCCCCAGCCCGATGATCGGAAGCGACATACGTCGTGCGATTCCGATACAACGGCAAATCCACCGCCACACACGCCAACCCAGAAGCAGTCAGCGCAGTAAGCGCCGGATGCCCCTCATCAACGCCCATGACGATCACGCCGTCCAAGCCATGCCGGTGCGCAGCATCGACATAAGCATCCACCCCATCCTGCGGACGCGCGGCAGCAAGCATCACCAGGTCAGTACCCGTCGCGCTCAACCTTCGCCGGATACCGGTGAAGACATCAACGAGCAACGGATCGCGCCGCCCTGCACCAACGCGAGCGCCACCGCCAGCGCCGTTGCCATCACCACCACCATCGGCGTCAACGCCCACGCCACCATCCGCATCCCACACCATGCCGACAGCGCCAGCCACAGCCCCAGCCACGCCCTCAACATCCGCGACTTCACCGCTCTCCGGGGTCTCGCTCATGCCCGGCACCGTACCCCGACCCCGTTCAGAACGGATACCGCGCCTGAGTCCCCCGCGCCGTAATCCACCGCGTCTCAGTAAACGCCTCGATATTCGCCGCACCCCCGAACCGCACCCCGGTCCCAGAAGCCCCGAAACCGCCGAACGGCGCCACCGCCTCATCATTGACGGTCTGGTCATTAACATGAACCAGCCCAGTAGGAATCCGCTCGGCAAGCTCCAACCCGCGCATGACGTCAGCAGTCAGAATCCCCAGCGCCAGCCCATAAGGCGACGCCGTAGCCAACGCGACAGCTTCGTCAAGGTCATCAAAAGCCCGCACCGGCGCCACCGGACCAAAAACCTCCTCGGCATAGGCCGGCGAGCTATCCGTCACATCAGCCAGCACAGTCGGACGATAGAAGAGCTCTTCATAAGTCCCACCAGCCACCAACCGAGCCCCACCATCAACACTCGCCCGAACCAGACCGTGGATCTTATCCCTCTGGCCAGCATCAATGATCGGCCCCAGCGCCACCTGCTCCGTCGCCGGATCCCCAACCGGCAGCTGCTCAGCCTTCTCCGCAAGACGCGCAACATATTCCTCAGCAACGGAACGATGCACCAGGTGGCGTCCAGTGGTCATGCAAACCTGGCCCTGATGGAAGAACGACCCCCACGCAGCAGTAGAAACAGCAAGATCCAGATCCGCATCCGGCAACACGATCAACGCCGAATTGCCACCCAACTCCAGATGAGCACGCTTCAGATGTTCGGCCGCAGCAGCGCCGACCTTGCGCCCCGCCGCCGTCGAACCGGTAAAAGAAATCACCCGCACCCGCGGCTCAACCACCAACGCCGCCCCGGCCTCAGCACCGCCCGGCAGCATACTGAGCACCCCCTCAGGCAGCCCAGCCTCCTCGAACACACGCTGAATCACCACGCCACCAGACACCGCCGTGCGCACATCCGGCTTTAGAATGACCGCGTTACCGAGCGCAAGCGCCGGCGCCACCGAACGTATGCCAAGAATGAGCGGCACATTGAACGGCGCGATGACCCCGACCACCCCAGCCGGCACCCGACGCACCAGACTGAGCCGAGGCTCAGCCGACGGCAACACCTCGCCAACCGGACGCGAGGCGAGCGCCGCAGCCTCGTAGCACTCCTGAGCAGCAGTGACCGTCTCAAAGGCGGCCTTCCCAGGGATACTCCCGGCCTCGCGAATCAACCAGCCCTGAATCTCCTCGGCATACCGGCCGAACAGATCACCAGCCCGCCGCAACACAGCGGCACGCTCGGTGTACGGCAGCCGCGCCCAAGCACTCTGGGCCTCCACAGCACGCTCTGCCGCGACGGCAACGTCATCAGGACTCGCGATACCAACGCGCTCAAGCACCGAACCAGTGGCAGGTTCAACAACGGACCCAGTGCCACCGGAAACGGCGGTCCAACCGCCGATGAAAGCCTTGCCGGACCATATGGCGGGATCGAGAAGGGACATGCTGGACTCCTGTTCTCGGGTTGTCGAGAGTTTCGCAGAGCCCTGCACTCACGTCTACGCGGCCGTTACCACGCCGATGCCGCCGCAGACAGCCACGCCACAGACAGCCTCCGACATCACCGCCGGCCGCAGACCGACCTCCACCTCCTGCCTGCGACCGATGCCGCCCCAGGCATCCGAATCAACTTTCCGGAGACAGGCAGCTCGCGGAGACACGTCGCATTTCGGCCAGCGTCGTACGGCTGTGCAGCATCAGACGAGCCTTCCGCACCTCACCCAACGTGACCCGTAATGAGCTCGTAGAAGATCGGCTGCCCCGTCGTCGTCACCCGATGCAGAAAGCGAGTCCGTTCCGTCACGACGAAACCTCCATCGGCCACCAGCCGTTTCACCGCAGCACCGAACCCGTCCGGGTCGGCCTCATCCATCCACCGCTCATCGATCGTGAATGCCACCGGCGCGCCTGGCAGCAAAACCGCGAGCGCGTTTTCCAGCGCCCGCGGCGTGGCATGCGTGCCGCCGAACGCTCCCGCGGACACCAATCCCCCAAAGGAGTACCGACCTAGCGCCTCGCGCAATGCGTCACCGAGCAAGAAGTCTCCCACCACATAGTCGACGTAGACATCCGGCCGGTCACGAAGACACGCCATACGCGCCGCCAGCAGCGAATCGACCCCGACGATTCGCCCCACACCGCCGCGCCGCACAAGTTCGCCAACCAATCCCGTACCGGCCCCGACGTCAAGCACCGTCACCGAATCCAGGCCCAGGTCCAGGTCCAGGTCAAGGCGCGCGGCCGCCTTCACGAATCCCTCGGCCACAACCTGCGGCGATCTGCATTGCAGCCGCTCCTGAACGACGTACTCGTAAAGGCCAGGCACTGCATAAACTCGCTCGTAGTCATGCAAGTGCACTACATCGTGCTCACTCAGCGCTATGTACTCGCCGTCCATTTCCGGCGGGCCGAGCAGTCGAACACCCGCAAAAGCATCTGTCATATCCACGACGCTACGCGACCGGTTCCGTCCACCACCACTGGGCCGAACCTCCCGCCGCCGCTACCGCTGCCGCCGCTGACGTAGCCGCCGCTCCCCCCGCTCCCGCAACCTTTCACCCCACCCGGCCGTGTCTGGTGGTGACTGCTTGAGTGACTGGCAGCACGGCGGAGAGGGGGCACAGTGGCAGACGCTGAAAGTTTCGACGAGTTCTACCGGGGGACATCGCCCCGGCTGATGCGGTACGCGTACGTAGTGACCGGCGACATGTCAGCCGCTCAGGACCTGGTTCAGGAAGCGTACGTCCGAGCGTGGCAGCGCTGGCCGAAGTTGGCGCAGTACGACCAGGCTGAAGCCTGGCTACGGATGGTCGTCTCCAGACTGGCTACGGATCGCTGGCGCCGGATCGGCGTCCGGCGCCGGGCGGCGGCGGCCGCGCGGTCACCGGACCCGGTGCCGCCGCCCTCGGAGAACACCGTCCTCCTGGTGACCGCGTTGCGCGCCCTGCCGGTGCCGCAACGCACGGCGCTGGCGCTGCACTACCTGCTCGACCTGCCGATCGGCGACGTCGCCGCGGAGACCGGCGCGAGCGTCGGCACGGTCAAGTCCTGGCTGTCCCGCGGCCGCGCCGCGCTGGCCGAATCCCTGGACCGCCGGGACCCGGCGGCCGCCACCGAATCGGGCCCGAGAGGAGTCACCGATGCCTGAGTTCGAAGAGCTGCTGGCCGCCGTGCGCACCGACTGCGCGGCCCGTCCCTTGCCCGCGGCCGAGGAGCTGCGCCACATCGGCAGCCGACGCAACCACCGGCGGCGGGTGCTGGTGACCGGAACGGTGGCCGCCACCGTCACCGGTGTGGCGGTCGCCGCGGCGTTGGTCGTCCCAGGCCGCGCGGCTTCTCCGCCGCCGGTCGGCCCGGCCACCACATCCACGTCGCCGTCCACATCCACCAGCCAGATCGGCGGAGCACCCCCAACCTGCCAAGCCAGCCAGCTCGGCCCGACACCGGCTATCCATACGGGAATCGCCGGCGGCAGTCTCGGGATCACGGTCACGTTCACCAACCAGAGCACCACAACATGCCGCCTCGACGACTCCGTGACCTTGTGGAGCGCCGAACCCAAGCTCCCCCCGACCCGGGTCCCGACGACGCCCAGCGGGAACCCCGCACCCGTATTGGCGCCAGGGGCAAAGGGCACGGCGCGGATCGAATGGACCGACGGCTACGGCGGCTACCAGTCGTCAGCCCCCGAATGCAACCAGCCCAAGCACTACCACGGGCTCTTCATCGTCGAGGGCGGCGCCAGATTCCCGTTGCCAGGCATCACCCTCGACGTACTGTGCGGAGGCGTGTTCGCGGACTGGGAAGCGTCGTAACTCTCCTGGCGGCGTCGCCCTGCGACGCCGCCCACAGTCAACCGGTCACGAACCAATGTGAAAGTCAGCCGCAAGCCGCTCCATAACCGCCTTCGTAACAGCCGCGTCCACCTGCTTGGTCAGCTGCTGGCGGCTGCCGAGGTTCGTCAGCAGGGTGCGCAGGTCGAGGTCGTTGACGGTGCGGCGCAGGACGTCGTCGGTCGTCAGGGTCTTGTCGATGAGGGCGTCGGGGATCGCGCCGATGGCGATCTTGCGGAAGCCGGTGATGCCCCCGGCGTCGACCGCCTCGCGGACGAGTTGCGATGCCTTCGGGAGCTTGCCGGCTGCCTTCAGGGTGTCGATGGCGGTGAGCAGGCCGGCTCGCAGTGCGTTGATCTGCGCGTCGGTGTGGGCGCCGGGCTGGGCGATCTGGAGGGCGAAGGCCTCGCGGGAGATGCCGAGCTGGCAGGCGGCGGCCTCCAGGCCGGTCAGGACGACCTCCTCGGTCAGGCCGTCGATCCCCGTCGACACCGAGCTGGCCGGTTGGACGACGCACGAGGCGGCCGGGCGGAGCGGGCTGTAGCTGCCGCCGCCGTTGGCGAGTTGCACGGCCAGCACCCCGCTCACCAGCACGACGGCCAGCGCGGGCAGCGCCGCCGCCCGCAGGCGGTCCACGACGGTCATCGCGCACCCCCTCGACGAACCGGGATCAGGGCCAGCAACGCCGTGAGCGCGAGTCCCGCACCGATCAGGAAGGCGTTGCGGAACGCATGCGTGGCGGCCCGTTCGAGCTGAGCGTTGAGATCACGCTCAAGCTGCGCCGCAGCGGGCTTCTCCACCGCGGGCAGGTCCAGCTGTCGGAACGCGGGGTCCAGGTCGGGCACCCGGCCGCCCTCCATCTTCAGCTGATCGGCGAGCCCGCGAGCGATCGTGATCTTGTCCTGGGGCGCCAGCGGAGCGTTCAGCACCAGCGCCGTGATGGCTTCCTCAGCGGGCGGCTGGGCACTGCGCAGATCCGCGACGAAAACCGGCGTGAGAATCGCGAGCCCCAGCACCACCCCCGCGTGCCGGGCCGCGATCGTCCAGCCGCCGTGCAGGGAATGCGGCGTGCGGCCGTCCATCGCCTGCAGCGTCAGGGGATCCAACGTCAGCCCGAGCCCGAGTCCGACGAGCGCCTGCGGCGCGATCGTCCACGCCAGACCGGCCGACGGCAGCAGCGCCAACCCGGCCAGCCCGCCCGCGATGAGCAGGCACCCCGACATCGTCTGCGCCATCGGCCCCGCACGCAGCGTCCGGATCAGCGGCCGGGCAAAGAGCGCCGCGAGCGGGATCACCGAGACCGTGACGGCTGCGACCGCCGGCGACCGACGCCAGCCGTCGACCAGCAGCAGCACGAACAGGAACAACGCCGCGGTCAGCGCTGCCGAAAGCAGCGCCAAGGCGATGTTCGGCTGGATCCGTACAGGGTGCTTCTCTACGTCCTCGGCGGGGCCCTGCCCGTTCTTGCGGCGCCTGGCCAGCGCGGCAGGAACGGCGAGCGCCGCGATCGGCACCTGAACGATGAAGATCGAGCGCCACGAGAAGGCATCGGTGAGCAACCCACCGGCCACCGGACCGACAGCGGTCCCGAACACGCCGGCGGCGATCCACCACGCCGTCCCCCGCCGCTCGCTCAGTTCGTCGACCAGGAGCTGAAGGCTCCCGACCACCGCGAACGCACCACCGACCGCCTGGATCGACCGGGCGGCGATCAGGACGCCCATGGAACCGGCGACCGCGCACATCGCCGAAGCCCCGGCGAACACCGCGATGCCGACGGCGCACCAGACAGCCGGATCCTGCTTCTTGAAGAACCACGCGGCAGGCCGGGCGACGACGGCGAGAACGAGGTTGAACGCGATCAGCACCCACGCGACCTGACCCACCGTCGTGTGCAGGCGCTGCAAGATCTCCGGCAGGGCGAGGGTGACCACGGCCGAGTCGGCCAGAACGCACCCCACGGTCAACGCGAGAAGGACTGCTCCCGCCCGGCGCATCTAGAACCCCGGCTTCGGGTCGGTGAGCCGCTGCGCGACGGGCCGAAGCCGGGCCTGCGCGACGGGCCGAAGCCCGGCGTGCCCGAGTCGGCCGTCCGCGGTCAGCATGCCGTCCGGCCTCGGCCCTCGGCGCTGCCGAACCGCCGTCCGGTCTGGTCAGAAACGGTGTACACGCAAGCTCCTCCCTGTGGCAACAGCACTCTACGTGGGCGTGGCAGTGCATGGCGCTGTAGGTGGGCAAGGGAGCCGTTTGTTCTCGTCCAGTTTCCCCGAGCCTGCCCGGTCGACACCACTTGAGAAGAGCGCGATCCCGCAGGACATCCGCCTTCCCCGAGACCCGCGAAATGCCGAGATCGCCGACTCGGGGGCGCTGGCCGAATGGGGCGTCCAGGAGGTGAGTCCCGGGCCGCTCGTAATCGACGACCGCTCGAGCCGCTCTCAACGGCCGGCGCCGGACAGCACCCCGTCGAGCTCCCGCCGGGAGGAGATCCCCAGCTTGGCGAACGTCTTCCCCAGGTGCCACTCCACGGTGCGCGGGCTCAGGAACAACTGCGCACCGCCGGTGCTTTTCCTGGTACGGGTCCCGCTGGCGGGGAGCTTTGCCCTCATCCTATGAACAGTCGTCTGCCAGGCTCGTATCTGGGGAGTTGTCATGCGTCACGCCGACGACCGTCACCCCGTTCCGCTCCAGGATCCGGACGAGTTGTTCGAAGTGCGCCACGCCGTCGACGGCGTCGTCTTCGTTGTCGTCTCGGCTGTCGGCCAATGCCTGCCGGATCTTCGCCGAGTCCTGCCAGACCACGGTGAACGGCGGGTGCACGCCGAAGCCCGCTCCCAGGCAGTCGTCCAGCGCGTCCAAGCCCCAGCCGTAGTAACGGCCCGGTCCGCGCAGGGCCTCGCCGAGGGCGCAGTGCAGGGCGCGGACGTCCGTGACGGCTTCGTGGCCGACGTGGTAGGTCCGGCCGGACACGTCGGGTTCGCGGCCGACATGGTTGCCGAGTGCGAGCATCAGCCACTCCAGACGTCCGGCGGGGCCGTACCTCGCCCAGGTCCCGAGCACGTCCGGGACCCCCTCGTACCAGTCGTCCCAGACCTGGCCCGCCGCCAGCGGCGGAGGGTCGTAGACGCCGTCGAACAAGGCGATGTCCACGAGACCGGCTCCCAGCTCCGAGGGCTGTACGTCCGCGACCCGCAGCAGGAGGCTGCGGCGCGCCATCGGCCGGCCGGTCCGGTCCAGCGCCACCAGGGCGAACCACTCGTCCTCGTCGGGGTCGGCGAGCACCGCCGCGAGTTCCTCGGTCATCGTGCAGCCGAGGAGGTCCAGGGGCCTCGGTGAGGGCTCCAACCGGCCGTCGTAGAGGCCTGCGACGCTCTGACAGGTTCCGACGGTCTCGCCGTCATGGTGGACGACGAAGCGCGTCGCCTCGAACGGCTCGGCGCGGCCGCGCGTCGGCTCGCCGACTCGGGCCCGCGCCCTGAGCTGCGGCAGCTCGCGATCGGCGGGGTCGACGACACGGGCCGTGACGGTGACGTCGGAGAGCGTCCACCAGTCCAGGGGCCGTCCAGCGTCCCAGACCGCGATCAGCAGCTCACCGAGACTCGTGCCGTCTGCCATCGCCCGACCGACCGACGCGTGGAACGCTTCGGTGAGCTTGCAGCCGCCGAGCGTCAGAGCCTCCAGCGGAAGCACCGGCGGATCCGCGAACAGGCCCGCGACGTCCACGCAGTGGCCCAACAGGCGCTCCTGCCCGGACGCGTCCTCCCGCATCAGCGCGTATCTCGTCGTCATGCACCCTCGCTGCAGTGAGCTCACCGGAAGTCGGAACGCCATGATGTCCCAACCATCCCTAGCGGCGGCGGCCGCGGGTGGCGGGGAAGGCCGACCAGGCGTCGCGGAGGTTGTGCAGGGCGGCCAGGATCTGCTCGTCGCTGGAGGTCAGGGTCGTGCGGAGGTGTGGTGAGGGGCGGCCGTCGCTGCGGTAGATGCCTCCGTACCCGACCGTTGTGCCGTGCGCGTGGGCGAAGGCGACGAAGTCGGCGCTGTCGCGTAGTGGGAGTCGGATCCACTGGGATGGGCCGATGCCGGCGGCCTCGTTGCGCCAGTCGGGCAGTTCGTCGTGGAGGAACGCTGAGGTGAGGTGAGTGCGGCGTTGCATTTCGGACTGGCGGTGCGCGGTGATGTCGGCGTGGTGCGGCAGTAGCTTGGTGAGGAGGATCTGGCTGGGGATCGATGATCCGGCGTCTGTTCGTGACTTGATGCGCACCGCGGTCTCGACGAGGCTCGGGTGCAGGCGGATCCAGCCCATCTTCAGGCCGCCCCAGTAGATCTTGTTGAACGACCCGACGGTGATGATGTTCCGGTGTTCGGCGAGCGCTGCGATGGGAGTGGGGGCCGGGGTCGGGTGGTAGTCGGCGAGTGTGCGGTCGTCGAGCACTACGACGCCGGTTTGTGCCAGGTGGACGAGTGTCGCGCGGTCGGCGTCGGGGAGGCTGCGGCCGGTGGCGACGTTGCAGGTGGCCATGACCACGGCCATTGTCGCGCGGGTCTTGCGGGCCAGGCGCACGAGCGCGTCGGCGCCGAGGGTGCCGTCTCCGGTGCGGACCGGCACGATGCGCACGCCGATGCGGCGGAGGAGTTCCAGGGTGGTGGGGTAGGTCGGTGATTCGACGATGACGATGTCGTCGGGGGAAAGCAGCATCTCGAACGTTAGTGAGAGCGACTGCGTGGCTCCTGTGGTCGCGACGAGGGCTTCTGGTGTGGTCGGCAGGCCGTTTGCGGTCAGTGCTGCGGCGATGGCTACGCGGGTGATGTCGAGGCCTGCGATGGCGTAGCCGCTGCCTGGTTTGGCGCCGTTCGGTTGTGCGGTGAGGAGATCGTCCGCGCTGAGGGTCAGCGCCTCGCGCGGCAGGCCTGTGACGTCGGGGAAGGTGGCGGCGGCGATGCCTGGGTCGGTGTCGCTCCCGAGCCGGTACTTTCCACGCAGGCCGCGCGGTAGCAGTGCCCGGGTGGTGGCCGCAGCCGTGTCGGCTGCTGCGCTGGCTGCTGTACTGGCTGCCGCGCCGGACCGGCCCGCGACGAAGGTGCCCGCGCCGTGAACGCGACGGACTACGCCGCGTTTGGCTAGCAGTTCCATAGCGCGCGCCGTCGTGCTCCGGCTGATGTCTAGTGCTGCTGCCAGGTTTCGTTCCGAGGGCAGCATCCAGGCGTGGAGCAGTTCGCCGCGTTCTACGGCGTCTTCGATGGCGTCTGCCAGGCGCTGCGCGAGCGGGCCTGCGCCGTTGCGCCACTCCCCTAGGAGCGCCGGCATCTCGGTGCGGTGAACGGTCCGCGAAGAATCCAATTCTGGCTCCAGTGGACCCTGGCCAGCTGCTTAGCCTGCGTTTGCTTGCGTTTGCCTGATGAAGCAGACCATATCGCCATAGCCAGGAGTTGCGTCATGAACCTTCCCAGTCAGACGACTGTCTTGCAGGTCTCTGATACGCACCTGTCCCCCGATTTCGCGGCGGGTACCGAAATGTGGACGGCAGCAGTGCGCTATATCGAGAAGACCCGCCCCGACCTGGTCATCCACACCGGCGACGTCGTGCACGATGACCCGGATTGCGATCGGGACCACGAGTTCGCTGCATTCCAGATGCGGCGGCTCAGCACGCCGTGGCGGATCGTTCCGGGCAACCACGATATCGGGGACAGTCCGCCCGATCCGTTCCGCGGGCTGGTCAGCGCTGAGCGGCTGGAGCGGTTCCGGCGGTACTTCGGGGCCGACCGGTGGTCGGTTGTTATCGGCGGGTGGCAGCTGATCGGGCTGAACTCGCTGCTGTTCGACAACCATCTTGCCGCCGAGGAGGCCGAGCAGTGGGGCTGGTTGGAGGAACGTCTCCGGGAGGCGGATGGTCGGCCGGTCGGGGTGTTCATGCACAAGCCCCCTGCGATCAACTCCCTCGATGAGGATCTGCACGTCAACAAGTCGATTGGATTGACGTCGCGCGGGCGCCTGCGCGCTCTGGTCGAGGCGGGCGCCGTGAGGCTGATTGGCTCTGGGCACTTGCATGAGCACGTGGTGCTCTACAGCCAGGGTTACAGCCACGGTGCTCTGCTCGTCGGCGCACCGGCGCTGGGGCCGTTACCGGCGGGTACCGCAACTTGGAATCTCGGGCTGCGCTGCAACGGTCTCGTTGAGTACCGCTTCTTGGGGGATACGGTGCGGGTTCGGTTGCTTCGGGAGGCAGATTTCAGGCCGGCCTAGGCTTCGGCCCTGCCTAGATTTCAGCCCTGCCTAGATTTCAGCCCGGCCCAGACTTCAGCCCGGCCTAGCGGTCCAGGTCAGCTGTGGTTGTGGGTCGCCGGATCATCCCATCGGCCTACGCCCGCGCGTGCGGCGCGGCGGGCTTACCTAGCATCCAACGGGGGGCGTCAGAGCTAGCAGACTCGTGCGGAAGGAACCGGCTCATGGCTGAGAACGGCACTCGCGTCAAGGCGGCGGACAACCCCATGGTGTACGTCATCCTCGACGGCAAGCGGCGCGCGCTGGACGAACCGTCCTACGTGAACATCTTCAGCGACTGGGAGGGCATCGACGAGATCAACGTCGCCGACCTCGAGGACGGCGGCGCTATTCAGGCCGGGTACATCGGGAGCGCGAACGGCGAGACTTACCTGGTGGCTGACACGGTCAAGTATCGGATCAACGGCAACGCCACTGCGGACCGGCTGCATCTGAAGGTTGGGGAGCCTCGGATGCTGTCGAGCGAGGAGTTCGGGGCGCTTAGTGATGGAGCGCAGTTGGGCTGACGGCTTCAGCGTCGGTGTCGGCGTCGATCGGGCCGGTGTGAGTGCAGGTCTTCCGGAACCGCGCTCGCACCGGCCACTGGGTAGGGCTGGGCTGGGCGAGTGCAGTTGATCTGGGGTTTTACAGGCGATTTTTACGGCTTCGCGCATGGTTTGATGACCTCGCAGGGGGACGCAGTTCGGTTGAGTCCCGCATGCCGCGCTGGCGGCCGCCGGTTTTCGTGGACAAGACCACGCATGAGCCCGAGTCACTGCGCACGCGTTTGGGTCGGCGGCTGTCTGCCGCGTTTGGTGGGCGCCTTGAGGCCTCTGGCGGGCCTCCTCGACGAGGGGGCGACCCGCGCGTCGGGTTGTTTGCCGCCGGCCCGCGACTGTTCGGCTTTCTATCCGCTGTTGCCTGCGTCGCGCTGCCTGCTGGCGGTGCTGCTTGTGGTCGCCGAGGTTCTGGGTCCCTCGCCGCGTCATCGCCGTAAACGGAACCAGAACCAACACCCCGCATGGTCCTTCGGACCCCCTCACCACACCACCAGCCGCGCAGCCACGTCACCATGGGTGGCGGCCGAGGCGCCGGTCCTCGTCGGGACCGCCAACCTGGGCGCACCGTCACCATGGGCGGCGGCCGAGGCACCGGTTCTCACCGGCACCGGCAACCTGGCCGCACCGTCACCATGAGCGGCGGCCGAGGCACCGGTCCTCGTCGAGACCGGCAAGCTCGCCACACCGGCATCATGAGCGGCTGCCGAGGCACCGGTCCTCATCGGAACCGGCAACCTGGCCACACCGGCCCACTTGCCGCCCCGCTGATGCTAACCGCCGGCGCCCAGCGCAACCGCGCCGCTCACCTGAGCCCCGCGTGCATCAAGCCCCCGCGCCGCTCTAAATCTAAGCGGCGCCCCGAGCCCGGCGCGGCTGCTGGCCGCGCGCGCCGGGGTTCGCCTGGGTGTTGCGCGTCGCGTGGGCTGGCCGGCTGCGGCGGCTGCGGCCGGAGCCGTTGGCGCCGCCGGAGCCTGTGCGGCGGGGGCGCTCTACGACCGGGTCGGGGATGGTGACTGGGATGCCGGTGGGGACCTTGGCGCCGGTGATGCGGGTGAGTTCGGCGTCGCCGGGTTGGGTGTGGGCGGTGTGGGGGGTGATGCCGGCGGCGGCCATCATGCGGGTCATGTCGCGGCGTTGGGTGGGGAGGACCAGGGTGACCACGGTGCCTGATTCGCCGGCTCGGGCTGTGCGGCCGCCTCGGTGGAGGTAGTCCTTGTGGTCGGTCGGGGGGTCGATGTTGACGACCAGGTCCAGGCCTTCGATGTGGATGCCTCGGGCGGCTACGTTGGTGGCGATCAGGGCGGTGACCTGGCCGTTGCGGAACTGGGTGAGGGTGCGGTTGCGTTGGGGTTGGGATTTGCCGCCGTGCAGGGCTGCCGCCTTCACGCCGTTGGCGAGGAGGTCGCGGACCAGGCGGTCGGCGCCGTGGCGGGTGTCGGTGAACATGATCAGGCCGCCGTCGCGGGAGGCGATGTGGGCCACCGTGGCGTTCTTGTCGCCGGGCTGGACGTGCACCAGGTGGTGCTCCATGGTGCTGATGCTGGCGGCCGAGGGGTCCACCGAGTGGGTCACCGGGTCGGTGAGGAAGCGGCGGACCAGGCGGTCGATGTTGCGGTCCAGGGTGGCCGAGAAGAGCATGGTCTGCCCGCCGGGCGCCACCTGGTCGAGGAGTTCGGTGACGTCGGGCAGGAAGCCCATGTCGGCCATCTGGTCCGCCTCGTCCAGCACCGTGACGGTCACCTGGTCCAGGTGGCAGTCGCCGCGCTGGATCAGGTCCTTCAGGCGGCCGGGGGTGGCCACGACGACCTCCACGCCGGTGCGCAGGGCCTGGGCCTGGCGGCCGATCGACATGCCGCCGACGACGGTCGCCATCCGGACCTTGACCGCGTCCGCGTAGGGCGTCAGCGCCTCGGTGACCTGCTGGGCCAGCTCGCGGGTGGGGACCAGGACGAGCGCCAGCGGCTGGCGGGGCTCGGCGCGGCGCCCGGCGGTGCGCGCCAGCAGGGCCAGGCCGAAGGCGATGGTCTTGCCGGAGCCGGTTCGGCCGCGGCCCAGCACGTCGCGGCCGGCCAGGGCGTTCGGCAGGGTCGCGGCCTGGATCGGGAACGGGGTGAGGACGCCCTGGCGGGTCAGGGTGGCGAGCAGCGCCTGGGGCATGTCGAGCTCGCTGAAGTCCTCGACGGCGGGCAGCGCCGGGGTCTGGGTGACCGGGAGGGCGAACTCGCTGGTCGCGGACGAACCCTGGCGGCCGGCGGACGGGTTCCCGGCCCGGCGGCCGCTGCCACCGCCGCCGTTGCCGGCGCGGTAGCCGGATCCGGATCCGGACAGACGCGAGCCGGAGCCCGCGCTCTGCTTGAAGTCGCGCTCGGAGGAGCGGTTGGGACGGCTGGAACGGTTGGAGCGGGTCATAAAACCTTCTTCAAGAGGCACGTGGCACTAGGACGCCGGGCCGCACCGGACCGCAGAGGGGTCACGCGAACGAGCCGGAAAGACGTGGGGCGTGGACGGTGGAACCGTTCGGCACGTCACCTACGGTCGGTGCACACCCACGGCAGCGGGGCCAAATGGCGTCGGCACAAATGAAGTGCACCTATCGTCTCCAACCGGTAGGTGCACACAGGTTTCTGGAACCACAACCGCAACGAGTTCAAGTATAGCAGTCCAGGTCCTGATGAGAGCGCATCCTCAGACAAGACGTCGACAAAGCGTGCGGGGGCGGGGGCGAGCGGGGATCGGCCAGGACGAGCGAGTACATCAGTGCACTCATCCCTGTGGGCTCATCCCCAGGGAGGATGATCCACCCCGACACCCCTCCCGTGGGCGGATGTCATGCCTCTGATACCGGCCTAACGTGGTGATCATGACCGGTAACCCATTGCGCACCAAACGAATGGCGGCCGCGCTCGCCGCGGTGGCCGTCGTCGCGGGAGCCCTGGCGTCAGCCCCGGTATCCGCATCTGCCGCCAGTCCCCCGGCCACGACGAGCACGACAAGCACGACAAGCACAACGAGCGCGACGACCACCCTCGCCGCCCTGACCGCCGGCGGCGCCCACTTCGCAGTCGACATCCGCAGGACCGAATACGGCATCCCGCACATCCTCGCCGGCGACTACCCCAGCCTCGGCTACGGGTACGGCTACGCGTTCGCCCAGGACAACATCTGCGTCATGGCCGACCGGATGCTGACGGTGAGCGGCGACCGATCCCGGTTCTTCGGGCCGACCGCGACCGTGCAGGATCCGCTCAGCGGTCGGAACACCAATCTGCAGAGCGACACCTATTACCAGAGCGTGCGGCAGTCGGGCCTCGTGCAGCACCTGCTCACGCAGCCGGCGCCGCTCGGCCCGACGGCGCAGGTCCGCCAGCTGGTCGACGGCTACGTCGCGGGTTACAACCGCTACCTCCGCGACACCGGCGTGGCCAACCTGCCCGACGCCACCTGCCGGGGGCAGGCGTGGGTGCGGCCGATCACCGCGATGGACCTGTGGGACAACGTCCTCGACGTGGACAGGATCGCCGGAAGCGCGCACTTCAAGGCCCCGATCGCCGACGCGGTTCCGCCGGCTGCCGGGAAGACCGCGGGGACGACCGCCGGGACGACAGCGACGCCCGCCGCGCCAGCCCTGTCGACCTTGCTTTCCAACACCATGCAAGCCCAGAACAAGAGCCTCGGCAGCAACGGCTGGGCCCTCGGCAAGGACGCCACCGCCGGCCACGACGGCATGCTGCTCGCCAACCCGCACTACCCCTGGGCCGGCTACGCCCGCTTCTACCAGGTCCAGCTGACGATCCCCGGCAAGATCGACGTGGCCGGCGCCAGCCTCTACGGCTCGCCGGTGGTCGAGATCGGCCACACCAAAGGACTCGCCTGGACCCACACGGTGTCGACGGCGGACCGCTTCACCCTCTACCAGCTGACCCTGGCCCCGGGCGATCCGACCAGCTACCTGGTCGACGGCAAGGCCGTGCCGATGACGCGCCAGAACGTGTCCGTCACGGTGCGCGGCACCGACGGGAAGCTTTCGACCGTCGTCCGCACCCTCTACAGCACGAAGTACGGACCCGTACTCGCCAACGGCTGGACCGCCACGAGCGCCGTCGCCCTCGACGACGCCAACGCCGACAACCTCCGCTCGATGAACGAGTGGCTGGCGATGGACACCTCGCAGAACCTCGACCAGCTCCACAAGGCGCAGAACACGTATCAGGCCATTCCGTTCATCAACACCATCGCCACCGACGCCAGCGGCACCGCCTTCTACGGCGACGCCGGCGTGGTCCCGAACGTCACCGACGCCGAAGCCGCGCGCTGCATCGACACCCCCGCGGGCCAACAGGCGTTCCCGGAGGTGTTCATCATGGACGGCTCGACCTCGGCCTGCGCCTGGGGCAGCGACCCCGACGCCATCACGCCCGGCATCTTCGGACCGTCCCGCTACCCGCAGCTGACCCGCAGCGACTTCGTCGCGAACTCCAACGACAGCGCCTGGCTCACCAACCCGGCAGCCCCGATCACCGGCTACCCCGCCATCTACGGCGACACCGCCACCGCGCGCTCCCTGCGGACCCGGCTCGGGCTGACCATGATCGGCCAGCGGCTGGCCGGCACCGACGGCCTGGGCGCGCCGGGGTTCACGCTGAGCGATCTGCAGACCGTCGAGCTCAACGACCGCAACCTCAGCGGGGAGCTGGCCCGGGACGCGGTCGTCGCGATGTGCAGGGCGAACCCGGTCCTGACCGCCGACGACGGCACCCGCGTGGACGTCGGCGCCGCCTGCTCGGCGCTCGCGGCCTGGGACGGCCGCGGCGACGCCGGGAGCCACGGCGGCGCGCTGTGGCAGGCCTTCTTCACGCAGCTCGCCAACAGCTTCGACCAGCAGACGTGGTGGCGGGTGCCCTTCGACCCGGCGCACCCGGTCACCACCCCCGGCGGGTTCGTCGCCGACGACCCGAACGTGCAGCACCCGCTGGCCGACACGGTGCAGCAGTTCACGGCCAGGAAGATCCCGGTGGACGCCGCGCCCGGCGACGTCCACAAATGGGACGGCGTCCCGCTGAACGGCTGCTCCGACGAGGAGGGCTGCTTCGACGTGGTCGGGGCGTCCCCTGACTCGGGCCAGAACTCCTCGGTCTCCGACGGCGCCTTCGGATCCAGCTTCGTCATGACCGTCGAGCTGACCCCGTCCGGCCCGCACGCCCGGACCATCCTCACCTACTCCGAGTCGTCGAACCCTTCTTCACCGCACTACACCGACCAGACCGTTCTCTTCTCCCACAAGCAGTGGGTCACGGAGCGGTTCTCCGAGGCTGAGATCTACGCCGATCCGCAGCTGCGGATCACGATCCTGATCGGGTAACGCCGCTCAAGCATCAAGAGCCGTTCGGGGTCCCGGTGCCGCCGGTGCAGGCGGCGCCGGGCTCCGGCGTCTGCGGGCCCTGCATGTACTTGCTGATGAACTTGGCGATCCGCGCGTCGGTGGCGGAGTCGACGTTGAGCTGCTTGCCCCAGGCGGTCACGGTGATGGGCGAGGGCTGCGTCGGGTACGGGCTCAGGACGGTGTAGGCCTTGCCGTGGACGTCGGCGGAAAGGGTGGCGATCTGGCCGGCGCCGATACCCGGCTGGTAGGTGACCCAGACGGCGCCGTGCTCCATGGCGTGGACGGCGTTCTCGTTGGCGACCGGCGCGGTGTAGACGCCGCAGTTGAGCCAGACCGGGGCGTGGTCGCCGCCGACCGGCGGGGTCTGCGGGTAGGTCACCGGCGTGGTGACGTGGTTGCGGCTGAGCCCGCTGAAGGATTTGACCCCGGCTATGTTCGCCGAGGCCTGCGAGGCCAGGACGACGGCGGTGATGGTGCCGACGATGCCGGCCAGCAGCAGGACCAGGATCCCGCGGAAGATCATCTTGCCGCGGCGGGCCTTGCGCTTCGCCTCGGCCTGCGCGGCGGCCACGCGTTCGCGTGCGGCGGCGGCGCTCTTGGCCTTGCTGCTGGTGTTCTTCCCGGTGGCCATGCCTGCTCCTTACGGCGAGGCCGCGTGGGCTCAGCGGCCGGATACCTAATCTCCTAAGAAGATTAGTCGATGGGTGGTGGTTCCGGCTACGCCGGGTGCGGCTCAGGCGGAGAACAGCAGTGCCAGGCCGCCGAGGGTGTAGCCGACCATAAGGGCCAGCAGCGGCAGCTGGCTGCGGACGAGGGACTTGGGGAACAGCTCGGTGGCGCGGTCGTGCGCGGACACGGTGCCGATGACGTGGCCGATCACCACGCCAGCGACCTGGACCAGGGAGATCGTACTCAGGCTGATCAGACGGTAGTCGACGACGTGCCCGGCGGTGCCGAACAGGTTCGCACCGTCCACGAGCGGGTCGGAGGCGAGGATCAGCGCCTGTTGGCCGTTGAAGACCAGCAGCGAGAAGTAGTGCGCGATCACGTAGCCGGCCGCGATGGGAATCAGCGAGTGCGCGAACCGTCCGGCCGCCGCACCCGCAGGCACATCGCCGGTCCCGGCCAGCCGGGTCGACAGATACATGACCGCACTGAAGCTGGCCGCGACGAAAGCCACCACCACGACCAGGCCGAGCGTGTTCGCCCACGTCACACCGAGCGGCCCGGACTGGACGCGCGAGGCCCAGGCCGGGGAGGCCGAGGCGCCGTCGAAAGCGGTCGAGCCGAGCATCACCGAGACGATCGCCACCAACCCCGGCCCGGCTTCCAGCGAGGCCAGGCCGTCCAGCGGGTTGCGCACCACGATCTGGCCGTCGGCGCGCCTGCCGATCGGCGCCATATGTCCGATCAGCGTCGAATAGGCCTCGAAGGCGTCGCAGCGGTCGAACCAACCCGAGCCGAACACGGTCGCCGCACCAACGTGGACGACGCCGTAGACGCCGAACCACAACGCGAGCACGCGCGGATCGTCGCGGTTCGGACCAGCCAGCTCCAGCCAGGTGAACGCCAGCAGCCCCACCGCGGCCGGGTAGTAGCCGACGCCCGCCGGAAGCTCGGCGAAACCTTGAACCGGGTCGCGGCGCAGCACGGCGGAGATCGCCAGATGCACCGTGCGCAGCGGGTTGAGCTGTCGCCAGATCGGGCCGAGCAGCAGCGAAGCGGGCACCAGCCCGACCCAGAACACGACGAAGACGAAGGTGGCCGTCGGGTTGAGGTCATCGACGCGGCCAAACAACGCCGCGACCGCGGTGAACCCGCCGAGCAGCAGCCCCAGTCCGCGCAGCAGCCACCGAGTCTCCGGGGCGTCGACGGCCATCGTGACCCAGCCCGGCAACGCCCTCCCGGCCCGAGCGCCGCGCAGCTTCGGCGTCGGCCACAGCACCAGCAGCGCCGCGAAGGACACCGCCACGGCGAGCCCTCCCCCGACCAGAACCGAGTTGAACGGGATCGGCAGGTCGCGGCGCCCGCCGACGCCGTGGGCGAGGATGACGACGTTCGACGGGGATATGTCCGCCGGCATCGCCGGGCTCACTTCACTTCGATCTGCAGCAGCTGCAGGTTCGACTTGTGCGTCTCGACCTCGAAGATCCCCGGCAGGTTCGCGGTGAAGTCGATGGTCCCGGGCTTGCCGGCGGCGATCTCGATCTCCTTGTCGTAGCCGTGCAGGTGCACCTCGTCGTCGGCGTCGCTGGTCACGGTGAGCACGACCTCGTCGCCGAGGTGGACGTCGTGGACCGCGTCGGCCGGGCTGACCTTGTGATGCGCGATCTGCACCGAGATCCGCACCGGACCCGTGCCCGCGCCGCCGGCCGCCGCGGTGGGAGTCGACTTGGCCGACGAGCACGCGGCGATTCCGAAGACGGTGACGGCGAGCGCCGCCAGCGGTATCGCCCGGGATCGACGACGGGCCATGGAGACTCCTCGGGGTCGCGGCGGACCGGTCCCCAATCCACCTAAGTAGTTTGGGAGAATACGGCACGAGGGCCGGTCCGCCAACACCCGCCCGCAGTCCGGGCGCCCAAGCCACGGCCTGCGACGGCTTCCAGCGATCTTGAACGCCGCGCTATCGTGGCCGTAGTTCTAAGTTGGTTAGGACATGCGGAGGTGGTGGGATGGCGCTCGGTGAGACAGTACGCGGCTTCGGCGAGCTGGAGTCCGAGATCATGGACTTCGTCTGGTCCGCCGACGGCCCGGTGCTGGTCCGGGAGGTCCGCGACGCCATCAACGGCCAGCGGCCGATCGCCTACAACTCGGTGCAGACGGTCATGGAGATCCTGCACCGGAAGGGCTGGCTGACCCGGGCCCGCGACGGCCGGGCGTTCCGCTACAGCGCCGTGCACTCCCGCGAGGACTACGCCGCCTCCCTGATCGACCAGGTCTTCGAGTCCGGCGCGAACCGCACCGCGACCCTGGTCAAGCTGGTCGAGCAGATGGACCCGGCCGAGGCCGAGGAGCTGCGCACCGCGCTGGCCGCCGCCAAGACTTTCGAGGCCCAGAGCGGCGGAGCCTTGTGAAGATCGCCCTGATACTCGCCGCCTACGCCGCAGTGCTCGCGGTCGCCGGGCCGCGCGTGATGACCCGCGCAGCGTGGACCACCCGCGCGCCGCGCCTGGCCATCGTCGCCTGGCAGGCGCTGTGCGCGGCGGTGGTGGCCTCGGTGCTGCTGGCCGGACTGGCGCTGGCGGTGCCGACGATGCGGATCAGCGGCGGCCTGGCGATGCTGCTGCGGGCCTGCGGGATGGCGCTGCGTGCGCAGTACGCCACGCCCGGCGGGGCGGCGGTCAGCACCGTCGGCGCCGGGCTCGCCGTGGCCGTGGCCGCGCGGTTGCTGTGGTGTCTGGGCGGGAGCCTGGCCTCGGCCCGCCGCGAGCGCACGCGGCACCGCCGGACCCTGGCCCTGGTCGGGGCGGTGCACGGCGACACCGGCGTGTCGGTGGTCCCCGACGGCCGCCCGGCCGCGTACTGCCTGCCCGGGCGCGGGCATCGCATCGTGCTGACCTCGGCCGCGCTGGCGAAGCTGGGGCCGGACGAGCTGGCGGCGGTGATCGCCCACGAGCGCGCGCATGTCCGCGGACGCCATCACCTCGCGCTGGCCTTCGCCGACGCGCTGGCCGCCGCCTTCCCGCGGATCACGCTGTTCGCCACCGCGGAGTCCGAGACCCGGCGCCTGGTGGAGTTGGCCGCCGACGACGCGGCGTGTGCGAGCACTGACGAGCTCACGCTGGCCGAGGCGCTGCTGTCGATGGCCGGAGCCGGCGCCCCGGTCGCCCCGGTCGCGGCGCTGGCCGCCGGCGGCGACGTCGGCGATGTCGGCGACCGGATCCGCCGCCTGATCGACGGCCGGCGTCCGCTGCCGCGCTGGGGTTCGCGGCTCGGGCTCGTCGCGGCGCTGGCGCTGATCGTGGTGCCGTTCGTCTTGGCCGCCGAGCCCGCGGTCGCGGTGGCCAGCATGAACTACTGCCCGCTGTATGCCCACACCTGCCCGATGCTTGGTCATAGCGGTAGTTCGTAGCCTGAGACCCAGGTTCGGGCTTCGTTCATCAGGTGCGTCCAGACGCCGGTGACCTGCAACAGACCCAGCACGATCAGCAGCACGCCGCCGACGCGGTTGATCGCGCGGACGTGACGGCGCAGGAACGTCGCCCGGCCCATCGCCGTGCCCGCAGCAGCGGCCAGGATCACGAACGGGACGCCGATGCCCATGCCGTAGACCGCTGCCAGCAGCGCGCCGCGGCCGGCGGTGCCGGAGTCGGCGGACAGCGCCAGTACCGCGGCCAGGGTCGGTCCGATGCACGGGGTCCAGCCCAAGCCGAACATCACGCCCAGCAGCGGCGCACCGACGAGGCCGGCCCGAGGGCTGTAGGAGGGCTTCAGGCTGCGCATGGTGAACGGGATCCGGTTCAGCGCACCGACGAACAGCAGTCCCAGCAGGATCGTGAACGCGCCGAGCACCTGCGTGAGCCCGCGCTGGTGCGCCAGAAGGGTCGCGCCGAAACCGCCGAACGCCGCGCCATAGCTGGCGAACAGCGCAGAGAATCCGGTGGTGAACAACAGCGCGCCAGCCACTGCCCGCCGCCGCATCCGCCGCGCGGCTACGGCTCCGTCCGCCGGCTGGAACTGGCCGTCGGGCGCCGTGGTCCCGGTGAGGTAGGACAGGTAGCCGGGCACCAGCGGAAGGCAGCACGGCGAGGCGAACGTGATCGCACCGGCGGCGAGCGCCAGCGGTATGGCCACCAGGAGCGGGCCGCTCGCGGCCAGCTGTCCCGGGTCGCTCACTGGATTCTCCTTGTCGCCGCTTGCCGCCGGTTGTGGCCGGTTGTCGCCGATCGGGGGTCGGCGAGATGGGATCCGAGCCTATCTCCTATAGTCCTTAGGAATATAGGAGGGGTCATGAGCGGTGACAGCACGACGCGGGAACCCGACGCCGTGAGCGTGACGAAGTCCGAATCCGTGAGTCCGCGACGGCGGCACCGCAGGCTGCCGGCCGGTGTAGTCGTGGTCGCTGTCGTCGTCGGCGCCGCGGTGTTCGGTCGTGACCTGCTGGCAGGCGGGTCGAAGTCCACGGGAGCGCCGGTTTACGGCCGGGTGTTGGCTATGGAGAAGCGGACCGTCACCCCGACCCTGGCCGGAGCCACGCTGACCGGCGACCATCTGGACATCGCGGACCTGCGCGGGCATGTCGTGGTGATCAACGTCTGGGGGTCCTGGTGCGACCCGTGCCGGGCCGAGGCGCCGGATCTGGCTCGGTTGTCGGCCGAGACGAAGGCTGAAGGCGTGCGCTTCGTCGGCGTCGACATCCGGGACAACTCCGCGGCCGGGACGACCTTCGAGCGCGAGTACGGCATCACCTACCCGTCGATCTTCGACGGGGACGAGACGGCGACGCTCGGCTTCCGGCCCTGGATCCCGATCGCCACCCCCACGACCTACGTGCTGGACGGGAACGGCCGGATCGCGGCAGAGTTCTTCGGACGCACGCGCTACGCCGATCTGCAGCCGGTCGTGCAGGAGATCGTCGAGCTGGGCTGACGTCGACACGCACTGACGCGGAGATCGAACCGGAACCGTCCCCCAACCGTGTCCACAGTGCGGACGTTGCGATCGCGACTCCAGGTTGGGAGGTGGCAGAGGCGATGGCCACATTGACCCCTGACCACCACTGGTTCGAGCCATGAACGCGATCAACGGCAGGTCCGGCGAGCCGCGGCAGGCACACTGCGAGCAGGAGGACCTGCGGATCGCCCTCGGTGCGTACGTGCTCGGCGCTCTGGACGAGGCCGAGTCGCAGCAGGTGCGCAAACACCTGCGGGAGTGCCTCGCGTGTCAGAAGGAGCACGACGAGCTGGTCGAAGTGCGGATGGTCCTGGACCGCGCCCGCGCGACGTCGGCGCTCGCCGCCTGGTCCGCCCGCGACGCCACGCCGAGCGCGGCACCGCAGCCGACCGGCCCGGCGCCGAACAAGCGCCGCCGCCACCACCGCCAGCCCCGCCGACGCCGTCGTCTCGGACTGGCCGCGGCCGGCGCGCTGCTGGCGAGCACCGCCGGGATCGGCGGCTTCCTCCTGGGCGGCCTGGGCAGCGTGGGCGGCGGCGACTCCGGCACGCCGCCGGGCACGCGCGCCGTCGCCGCCACGGGCTTAAACGGCATCACCGCCTCGATCCGGTTCCACCCCGAGGCCTGGGGAACGTCGATCCAGGTGACGATGAGCCATGTCCCGGCCGACTACACCTGCACGCTGACCGCGGTCACCAAGGACGGACACGCCGAGGCTGCCTCCACCTGGTCCTCCGGCGCGAAGGGCGGCACCGTGACGGTGCCCGCGGCCGTCGCCTTACCGGCGTCGTCGATCGACCACTTCGATGTCGCCGTCGCGCCGGGGATCGATCTGATCGTCCCGGCCGGCTGAGGCTCAGCTTGTCGGGGGCGGCGGCAGCCCGAGCTGCTGGCGGATCGTTTTGACGGCGTTCTCCACGGGGACGTCGGCGGCGGTCAGCTGCTTCTCGTATCCGGCCAGGCCGGCCAGCGAGGTGACGCGGGCCGCCGTCGCTGTCAGGTCCGCGCGCGCCTCGTTGACGGCGAACAGCGACTTGGCAACCGCCTCGGTCGGTGGCGGGAACGTGATGGCTTGAAGGTTCCGGTCGAAGAGATGCTCGGTGGCCGAGGCGTCGCGGAGATCGGCCTGCGCGGCGGGCAGATTGCCTTGGTCAGGTCCGTCCAGATGGTCGAAGTCGATATCGAGGCGCTGGTTTCCGGCATTCGCGATGGCGAGGTAGCGCGCTGCTGCGGCGTGGCCGTCAGGCACGGGCCGCCCGCTGGTCTGCGATGCGCATCCGGACGCGAGCAGCACCGCGGCCAGCGCCACAGCCGCCGACGCTGCGAGGCGTGCGGCGGGCTGTGGCGCGGGCGAGCGGTGCTGCATCTCAGTAGTTGTAGCCGCCCCCGGACGTGCTCGGCGCGGGCGTGGACGGCGTCGTGGACGGGGTCGAGGACGGGGCCGCGGTGATGGCGTTGCCGTCGGTGCCGACGACGTACCAGATGCCGCCGAAGGTCGCGACGCCCTCGCCGTTCACGTCGCCGGCCTTGGCGTCGTGGCTGAAGGTGTAGAGGGGGTGGCCGTTGTAGGTGACCTGCGTGGTGTTGTCGGTCCTGGCGGTCGTGCCGACCAGCGAGGCGGTGACGCCGCTGCTGGCCGGCGTGCCCGTCGTGGTGTCCGGGGGCCAGATCCCCGCGCAGGTGCTGTAGCAGCTGGACGTCGAGCCCTTGTCCGCGGTGAGCACGTAGAGCGTGCGGCCCGAGCCGTCGACCAGGATCTGGCCGTACTTGGAGTTCTCGGTGTGGACCGCGGCCGAGGCCGCGGGTGCGCTGCTGGACGATGACGGAGCGCTGGACGGTGCGCTTGACGTTTTGCTGCCGGAGCTGCTGGAACTGCTGGAACTTCCACACCCGACGGCCAGCGCCGCGACGGCGCCCACACCGGCTGTGACGGCGATGAGACGGTTCATGGTGCACTTCTTCCGTTCGAACCACCGCGTCGCCTGGTGCGATGCGGCCAATCCATCGGCCCGTGGAATGGGTCTTCATTCGCAAAACGTCCCGAACCGCCCACGGGTTCACCGCTGAAGCACCGTCCGCGATCAGCTCACGGGTTGACGGTCAGGCTGAACTGCTGGGTGGCCTGCTGCCCGATGAAGTCGGTGAGCCGCATGGTGAAGGTGTAGGTGCCGGCCGTCGTCGGCGTTCCGGCGAGTTCGTCGTCGGCGTCACGCGGGTCGCTGAACGTCCGCAACGCGAGGCCCGGCGGTAGCTGCCCGCCCACGACGGCCCAGGTGTAGGGCGCGGCGCCGCCGGACAGGAAGAAGTTCTGCGCGTACGCCTCGCCGACGGTCCCCGAGCTGAGCGTCGAACCGACGCCGGGCAGCACGATGACCAGCGGCTGGTCGGGATCGACAGTGATCTGATACGCCTGGTAGAGAGGCTGGCCCAGGTCACCGGTGCCCTGCACGGTGAAGTCGTAGGTGTTGTTGACGTTCGTCGCCGTGGTGGGCGTCCCGCTGACGAGCGCGCCGGACGGTCCGAAGGTGGAGAACAGGGACAGCCCGGCAGGCAGCGCGCCACTGATGATGCCGATCGTGCCACCTGCGTTGTGGCTGGTAGGCAGGTGGCCTTGGTAGGCCCGGCCTGCGATCGAGTCGGGCAGCACGCAGGTCCCGTTGATCAGGAAGCTGCCGTTGGCGGTGCTGCACTGCAGCTGGTCCGGCAGGCCCTGCACGGTGACCGTGATCTGGTAGGCCAGCGTGGAGGTCAGGTTCCCGTCCGTCGCCTTGACGGTGAAGTCGAACGTTCCGGCCTGCGTGGGGTTCCCAGTGATGACGGTGCCGGGCCCGGAAGACTGGGCCGGCAGGGTCAGGCCGGGCGGGAGGCTGCCCGCCGTCACGGCGTACGTGACGGTGGCTCCGGCGGCGCCGGCCTTGGCCGCTGCCGGTGCGGCAGGCACCCCCACCAACGCCGCTGCGGTGCATACCGCGCTCACCATGCGTCTCACTGTGTAGTCCTCCTTCGGTCAAACTTGCCGGTTCGGACACAGACCTCGCCGCCCCGAAACGGGACCCGGACTGCCTAGGTTCAACAGGTCGGTCGACTGGTGAGATGCGCAGATCAGGAAGCTTTTTGATCTTCCAGGAATAAGACCTCTGATAGTCTTCGCCGCCCTTCGCCGCCGCGCAGGCGTAGCGTGCTGGGCATGTCAGAGAACGTACAAGACGGCGGTCCGTGGACGGTCGCGTGGTCCACGGCGTCGGTGGACGCACGCCTGCGCTTCGCGTGGGACATCGCCGAGGCCCCGGACACGCTGGGGACGAAGGTGGTCGACGGCCGCACGCTGGTTGTGGCCGAGCCTCGCGGCGAGAGGGTGTGGGTGTGGGATCTGGCCACCGGTGAGGGCCGCGACGAGCCCGCGTCCGACTTCGCCGACGTGGTGCGGGGCGTGCCCTCGACGTTCGAGTTCGACGGCGAGGTGTACACCGAGAAGCCGTCCGCGCCGCTGACCGTGGACGGTCGTGCCCTCGCGGTGAGCTGCGACGGCCTGCGGGTGCGGGTGGCCGACGCGCACACCGAGCAACAGTTCGTCGAGCCGTTCCAGGTCGCCCCCGACTCGGTGACCGCGGTGGCGACCGCCGTGGTGGACGGCGAGCGCCTGGTCATCGCCACCACCGGGGACCACACGCGCGGCACGTTGTGGGCATGGGAGCTGGCTCCACGCGAGAAGCCCGGCCAGCAGATCACAGGGCACGCCGATGCGGTGGCGGATCTGGCCACCGCGGTCGTGAACGGCCGGCGGGTCGTCGTCAGCTGCGGCGACACCACGGTGCGGCTGTGGGATCCGGCCGCCGGAGGGCTGGTCGGCGCGCCGTTGGCCGGACACCTCGGCACGGTGCACGCCGTCGCCACGATCACGCTGGACGAGCGGCCGCACGCCGTCACCGCCGGCATGGACTGCACGGCCCGGCTGTGGGATCTGACCACCGGGCGGCAGGTGGGGCCCTGCCTGAGCAGGTATCCCGCGACGGACGTGACGGCGATACCTCCTGCGGAACGGATGGCGACCGCGTTCTCGGGCGGCAGCTTGCATCAGGTGTTCACGGTGGCGACGGCGAAGCTCGGCGACGGCGGTGACAGCGACGGCGGTGCCGGTGCCGGTGTCGCAGTGGTCGGGGGCGAGGACGGAGCCCAGGTGTGGGATCTGGCCACCGGCACACCAAGGGGTGAACCGCTGACCGACGACTTGGTGATGTCAGTGGTGACGACGGAAGTCGACGGCCGAACCATCGCCGTCACCGCCGGCGGCCCCAGCAAGGTCCGGCTGTGGGACCTCGCCACCGGCGCGCTGATCGGGGACCTGCCGGGCGAGATCGCGACCGAGGGGCCGGTGATAGCGCTGGCGGCCGAGGAGATCGACGGCCGGACCGTCATCCTCACCACAAGGGTCCGTCTGCGGGGCGGTAGCAGAATACAGATGTGGGACCTGGTCACCCGCACGCTGATCCGCGAGATCACGGAAGATCGGGGATCGGGGATGTTGGTGGGCTCGCTGACGGTCGCGGTCCTCGACGGACGCCGCTGCCTGATAGCCGGCGGCGTCATCCCCAAGGCCCGCGGAGCGCTTCTGGCTTGGGACCTGGCTACCGGTGAGCAGGTGGGAGAAACGCAGGTCTTCCCTTCACCCGTGTCGGCGGTGATCTCGTATCCCGATGGGCCCGATGGATCATTAGCGATCGCCTCCGGCCTCGACGTGATCGTATTGGCTATGTCTCCGGCTGGCAGCGAGGGCACCAGTAGATGACCCGGTCCTGCGGCGGCTCCCCCAGGCTCGACGTCAGAATCCGCGTCCCGCACCGCCGGCACGGCTGCCGGGCCCGGCCGTAGACCCAGTTCCGGCGGTCGGCCCGGGTGTCCCCGGTCGTGACGTGTCCGACGCGCAGCCGGTTGAGCGTGAGCAGCCGGTGCGCCGTATCCACCGTCTTCTCCAGAGCGGGCACCTCCCCCACCGGCCTCCAGGGCGGGACGCGGGCCAGAAAGCTGAGCTCGTTGGCGTAGACGTTCCCCACTCCGGCCAGGTTTCGCTGGTCGAGCAGGGCCAGGCCCAGCGGCCTCGACGGATCGGCGGACAGCCGCCGCAGCGCCTCCTGCGCGTCCCAGTCCGGGCCCAGCAGGTCCGGACCCAGATGCCCGACGACGGTCGACTCCTCGGCCGTCGGAAGCAGCTCGACCACGGGCAGCCGATACCCGACCGCGGTGTTGCGCGCGCTACCCAAGACGGCACGGATCTGCCACGCCGGGCCGCCGCTCCAGCGCTCGCCGGCCCGGTAGACAGCCCAGCGTCCGTCCATCCGCAGGTGCGTGTGGAGGGTCAGGCCGCCGTCGACCCTGGTCAGCAGGTGCTTCCCGCGCGCCACCGTTTCCAGCACGCGACGTCCGGTCAGATCCGACGTGGCCAGCGCGGGGACATGCAGGTCGGCGACGACGAGCTCGTCGCCCGCCAGTGCCTCGTGGAGCTGCGCGGCGGCGCGGAACACCGAATCACCCTCCGGCACGGGACCTCCTGCATTCGTGGCAGAACTGCCGCCTGGATTCTGTCAGCCCGCTGTCAGCTCGCCGTCGACTCCGCCGCAGCCCGGCCCGCAGTCCGCCCGGAGAAAAGGCAGCCGCCAAGGAACGTCCCCTCCAGCGCGTTGTACCCGTGCATGCCGCCACCGCCGAACCCGGCGACCTCCCCGGCCGCGTACAGCCCGGCAATCGGCGAACCGTCCGCGGTCAGGACGCGCGAGTCCAGGTCGGTCTGGATCCCGCCGAGGGTCTTGCGGGTCAGGATGTTGAGTTTCACCCCGATGAGCGGACCGGCCGCCGGGTCGAGGATGCGGTGCGGCGTGGCCGTGCGGCCCAGGCGGTCGCCGATGTAGCGGCGGGAGTTGCGGATGCCCTGGACCTGCGCGTCCTTGCTGTAGGGGTTGGCGATCTGCCGGTCACGGGCCTCGATCTGCCGACGCAGCGTAGCCGCGTCCAGCAGGGACTCGTCGGTCATCGCGTTCATCTTCGCGACCAGCTCTTCCAGGTCGCGCGCGACGGCGAAGTCGGCGCCCTTCTCCACGAACGCGGCGACCGGCGCCGGGGCGCCCTTGCCGACCAGCCGCTCGCGCAGGAAGGCCTTGCGGTCGTTCGCGGTGATGTCAGGGTTCTGCTCCGAGCCCGACAGGGCGAACTCCTTCTCGACGATCTGCCGCGTGAGCACGAACCACGAGTGGTCGTAGCGCGCGATCTCCGGGTCGGTGCGCAGGTGGCGCAGCGTCCCGAGGGTGTCGTAGCCCGGCAGGTACGGCGCGGGCAGCCGCCGGCCGAGGGCGTCGAACCACATCGACGAGGGCCCCGGCAGGATCCTGATCCCGTGCCCGGCCCACACCGGGTCCCAGTTGCGCAGGCCCTCGGTGTAGTGCCACATCCGGTCGCGGTTGACCAGCCGCGCGCCGGCCTGCTCGCTGATCTGGAGCATGCGGCCGTCCACGTAGGCCGGGACGCCGGTGACCATGAAGCCGGGGGCCTTGCCGAGCCGTTCGGGCCACAGCCGCCGCACCAGCTCGTGGTTCGCGCCGATCCCGCCGCTGGTGACGATCACCGCCTGCGCCGACAGCTCGAACCCGCCGATCGCCTCGCGGTTCGAGGCGACGCCGCGCGCCGCGTCGTCGTGCGCCAGCACGGTGCCGCGGACGCCGACGACGGCGCCGTCGGTGACCACGAGCTCGTCGACGCGGTGCCGGTGGTGGAACGTCAGCAGCCCGGCGGCCGCGGCCCGCTTCGCCGAGGCGACGAAGGGTGCGACGACGCCGGTCCCGGTGCCCCAGGTGACGTGGAACCTCGGCACGGAGTTGCCGTGCCCGTCGGCGCGCAGGTCGCCGCGCTCGGCCCAGCCGACCGTCGGCAGGAACTTCAGGCCGTGGCCGACGAGCCAGGAGCGCTTCTCCCCGGCGGCGAACTCGACGTAGGCGCGGGCCCAGCGGTATCCCCAAGAGTCCTCGTCGTCCCGGCGGTCGAACTGCGCGCTGCCGAGCCAGTCGTTCCAGGCCAGCTCGAAGGAGTCCCGCACGCGCAGCCGCCGCTGCTCGGCGGAGTCCACGAGGAACAGCCCGCCGAACGACCACCAGGCCTGCCCGCCCAGGTTCGCGGCGTTCTCCTGCTCGACCAGCGCCACCTTGCGGCCGGCCGAGGTCAGCTCGTGCGCGGCCGTGAGCCCGGCCAGGCCGGCTCCGACGATGATGACGTCAGCGTCCACGGGGCGGCTCCAGTTCTGTCGGGAAGGCGTTGAGGACGAACTTAGCGTCCGCCGGTGCGGCTGCCCGCCAAGAGCCCAACCCTCAGGCCGTGCCGGGCCGGATACCGAAGGGGAACGCCGAGGTGGACGCCGAGGCGGTGGCGCCGGCGTCCCCCGGCAGCGACGCCCGGATGCGCGCCGCGGCCAGATCGCCGAGCGAGACGATGCCGACCGCGACCCCCTTCTCCAGGACCGGGACTCGCGACACCGAGTACGCCCGCATCAGCTCCACGACCGAGTCCACGTCGTCGGACGCCGCCACGCACAGCGGCCGGACCGTCGCCGAGGCCCCGACCTGCGAGTCCGGGCCGTGGTCGTTGGCCAGGACGCGCACCACCAGGTCGCGGTAGGTGACCAGCCCCACGATCCCGGTCCCGTCGACCACCAGCACCGATCCGACGCCCCGCGCCCGCATCAGGCTCGCCACGTCGCCCACACTGGTCGCGGGCGGGACCTGGACCGGCGTCGGTGTCATGACCTCGCGCACCTTCTTGCCGTTCACAGTCGCACTCCTGGCTTGATTCCGATACAGGGGCCCCCGTTTACCCAGCCGACCGAGGAACATGCGCGCGTGATCAGGACGCGCTTTGACCGATGCAACCCGGCGACGAGCCGTTCGAGGCGACGCTGAAGCACCTGATGGAGCTGGTCAACGCGCACATCGCCGAAGAGGAACAGGTCATGTTCCCGCAGCTGCAGGCCGACTGCACCGCCGACGACCTCGTGGAGATCGGCAAGATGGTGACGGCGGCCAAGAAGCTCGCCCCCACCCGGCCCCAAGCCCGACGCCGGCCATGGTGAGCGAGGTCGCGGGCAGCCACCGGAAGTTCGACGCCGGGATCGTCGGGCAACTGCCCAGCGAGCGCATCACCTGGCGCCGTTTCCGTACCTCAGCCAATTGCCAGCCAGAAAGCATTCACCGCTGCCGTTGCCGTGGCCGGCGAAGCCGCACCACGCCATAGACGATGTCCGCGGCGACGAGTACGCAGCCGATGAGCAGCAGGTAGAACAGCCCCTTGGCCACGGCGCCGACGATGCCGAGCACCACCGCCGCGAGGATCACGAGCAAGAACAGGACCATGACGCTCCTTCCCGTCGAGCGCGAGTTGAGCACGAGTCGAGCACGAGTTGAGCGCGAACGGTCAGCGGCGGGCGAGCTGCCTCTCCCCGGCGGCGCCCGGCTCGTAGGGCAGCTCGTAGTGCTGGAACACGGCTTCCTCGTCCTCGAACGGCAGAATGTCGTCGGTGCCGATCGCCGGGCTGCCCTTCACCAGCGACTTGGCGTAGTTGACCTTGACGTAGCCGGGCCCCACGATCACCCCGTCCAGGGGCACGAACACCAGCCGGTGCCGGGTCGGCAGCCCCACCTGGACGGTGGCCATCGCCGGCTCGTCGGTGCTGGTGTCCACGTAGACCGCCTCCAGAGAGCCGATCTTGTGCCCGCCGGAATCGACCACGTCGCAGGTCCGCCACTCCCGCAGGTCCGCTGCCTGGATCATGGTGTCTCCTCTCGCGCCAGGCCGGCGACGTGCGCCGCCCCGACCTCTGCGTCTGACGCTTCCCTTGTGCGCAGACCTGCGCAGATGAAACGCAGAGCGAAGGACGCGATCTTCTTCAGAGCCGAGACCCCGAGCGCGTTTCACTTCGCGAGCCCGGACACCAGGTTGATCGACGTCGCGATGATCACGGCCCCCAACGGGAACGAGAGCCACGCATGCCGCAGCGCCGTGCGGCGGATCTCCTTGGTCTCGATGTTCGTGTCGGAGACCTGGAAGGTCATGCCGATCGTGAAAGCCAGGTACGCGAAGTCGCTGTACTGCGGGTCGTCCGGCTCGTTGAAGTCGATCCCGCCGACCTGCCCGGAGTAGTACAGCCGCGCGTACTTCAGCGTGAACACCGTGTGCACGAGCGTCCAGGACACGAAGACCGAGGCCAGCGCCAGAGCAGCCTGCAGGTACTTGGCGTTCCCGTGCGCGTGGCCGGCCCCGAAGAGCACGAACCCGACGGCCACCAGGCTGGCGACCGCGGCCCCGAGCAGAGCCAGATCGGCCAGGTCCCGGCTGGGGTTCTCGCGCTTGGCGTGTCCGGCGGTGCTCTCCGCGTCCAGACTCCAGACGGTGGACCACACCCACGCGCAGAAGACGACCGCCAGCACGTCCCACCCGATCAGGAGCGCGGCACGACCGGCTCCCAGCAGCGCCGTGGCCACGCCTGCTGTCGTCGCCGCGGCAGCCGAAACCAGCAGCTTCGTCCGGGCCGAGCTGGAGCCTCGCGCTGTCACGTTCCGCCCTCGGTCATTGATATCTGCGCCTCCGATACGGCCGTGCACGGGTCGCGGGGGTGAACCGCGAAGCCTCCTGCTGCCCTGCCCGCCTGAGAGTAAACAGAGGCGGATCGCGCCCGACGCGGCTGGTCAGCCCGAGCCGATATGTACGATCGTGCGCATCGAGCGCACCAACCGCGAGCGCATGCTCGCCGGGGACTGGTACATCGCCGACGACCCCGACAGCTTCGAGCAGTTCAAGCGCGCCGTACGCCTGCAGGCGCAGTACGCGGCCGCCTTCGTCGAGGACCCGGACGCCGCCCCCGGTGGAGCCGCAGCCGTGCAGGGACCGGCTGGAGTCCGCGCGACCGATCACCATCGGCGACAACGTGTGGCTCGGCGGCGGCGTGATCGTCTGCCCTGGGGTCACCATCGGCGACAACAGCGTGCTCGGCGCCGGGGCGATCGTGACGCGGGACATCCCGGCCGGCTGCCTGGCGCTCGGCTCGCCGGCCCGCGTGGTCCGCAAGCTCTAGCCCGGGTGGTCCGGGAACCCTGATCCAGGCCGGCGCGGCAATACGATGGGCGCAATGGACGCAGACGCGACACCCTCAGGCGTGCGGCGCCCCGGCGTGCAACCCTCAGGCCCGCGACCGGCCGCCGCCCGCACCCGTCGCTTCGACCCCGATCGGCGCGCACGCATCGTCGAGGCCACCCTCGACGTGATCGCCGAGGTCGGGGTCGCCGGCGTGTCGCACCGGAAGGTCGCCGCCCACGCCGACGTGCCGCTGGGGTCGATGACCTACCACTTCGAGGACATGGACCAGCTGCTGCGGGTCAGCTTCGAGAAGTTCGCCGACACCATCGCCACCCGCTACGAGCAGTGGTTCCGGCAGGCGGCGACCGCCGACGAGGCGCGCGCCGCCGTGGTCGGGCTGATCCACGCCGACCTGCTCGACTCGCAGCGCGAACTCGTCCTGACCACCGAGCTCTACACCCTGGCCGCGCGCAAGCCCGAATTCCGCACCCTGACCTGCGACTGGATGGCCCGCAGCCGGCGCGCGCTGCGGGCCTTCTTCGACGAGCCGACCACGCACATACTCGACGCGCTGATCGAAGGGCTCTTCATCCACGCCGCGCTGGACACCGTCCCGCCCGAGCGCGCCCGCACCGCCGAGGCCGTGCGCCGCATCACCGCGGGCTGAGTTTCGGAACCGGGAGCCCCTTTCCCGCGGCGAAGCCCTCAGTGTACGTTCGTACGTATCGCGATACGTACGAACGTACACAGTGCGCCGTTCTCCAGGGGGCTCCCGCCGTGGCATCAGCACTCGCCGACGATGAGGTCGCCGCCGCCCCGTCCGCGCTGCGCACGGTATTCGCCTCGCCGCTGTACCGAGGCGCGACCGTCTCGCTGTTCCTGTCCGGGCTCGGGGTCTCCGCCGCCGCCCCGCAGATCACCCTGTTCCTGGTCGACGATCTGCACACGTCGCTGACCACGGCCGGGCTGTACTACCTGACGAACATCACCGCCCCGCTGGCCGGCTACCTGATCGGGACGCGCTCGGATCGCAGCGGCAAACGTCTGGGACTGTTCCGAGCGTGCGCCGTGGCCGCAGCCGTCGGCTGGTTCGGTATGGCCGCCTCGAACCAGGTGTGGATGCCGTTCGTGATCAGCGCGCTCGTCCTGGCCTTCGCCGGCGCCGCGGGGTCGCAGCTGTTCGCCGAGCTCCACGACAGCCTCCAGGAGACGGCCGACACCGTCGGCACCGCCGGGGACGGAGTCGTCTCGATCGTGCGGATGGCGCTGACGGCCGGCTGGATCGTCGGGCCGGTGCTGGGTTCGCTGTTGGCCGCGACTGCCGGCCCTCGTGTGATGCTCGGCGCCACAGGGTTGTGCACGCTCGCCCAGATCTTCCCCATGGGCTTCGCACGGACTGCGCGGACTGCACGAACAGCAAAGACCGCACGCACCACACACGTCCGCGCCAGGCCCGACACACAAACCGAGCACGTCCGGCGCCGCCCCGGACTACGCGCCATGCTGCCGCTGCTGGCATTCACCGGGCTCTACTGCTTCGTCTACGCCGGAGAGCCGATCAAATACGGCTACCTCACCATCTACATGCGCACCGACCTGCACCTGCCGACCGCAGTGAGCGGCGCGGTCATCGCGATCCAGCCGCTCATAGAGCTGATCCTCATGCCAGTAGCCGTGATCGCCGCGCGCCGCATCGGCATGATGCGCCTGATGATCGTCGGCGCCGGTTGCGGCGTGGGCGCAAATCTCTGCTTCGCCCTCACCGGAAACACAGCCGGCATGTTCGCCGGCCAGATCCTGATGGGCGGAGTGTGGGGCGTCTTCGCCGCGCTCGGCATCATTGTGGCCCAACGGCTGCTGCCCGAAGCCGTCGCCACCGCATCAGCCATCTTCATGACGTCCCCGGCGATCGCCAGTGCGCTCGGCGGGGTCACCGGCGGTCTCGGCGTCAACCTGCTCGGCCTGCCGCACGTGTTCCTCCTCCCGGCCGTCTTCGGGCTCGTCGCCACGGCCGGCTTCGCCGTCATGAGCAGGTCCCGGCACGCCGTGGCTTAACCAGTGGTCGCGACTTGACCAGATAGTCGCGACCACACGCGATCACGCCGATTCCCGAACCACCAGCGTGGGCTCGAAGATCCGCGACGTGACGCGCGGCTCCCGGTCGTCGATCTGCGTCAGCAGCAGCTCGGCCATCGCCGCGGCCATGTCCTCGATCGGCTGCCGCACCGTGGTCAGCGGCGGTCGGCAGGCCGTGGCCGCGCTGCTGTCGTCGAACCCGATGACCGCCACCCGGCCGGGGACCTCGATCCCCCGGTCGTGGAGCGCGAGCAGCGCGCCCTGCGCCATCAGGTCGTTGGCCGCGAACAGGCCGTCGATATCCGGGTAGCGGTCCAGCAGTTCCCGCATCGCCTGCTCGCCGCTGTCGCGGGTGAAGTTGCCCTCGACCGACGGCACGAACGCGTGCCCGTGCCGGGCCATCGCCTCGCGGAACCCGTGCAGGCGGTCCTGGCCGGCCGGCATGTCCAGCGGTCCGGAGATCGTGGCCACCTGCCGGCAGCCGCGCTCGGCCAGCCGGTCGGCGGCCAGGCCCGCGCCGGCGTGCTGGGCGGCGTCGACGTAGCTGATCGGGATCGGCGTGGTCGGGCGGCGGGAGAGCACCGTGGGCAGGCCGGACTCGATCAGCATCGGCGGCAGCGGGTCGTCGGCGTGCGTGGAGATCAGCAGCACGCCGTCGACGTGCCCCTGGCGCAGGTAGTCGATCAGCTGGCGGCGCGAGTCGTCGGTCTCGGCGAGCATCAGCACCAGACTCACCGCGCGCGGACGCAGGACGCTGATGATCCCGCTGACCACCCGGCCGAAGAACGGGTCGGTGAACACCCGGCCCACGAACGGGTCGTCGAAGCTCCGGTGTTCGGCCTCTGATACGACCAGCGCCACCGACCCCGTCCGCCGGGTCACCAGCGACCGCGCCGCCTGGTTCGGCACGTACCCGGTCTGCGCCACCGCGGCCTGCACGACCTCCCGGATGCGGCGGTCGACGTTGCGGGTGTCGTTCACGACGCGGGAAACCGTCGCCCGCGAGACCCCCGCGACCCGCGCGACGTCCTCGAGCGTCGGTGCGCGCGGTATCCCCTCCTCGGCGGCCATGTTTTGTTTATAGCACGACGGAGAGCGCTCTCCATCCGAAACGATCCTGACGCGATCCCGACGCATCCTGACCCGATCCCAACGTGATCCAGAACCGGTCCCGAACCGCTCCTGAACCGATTCAGAGCCCTTCCGCCGAGTTTCGGTCGCAGAATCCGTTGACATTCCGGAAACTTCAGCGCGACGATCGCCCTTGCGAGAGAGCGCTCTCCGTGTTCCATGCACGACGACGGGGACCCCCATCCGCGCCGCCGAACCCGCGGCGCGCCGCCTGAACAACCCCCTGACCAAGCAGGAGATGTCATGAAGGCCTTCTCCTCCGGTGGGACACTCCATCGGAGACCCCTGATCCGCCCCCTGCACGCCGCGTTCCTGCTCCTGCTCGTCCTGAGCATGGCGGCCTACGCGGTCGTCGCACCGTCGGCGGCCCACGCCGCCGACAGCCTGCTCTCGCAGGGCAAGCCCACGACCGCCTCGTCCCAGGAGAACGCCGGCACCCCGGCGGCCAATGCCACCGACGGCAACACCGGCACCCGCTGGTCCAGTGCCTTCAGCGATCCGCAGTGGCTCCAGGTCGACCTCGGCGCGTCCGCCTCCGTCGACAAGGTCGTGCTGAACTGGGAGGCCGCCTACGCCACGGCCTTCCAGATCCAGACCTCGAACGACGGCACGACCTGGACGTCGATCTACTCCACCACCACCGGCACCGGCGGCATCCAGACCCTGACGGTCGCCGGCAGCGGCCGCTACGTCCGCATGTACGGCACGGCCCGCGCGACCCAGTACGGCTATTCGCTGTGGGAGTTCCAGGTCTACGGCACCATCGGCTCCGGCGGCGGCTGCGGCACGGCCAACGCCGCGCTGAACCAGCCGGCCACCGCGTCCTCACAGGAGAACGCCGGCACCCCGGCGACGGCGGCCGTCGACGGCAACCTCGGCACGCGCTGGTCCAGCGCCTTCAGCGACCCGCAGTGGCTCCAGGTGGACCTGGGCAGCACGCAGTCGATCTGCCAGGTCGTCCTGAACTGGGAGACCGCCTCGGGCAAGGCCTACCAGATCCAGACCTCGAACGACGCCACCACCTGGACCACGATCTACTCCACCACCACCGGCCCCGGCGGCACCGAGACGCTCACCGTGAGCGGATCAGGGCGCTACATCCGGATGTACGGCACGGCCCGCAACACGGCGTACGGCTACTCGCTGTGGGAGTTCCAGGTCCACACCGGCAGCTCCTCCGGCGGGGGTTCCGTCACGGTCACCAGCCCGGGAAACCAGACCACGACCATGGGCACGGCGGTGAACCTGCAGATTCAGGCCTCTGACTCGACCGCCGGGCAGACGCTGACCTACAGCGCGACCGGCCTGCCGACCGGCCTGTCGATCAACTCCGCCTCGGGCCTGATCTCCGGAACGGCCAGCACGACCGGGACCTTCAGCACCACGGTGACCGCCACGGACACCACCGGCGCGACCGGGACCGCGTCGTTCACCTGGACGGTCAACGGGATCGCGACCGGCTGCACCAACCAGTCGAACACGCCGAACTTCGGACCGAACGTCCACATCTTCGACCCGAGCATGTCCAGCGCGAGCATCCAGTCCACGCTCGACTCGGTGTTCAACAACCAGAAGCTGAACCAGTTCGGCAACGAGCGCGACGCCCTGCTGTTCAAGCCGGGCACCTACAGCAACACCGCCAACATCGGCTACTACACCTCGATCCAGGGCCTGGGTCAGAACCCTGACGACGTCACCATCAACGGCGACGTCACCGTTGACGCGTTCGACGGGACCGGCAACGCCACGCAGAACTTCTGGCGCTCGGCGGAGAACATGGCGGTCAACCCGTCGGCCGGCAACACCCGGTGGGCGGTCGCGCAGGCCGGGCCGTTCCGCCGGATGGACATCCACGGCGGACTCCAGATGTTCCCGGCCAGCTTCGGCTACGCCAGCGGCGGCTACGTCGCCGACTCCAAGGTCTCCGGGCAGGCCTCCAGCGTCTCCCAGCAGCAGTGGTACACGCAGGACAGCAACCTGGGCAGCTGGAGCGGGTCGGTCTGGAACATGGTGTTCTCCGGCGTGACCGGGGCACCGGCACAGAGCTTCCCCACCCCGCCGATGACGACGCTGGCCACCACGCCGACGTCGCGTGACGTGCCGTACCTGTACGTCGACTCCTCGGGCGCCTACCACGTGTTCCTGCCGTCGCTGCGGACCAACGCCTCCGGTGCCAGCTGGGCGAACGGCCCGACCCCGGGCACGTCGCTGCCGATGAGCCAGTTCTTCGTCGCGACCCCGAACAACACCGCGGCGCAGATGAACGCCGCGCTGGCGCAGGGCTGCAACCTGTTCTTCACCCCCGGCGTCTACAACATCGACCAGACGCTGAACGTCACCAACCCGAACACCGTGCTGCTGGGCACCGGGTTCCCGACGCTCATCCCGACCAACGGCAACACCACCATCCAGACCTCCGACGTCGACGGCGTGCGCATCAGCGGTCTGCTGCTGGACGCCGGCACCACCAACTCCCCGTCCCTGCTGACCGTCGGGACGGCCGGCTCGTCGGCCAACCACAGCACGAACCCGACCTCCGTGCAGGACGTGTTCTTCCGCATCGGCGGCGACATCGCCGGCAAGGCGACGGACAGCCTGGTGGTCAACTCCAACAACACGCTGGTCAACGACATCTGGGCCTGGCGCGCCGACCACGGCAACGCGGGCACGGTCGGATGGACCACCAACACCGCCGACAACGGCCTGACCGTCAACGGCAACAACGTGCTGGCGACGGGGTTGTTCGTGGAGCACTACCAGAAGAGCGAAGTCGTCTGGAACGGCCAGGGCGGCGAGACGATCTTCTTCCAGAACGAGAACCCCTACGACCCGCCGAACCAGGCGGCCTGGATGAACGGCTCGACCAACGGGTACCCGGCGTACCAGGTGGCGTCCAACGTCACGTCGCACCAGGCGTACGGCATGGGGAGCTACTGCTACTTCAACGTCAACCCGGCGGTGGTCAACGACCACGCGTTCGAGGCGCCGAACACGGCAGGAGTGCAGTTCCACGACCTGCTCACCGTGTCGCTCGGCGGGGTCGGCGTGATCCAGCACGTCATCAACGGGACGGGAGCGGCGACTCCGTCCAACACGACGCCGTCGGACGTCACCTCCTATCCGTGACCGACGAGGTCGATGACTGAGAAGGGCGAGAAGGGCGAGAAGGGCGAGAAGGGATGACGGAGGCCGCGGATGATCTGATCCGCGGCCTCTGCCGTTTACCCGGTCCCTACCTAGCTCACCACTACCTCGACAGCCCTGCCAGCAGCTTCAGCACCTTCTGCCAAGCGTCCCCCTGCGCGGCGGCGTCGGCCTGCCGGGTCCCGCCGGCCTGGGCTTCCCTGCCGTTCTCGGCGAAGGCTGTCAGGGCCGGCATATAAGGCTCGGCGTCCACGAAGTGCCCCGCGTCCCGGTAGACCGTCGCAGTGTGCGGATACGGGTCGTGTGCCTGATCGAGCTCGCCCATGATCTGGTTCGCCCACGGCCCCGACGACCACACCAGGTCGCTGTCCCCGGCGAAGGCCAGGACCGGTCCGTCCACCTTGTTCACGGGTATCGCCGAGCCGAGAGCGGCGACCGGGGCACCATGCAGAATCCAAGCGTTCCCACCCTCGGCCGGGTAGGAGCCGTTGACCTCGGCGCTCGGGGAATACAGGATCGCGCCGTGGACCAGGGCGGGGAAGTTCTGGGCCGTCAGCAGCGCCGCCTCCGAACCGCGGGAGGCACCCCAGATCAGGATGTGCGAGGCGTCGACGTTCGGCTGCTTCGCCAGCCACATGGCGGCCTTCGCGAAGTACTCCAGCGGCACGTTCTTCAGGCCGGCCGGCGTGCCGGGCACGTCGAAGTACCCCACCGACAGCGCCGGGTAGCCCTCCGCCGCCAAGGCCATCGCGATCGGGGCGGTCGCCTCGCCTCCCTCGGAGCCGCCGAGCGTGATCACGGCAGGGCGCGGCTTCGCCGCCGCGGGCGGCTCGTAGAAGTGCCCTTCGACGCCGTCGTGGGCGACGGTCAGGACCCGGGAGGTCTCGCCGGCGGCCATCACGTGCCGGCTGACGAGGAGGGTGGCGGTCATGCCCTGGTCCGACGCGGTGACGGTGGCGTTCACGGTTCCGAGGAACCCCAGGGCCTTGCTTCCGGGCGGCGGGTTCATCGACCACAGCAGGCCCATCTCGTCGGCGCGGCCGTAGCTGCCGCTGATCGGAGCCTGCTTCGCCAGGTCGACGGTGCCCGAGGCGTCCGCGTGGAAGGTCGCGGCGCTCGTCCACCGCAGGTGGTCGGCATCGATGGCCCACGCGGACAGCGTGACGGTCGAGCCCGGCACCGCGCCGGTGACGCGGATGACGACCGGGTCGAACGCCGATTTGCCGCTCTGATCCGCCGTCAGCCGCAGGCTCCGAGTCTGGTCCAGCCCCTGCCCTTGACCTCGACTTTGACCCTGCCCCTGAGTCTGAGCCACCTTCGCCGTGGTACTGCTCGCATATCTCGCCACGAGCACCGCGGCCGCCGCCAGCACCGCCCCCGCCACGCGCCAACGCCGCATCGGACCTCCCCCTGACAGGCTTCGATTTTAGCCATTGCCGTAGCTGTCATACCCCTATGCGATGCTCCAAGGATGCTGAATGTCGAGACATTGCAGCCGCTGGTCGAGGCCGCCTGGGGCCGCGACACGTGCGATCCGGTGGGCCGCGACGAGTGGCGGCCGGAGAATCCGTCGGGGAGCCAGTGCGGCGTGACCGCGCTCGTCGTCCAGGACCTCCTGGGCGGCGACCTGATCCACGGCGAGGTCCACATGGACGGCGCCAAGGTCTGGAACCACTACTGGAACCGCCTGCCCGACGGCGCCGAAGTCGACCTCACCGCCGACCAGTTCCGCTTCCTCGACGGCGCCACCGTCACCAACGGCCAGGTCGTACACCGCCCACCGGAAGGCCCGCGCCGCTGCCGCGAGGAGTACGAGCTGCTGCGCGAGCGCGTACTGACCGCACTGGCCGCGGAGCACGCCAGCTGATGGAGATCGATCTGGACGTCCACGCCGCAGCATGTACCGTCGCCGTCTCGGTGAGCACACCGTCCAGGTCGAACAGACACGCCCGAATCCGCCCCGGCAAACCAGTCGTCGTAGATGCAGCTCCATCATCCATGGGCCCCTGGTGTCCAGACCCGCGAATCGCTAACATCCACGACGCCGGTTTCCGGGTCAATCACGCGACTCGATCTACCGCGTGACCGCCGACCCAGTGCCCGTCAATCAGTCATCGTCGTAATCAGACTCACGCCAAGCAGTCCCACCGTGTCCGTGATGGTGATCGGCATCCAGCCCGGCAGCGATCCCGTCATCGCCCCGACTGAGCTTGAGCAACGCCGCGGCGATCCGCGTGGCGAGCATCCCGGAGATCTCCGGAGGCGTCAGCAACGGCCAGCCGTCGATGACCCCCGCCATCGGAACGTCGACAGCGGGACCGAAGTCCGCGGGGACCACAACAACCTGACGCGCACCAAGCTGCTCACAGCGCTCGACGCCCTCAGCGACATCCGGCTCGCCGCCCCGGAACGCCACCTCCACCCACGGCAGATCACCTCGCGACTTGACCAAGTGCGCGATCCGGAACAACTCAGCGTTATCAAACGAATTGGCCGCCCTGGCCGTCAACAACACCGCAAGATCCGGCGCGTCGAACGGATCCACGACCCGCGCCACCGCCACCCGCAGCCACCCGGTCAGCAACGTCGCGTTCCCGAACGGCTCGGCCAGCATCACCCGGCCGGCCATCGGGCCGCGTGTCAGCCACGTCAACGTCCGAGCCGTATCGGCGACCAGCTGCGGATCACGCCCCAACGTCATCGGCACCACACACACCGGCAGATCAGTACCATCGAGCGCCTGCTGTACAGCGTCCTCCAACGAGTGCCCGACCGACGAGGCCCGCAGCAGCGGCCCCTGCTCGACCAACGGCTCCACCGCCACCTCTGCACCGCCCTCATGACCGCCGACGATGACCACGGCGGCGCGCGCCGCGTCCGGCTCCGAGGGCGCCATCGCCACTCCTCGACCTACGACGTCGGCGACCTGGGCGACCTGGGCGATCTCGGCGACTTGGCCGACCCGGCCGACCCCGGCGGTATGGGCGGTATGGGCGGCATCTCGAAGGAAAGAGTTCATATCCACTGCTAGGGCCTCAATTTCTGCTCTCACCGCGTGAACGGCCAACTCCGCATGACCGCTCCGAGCAGGCGGCCGGGCCGCCTACGCGCTTGCCCCGTATGACCAGTTATCCACAGGCCAAACCCCGCCGATCATACGGAACCGGTGTTTCGCGTGGGTTTCCTCCAACAAGAGTCGAACAAACCCGAATCTTCACCGGTTGAATGGCGCGACCATGGGTACTGAGGGGTCGCGCTGCAGTTGTCCCGGATCGTCTTCGGAGTCCGGTTTCTACGGAGGACGGCAGCGCACCGTGGCGTGTCCGCAGCGACGCGCCGGGGACAATTGGCATAGCGAGAGGCGTTTGGCTTGTGGATGCGATAACGGAGCGCGGCGCGGATTTTCTGGTCGTCGCCAACCGGCTGCCGGTGGACCTGGAACGACTCGAGGACGGGACCGAGCGGTGGCGTCCGAGCCCCGGCGGTCTGGTCAGTGCGCTGGAGCCGTTCCTGCGCCGCCGCAACGGAGCCTGGATCGGCTGGTCCGGCCGGGCTGATCTGGACGTGGCCTCGTTCGACGACGACGGTCTGCTGATGCACCCGGTCAGGCTGTCCGCCGACGAGGTCCAGGACTACTACGAGGGCTTCTCCAACGCCACGCTATGGCCGCTGTACCACGACGTCATCGTCCCGCCGGTGTTCGAGCGGTCCTGGTGGGACAGCTACGTAGTGGTCAATCAGCGCTTCGCCGACGCCGCCGCGAAAGCAGCAGCCCCGGGCGCAACGGTGTGGGTGCAGGACTACCAACTCCAACTCGTCCCGGCCATGCTGCGCGAGCAACGCCCCGACCTGAGCATCGGCTTCTTCCTACACATCCCGTTTCCGCCGGTCGAGCTGTTCATGCAACTGCCGTGGCGCACCGAGGTCGTGCGCGGGCTGCTGGGGGCCGACGTCGTCGGGTTCCAGATGCCCGGCGGCGCCCAAAACTTCCTGTGGCTGACCCGACGGCTGCTCGGTCTGGAGCCCACCAAGGCGGCCGTCAGGGTCCGTAGTCGCCCCGGCTCGGTGCCGTTCGACGGCCGACAGGTACGGGTCGGCGCGTTCCCCATCTCCATCGACGCCGCGGGCTTCAACCGGCTCTCCCGCAGCACCCGCACCTCCGAACGCGCCCTCAAGATGCGCTCGGAGATGGGCGACCCGCACCGCCTGCTGCTCGGTGTGGACCGGCTGGACTATACGAAGGGCATCGACGTGCGGCTTCGGGCCCTGCGTGAGCTGCTGCTGTCCGGGCGGGTCGATCCGGAATCCGTGGCCATGATCCAGGTCGCTACCCCGAGCCGTGAACGCGTGGGGCAGTACAAGGCGATGCGACGCAACATCGAGGAACAAGTCGGACGGCTCAACGGCGAGTTCGGCCGGGTCGGACGGCCGATCGTCCACTACCTGCACCAGCCCATGGACCGCGACGAGCTCGTCGCGCTGTACTGCGCAGCCGACGTCATGGTGGTCACACCACTGCGCGACGGCATGAACCTGGTCTGCAAGGAATACGTCGCCACCCGGCACGACCTCGACGGAGTACTGGTGCTCTCCGAATTCGCCGGGGCCGCAGCCGAGCTGACCGGCGCCCTGCTGGTCAATCCGCATGACTCGGACGGCGTCGCACGGGCTTTGGAACAGGCACTGACCATGGACCCGGGTGAGGAGAAGGCGAGAATGCGGACCCTGCACCGGCAGGTGATGACCCACGACGTGGGCCGTTGGGCACGGTCGTACCTGGACTTCCTGGACCCCAACGCGGCCACCGCCACCGAGCCTCTGGCGGTACACCAGTGACCGCCGAGTCGCTGCCGGCGGGACTGCGGCAGGCCATCGACCGCCTCGCGCGCACGCCCCGGCTGCTGGTGGTCTGCGACTACGACGGGACGCTCGCGCCGATCGTCGCGGATCCGGCGAAGGCGGTGCCGCGTCCGGAGTCGATACAGGCCCTGGCGACGCTGGCCACGCTGCCCGACACGACGGCTGGCGTGATCTCCGGCCGGGCGCTCGGCGATCTGACCGCACTGTCGGGACTACCGCGCGAGGTGCACCTGATCGGCAGCCACGGCGCCGAATTCGACGCGGGATTCGCCCAAGCACTGGACCAGCAGGCACAGGCGCTGCGACAGCGGCTGGAGACCGACCTCGAACAACTCATCGATCACTCGCCCGGCGCGTCCTTGGAGCTGAAGCCGGCCAGCATCGCAGTACACGTACGCCGGGCCGAGCCGACAGTCGGCGCCTCCGTCCTCGACGCGGTCCGCACCGGCCCGGCAAGCTGGGACGGCGTGCACGTGACCGAGGGCAAAGCCGTGATCGAGCTGGCGGTCATCGAGACCGACAAGGGCGAAGCACTGGACATGCTGCGCCGCCAAGCCGACGCCACCGCCGCTCTGTTCGTCGGCGACGACGTCACCGACGAGAAAGCCTTCGCGCGCCTCACCGATCCAGACGTCGGAGTGAAAGTCGGCCACGGCGAAACCCTGGCCGAATACTCCATACCGGACACCGAAGACGTCGCCGTCATGCTCGTCCACCTCCTGATGCAACGTCGCGGCTACTGAGAGCGTCTACTCCAAAGGTCCGGACTTGGTTCCGAAGCTGAGTCCGGTGCAGTGCCGACGGCCCTTCGCCGTTAGCATCGCGCCAACCGGTGGACCGAGAACTGGAGTTGAGGACTCGAACGTGGCGCGTTGGAAGCCATTGCCCGAAGAGCTGGACCCGCTGGTGGTCCAGCTCGTGGCGGAACTGCGGAAACTGAAGGACGACAGCGGTCTGAGCTTGAACCAGCTCGCGAAGAAGACCGGGTTCAGCGCCTCCTCCTGGGAGCGCTACCTCGGCGGCCGTGCGTTCGCCCCGGAGAGCGTGGTGCGCGCGCTGGCAACCGCGGTCGGAGCCGACGATACGAACCTTCTGGTGCTGCACCAGACGGCTCAGCAGGCGTGGGTCGCGTCCCGCGGGTTGCCGGCCGTGCAGGTCGAGGTGGACAGTTCTGAGGACGAGCTGGGGTCTGCCGCTTCAAGCGACGAAGCGGACGACGGCGTCGGTCGTGCCGTGGATGACGGTGACGTGATCGGCGGCGGCAGTTTCGGTGGGCGAAGCAGCGCCGGCCGGCGGATCCCATCGTTCCGGACCATAGGCGCGTTGCTGGCGTCCGCTCTGGTCGGCTCGGCCCTCACGGTGCTCGTCATCCAGCCCTGGCAGGGGACGAAGACGGTCCTGCGCCCCGCGGCCAAGACCGCGCCCCAGCACTACGATTGCCGATTCACCCAGACCGGCGGCAAGTGGTACGCCGGCAACAGCACCACCAACAAGGCGGCGGTCACGTACGGCATGTCGGGGCCGGACGTCGCCGAGCTCCAGTGCCTGCTCCAGCGCGCCGGCCACTCCCCCGGCGACATCGACGGCACCTTCGGCCCGAAAACGCTGCGCGCCGTCATCCAGGAGCAGAACGCGGCGAACATCGATCTCGACGGGCAAGTAGGCTCGCAGACGTGGGGGAAACTGCGCGGGTGAACGGATCGCCGGTCGCGTGCGTCCTGCTCGCCGAGGAGCTCAGGACGTTGCGCAAGCGCGCCGGGCTGAGCTTCGCGGCGCTCGGCGCGCAGACGCTTTACAGCAAGTCTTCGTGGTCGCGGTACCTCAACGGTGAGGTGCTGCCGCCGTGGCAGGCCGTGCAGGCGCTGTGCGGACTCGCCGGGGAGCCGGAGCCGCGGCTGCGCGCGATGTGGAAGCTGGCGGAGCAGGAGTGGAGCCGGCGGGACGCGGTGGGAGCGGGTGCTGCGGGTAGCGGCGGTGCGGTCGGCAGCGGCGGCGCTGGTGCTCTCGCTGTCGACCTCGGCACCATGCCGCAGACGGCGGCCGCCGCGCAGGTGGGGACCGGTCAGGCGAAGGCCGGGCAACTGGAGGCGGGGCAGCTGGAGGCAGCGTCGCCGACTTCGGTGCTGTCGACCTCGCCAACCTCCCCGTCTTCCCCGACCTCACCTGCCCTGTCGACCCCGCCGTTCC
>NZ_JAACYW010000629.1 GCF_015356825.1 Catenulispora rubra | reverse complement strand
GCTAGTGCGGTGACCGGTCATGTTTGCCGGTAGGGGTGTTGTCATGCTGCGGTGGTGAGTGGGCGTCCGCCCCAGCGGATGCCTTTCTCGCTGCGGATGCGGGCGCGTTCGCGGCGGGTAGCGGCCAGGACGTCGGGGTGGCGGTGGTTGGCATTGCGCCAGCGCAGGTAGGCCTGGAGGCGGCGGGCCAGCACGGTGTGGTTGGGGTGGTTGGAGTTGCCCATGGTGAAGGTCCGCAGCGGTCCGAACTGGGCTTCGATCGGATTCGCCCAGGACGCGCTGGTCGGGGTCAGACACAGCTCGACGTGGTGTTTGGCGCACCAGGTGCGGATCTTCGGGGTCTTGTTCGCCGACAGGTTGTCCATGATGAGGTAGATCGGCCGGTCGTCGGGGCGGGCGGCCCGGATCGACTTGATCGCGGCCAGGGAGTGGTCGCCGCCCTTGCGGCGGCGGTTCACGCCCCACAGCAGGTCCTCGCTCAGGGAGTAGCAGCCGTGGAAGTAGCGGACGCCTTCGGTGCGGTGGTAGGTCGCCGGCAGCCGGTCCGGGTGGGCCTGCGGGGCCCAGCAGGTGCCGCCGGTGGGCCGGATCGACAACGGTCCGAACTGGTCGAAGGCGAAGCAGCGGTCGAAGTGCTCGGTGGTGACCTGCTCGATCCGGTCCAGCTTGGCGTCCTTGTCCGGGTCCGCCGATTCCTTCCAGGTGCGGGTGCGCTGGAAGGTGATTTGGTGTTCGCGCAGCAGCGTCCGCAGCCGCTCCCGGCCGATGGCCACTGTCCGGACCGGGTTGTCGGCCAGGTAGGCCACCAGCTTGCGCAGGCTCCAGCAGGTGAAGGGCCGCCCCAGCTTCTCCGGGCGGGTCTTGGCCGCCTGGACGATGTACGCGATGTCGTCGTCAGTGATCCGGCGGGGACGGCCTCCCGCCCACTGAGGGTCCAGCGCGGCCAGGCCTTTGGCGTTGAAGGCATGGATCACATCCCGGACCGTGTCCTCGTCCGCGGCGACCAGCCGGGCGATCGCCGGCGCCGGGGTCCCCGACGCCGACGCCATGATGATCAACGCCCGGCGGTACCGGACCGTATCGCTCCTGCCGCGTCTGACCAGCCGCAGTAGCCGCTGGCCTTCCTCATCGGTCAGCCGTCGTGCCCGAACCGGTTCTGCCATCGCAGGCCCCACCTTCAGTAGCGATCCCGCTACTACCAAAGATGAGGCCTGCGACCCGCACTGTCACACCACCCGGCGAACGTGACCGGTCACCGCACTAGCG
>NZ_JAACYW010000628.1 GCF_015356825.1 Catenulispora rubra | reverse complement strand
GCTTTGAGCTGGGGGGCGGGTCTGAGCCGCCTGCTGCTGGGGTCGCCGAGAGCCGCACGACGTGGCGCGGCGCTTTGGCGACGTGGGCCCGCTCGTATCGTGAGGTGCTGGCGGCGCATCCGAACGTGGTCCCGGCCTTGGCCCGCGGCTCGGGACGGCGTCCGGCCCAGCTCCACATCGCCGACGCGGTCTTCGGCGGCCTGGTCGACGCGGGCTGGCCACGCCGCGAGGCAACGAGCATCGGCGCCCTGATGCGCTCGCTGGTGATCGGCTCGGCGCTGGGTTCGTTCGCGGCGAGCTTCCCGGCCGACGCGTCCGTCTACGAGGGCGTCTACCCGCACCTGGACCAGGCGCACCTGCTCGCCGAGCGCCAACGGGAGATCGACGACCGGGCGTTCGAGGTCGGACTCTCGGCCGTACTCGACGGGCTGGAGATGCGCTTCGCGGCGCTGCGTGCCGACACACCAGGCGGCGCACGGGCCTAGCCGCACTCGCGCCCCAGACCCGGCGCCGACGCTTGTGAACTCGTGCACCGCCACGACCCGCCAGCGATTTCGCCAACCAGGTTCCCCGCACGCGCCGCTTCCGGCATGCTTCGCGCTGTGGCGGTCACAGACAACGCGGCGACCGGCGGTGCCGACCCCAGCGGGCAACCGCCGGACGCCCTCATAGAGGCGACAACCGCGCTGCTCTCAGCGGTCACCGCCATCACCCTCCCCCTGGACCTCGCCACGGCCGAACCGGCCCGCCGCGCCCGCACGGAGATCGAGCACATCCTCACCGCGGCGGTCCTCCCAAGACTCCGCACCCCGGACGCGCCACTCCTGTGCGCCCTCGCCGGACCGACCGGCGTCGGCAAGTCAACGCTGCTGAACGCCCTGGCCGGCACGACCGTGTCGGCGACGGGTCCGCTGCGGCCGACGACGCGGACGCCGGTGTTGGTGTGCAACCCGGCGGACTTGGGCGACGCGGGGTTGGGGGAGGCGCGCGCGGACGGCACTGATGAGGCGGAAGAACCGCGCGGCCGGGGTGGTGGGAGCGAAGCCGCGGCGGGCGAGAGTGCCCTGGCTGATGGCGACGACGCGGACGCGGGCGAGCCAGGTGCCGGGGCGGCGGAGAGCGTAGTGCCCGCGCCGACGTCGGCAGTACAGCCGGTTTCAGTCGAGAACGCTCAGCCTGCGGAGCAGCGCGCGCTTGCCGAAGTGCCGGAGCAGCCGGTGTTGACGGCGGGACAGCTGTCAGCGGACGGATCAGCGCCGGCAGCCGACACGATGTCAGCCGACCTGATACCAGC
>NZ_JAACYW010000627.1 GCF_015356825.1 Catenulispora rubra | reverse complement strand
ACCCAGGCCCTGGCCCTCCCCGCCCTCGCCGGCGCCCGCATCGTCGCCGGCCACGCCGGCCACGACCGCGTCGTCGAGCGCGTCAACGTGATGGAGGTCCCCGACATCCTCCCCTGGGTCAAACCCAAGGAGCTCCTCCTCACCACCGGCTACCCCCTGCGCCACTCGCCCTCGCCGCTCACCGACCTGATCGCCGACCTCGACCGCGCGGGCCTGTCCGCCATCGCCATCAAGCCGCACCGCTACCTCGGCGACCTCCCGCCCGAGCTCCTCGCCGCCGCCGACGCGCTCGGCTTCCCGGTGATCGAGCTCCCCGAGGGTGTGGCCTTCGACGACATCCTCACCGATGTCCTGTCCGACGTCCTCGACCGCCAGTCCGCGGTCCTGGCCCGCGCCGATCACGTCCACCGCACGCTGGCCCAGATCGCGCTGGAGGGCGGCGGCCTGGCCGAGCTCGCCGCCGAGCTGGCGAACATCCTCGGCGGCCCGGTCCTGGTCACCACGCCCGACGGCCGCGTGCTGGCCGAACACGGCGCCGACGCCGTCCGCCACCTGCCCTGCTTCGACGCCGCCACCGGCCCCGACGCCGACCACCGCCTGCGCACCGAGGCCGAGCAGCCCGGCCTGACCGCGCACCACGGCACGCAGCACGCCCTGGTCCCGATCGTCGCCGGACGCGTCGACCACGGCCGCCTGGTCGCCTTCGCCGGACGCCGCGCCTTCGACGCCGCCGACGTCGCGGCCCTCGAACGCGCCGCCACGGTCGCCGCGCTGTCGGTGGTCAAGCAGCTGGCGGTGGCCGCGGTCGAGGACAAGTATCGCGCCGACTTCCTCCGGGACCTGCTGACCGGACGCCTGGACGACCTGCAGTCGGCCGCCGCCCACGCCGCGACGCTCGGCTGGGACATCACCCCGGGACGGGCGCCGGCCGGCCGCCCCCAGAACGGCCGCAGGGGAACAGGGCAGTACGCGGGGCAGCAAGCGGGGCAGCAAGCGGGGCAACAAGCGGGGCAACAAGCGGGGCAACAAGCCGGGCAATACGGCGCGGCCACCACCGGCGGATCCGGCGCTGCTGCTCAGGCCCCCGCGGGCGACAACGCCACCGCGACTTCCGCAGACGCCGCCACGCAGGCCGCAGCCGCAGCCGCAGCCTCAGTCGCCGGGACCATCAGCGCCGCAGCCACAACCGCCAACACGATCGGCCAAAACACCCCCGACTCCACCGCAGCCCACGCCATAGCCGCCGCCACCGCCACAGGCCGCCTCGACTCGGTCGTATCCCGCAGCGCCCCCGCAACCCAAGCAC
>NZ_JAACYW010000626.1 GCF_015356825.1 Catenulispora rubra | reverse complement strand
AGAGGCTGTTGCTCAACCGAACAGGGCGTGTGGCGTGTTCTCGTTCGTGTGACTTGATGTCAATGCACGCATGAAGGCAGGGCCTTCTGTGTAGCTCGTGGGTGTTGAGTCCGGAGCACGCAGGAGGCCCTGTTGTCTTCTTTCTACGCGATCGACGAGCGCGACGCTGTGCGACGCGCCGTGTCGTGCGATTGTCTGGCGCATCGCCACGGCAACGCCGCCGATCGCCCGGTGCGTCAGCGGGCGTATCCGACGGACATGTCCGACGCGGAGTGGGCGGCGACCGCGCCGCTGATCCCGGTTCCGGCGTGGATGGGCGGCCGGGGCGGCCGGCCGGAGGGCTACTGCCACCGGGAGATGCTCGACGCGGTCCGGTACGTGGTCGACAACGGGATCAAGTGGCGGGCACTGCCCAAAGACTTCCCGTGCTGGACCGCGGTGTATCGGTTCTTCCGGCGCTGGCGGGACCAGGGATTGCTCACTGTGTGGCACGACCGGCTGCGTCGGGCGGTGCGGGTGCGCGAGGGCCGGGAACCGGAGCCGACCGCGGGGGTCGCCGACTCGCAGTCGTTGCGCGGGGCGGAGACCGTCAGCTCTGCAAGGCGTGGTTACGACGGGGGTAAGCGCGTGAACGGGACCAAACGGCATATCGCCGTGGACACGCTCGGGCTGCTGCTGACGGTCCTGGTCACCGCCGCCGGGGTGCAGGACCGCGACGGTGCGATGCCGCTGCTGAAGCGCCTGCGCGCGGCCTGTCCGCGGGTGGCTCTGGTGTGGGCTGACGGCGGCTACGCCGGGGCGCTGGTCGCCTGGTGCGCCGCGCACCTGTCCGGGCTGCGCCTGCAGATCGTCAAGCGCAGCGACACCGCGAAGGGCTTCGTCGTGATCCATCGCCGCTGGTGCGTGGAACGCACCCTGTCATGGATCACCGCGCGGCGGCGCTGCGTGCGCGACTACGAACGCCGGGCCGACACCCACGAGGCGATGGTTCGCTGGGCGATGGCGCAGGTGATGACCCGCCGCCTGGCGCGGCCCGCGCCCCGAGGCTGATCAGCGGCCGGCCGCAGCCGGTCCGGCGGCCGGGCAGAACACCCCGGGCGCCGCCTCGACCGCCCAGCCGCAGCGCACCAGGCGCCGCATCTTCGAGCGCACGCCCTCGACCTTCTTCGGCACCGGCTCCAGCCCCAGCGACACCGCCGCCGCCTTGCACCGCACCCCGTCCGGCGACTTCACCAGCACCGCCCACAGTTCCCGATAGCCAGCCGGCAGCGCCCGCTCATCGAGCACCACGCTCCAGAACGGGACAGCGGCCCGCTC
>NZ_JAACYW010000625.1 GCF_015356825.1 Catenulispora rubra | reverse complement strand
AGGGCTCGCGTGAGAACTACGCGGTGGTGTCCGAGAGATCCCCTGCCGGTTTGTGATAGGCCCGCAGGGTGCTGACTGAGGATGAGATCGCGTCGCGGTTCGCTAGGATCCGGCCGTTCCTGGACGAGCGGCAGCGTCGGCTGTGGCTGGGGGCCGAGGCCGCCGAGCTGGGGAGATCCGGTGTGGCGGTGGTGGCGCGGGCCACCGGGGCGGACCCGAAGACTGTGCGGCGGGGCCGGGATGAGCTGGAGGCCGGGGTCGTTCCGGACGGCCGGGTGCGGGGGCCCGGCGGCGGCCGGCCCTCGGTGGTCGATCTCGATGCCGGGCTGTTGCCGGCGCTGCGCGAGCTGGTCGATCCGGAGACCCGGGGGGATCCGATGTCGCCGCTGTGCTGGACGACGAAATCGACCGCGCACCTGGCCGGGGCGTTGTCCGAGGATGGGCATCCGATAGCGGCGCGGACGGTGGCCGGGCTGCTCAAAGACGAGGGCTACTCGCTGCGGGGCAACGTCAAGACGGTCGAGGGCAAGCAGCATCCTGACCGTGACGCCCAGTTCCGGTACATCAACGCCCAGGTGCTGGCCTTCGCCGCGTCCGGGGATCCGGCGATCAGCGTGGACTGCAAGAAGAAGGAGCTGGTCGGGAACTTCGCCAACGGCGGCGCCGAGTGGGTCCCGGCCGGGCGGCCGGAGCGGGTCAGCGTGCACGACTTCCCGGACCGGGTACTGGGCAAGGCGGTGCCGTACGGGGTCTACGACCTGGCGGCGAACAGCGGCTGGGTGAACGTGGGCATCGGTGCGGACACCGGGGCGTTCGCGGTCGCCTCGATCCGTGGCTGGTGGGACCAGGTCGGGCGGGCTGCCTACCCTGGGTCCCGGCGTCTGCTGATCACCGCCGATTCCGGCGGGTCCAACGGCTCCCGGCTGCGGTTGTGGAAGACCGAGCTGGCCGTCCTGGCCGCCGAGACCGGCCTGGAGGTCACGGTCGTGCACCTGCCGCCGGGAACATCGAAGTGGAATCGCATCGAGCATCGACTGTTCTCGGCGATCACTGTGAACTGGCGGGGCCGGCCGCTGACCTCCTACGAAGTCATCGTCGAGACGATCGGCACGGTCACCACCAAGACCGGCCTGACCGTCGAGGCCAGGCTCGATCTGGGCAGCTACCCCAAAGGCATCAAGATCAGCGACAAGGACATGAAGACCTTCGAGAAAACCCTGCTCAACCGCCATGTCTTCCATCCCGACTGGAACTACACAGTCCTCACGACACCGCGCACCGACACGACACACCCGAACTGAGGGAAGTTGTTTCTGCGTGGGCCCT
>NZ_JAACYW010000624.1 GCF_015356825.1 Catenulispora rubra | reverse complement strand
CGAAGCCGGTGGCCTAACCCTTGTGGAGGGAGCCGTCGAAGGTGGGACCGGCGATTGGGACGAAGTCGTAACAAGGTAGCCGTACCGGAAGGTGCGGCTGGATCACCTCCTTTCTAAGGAGCCTCTCGGCACCTAGCACCCGCGACATCGCGGGTCGGCCGTCGTGCCGCACGGCTGGGTCCGCAGAGCAGTCCGGTTGATCACCCGTACGTGGTGGTGCCGGCGCTCATGGGTGGAACATCACGATTCTTTGTTAGTCACACACTGTTGGGTCCTGAGGAAACAGCGAGCCGGTTCTCTTAACTGAGACCGGCTGTTGTCTTCTTCAGAGCCGGATCGCCTGGCGATCGCATACCGGGCCCCGTGAGGGGTTGTCTGGTGCGCATCACAGTCCAGGTGGTGAGCCGGTGGGTGTTTGAGATCTGAACAGTGGATGCGAGCATCTTTGTGGCCAAGTTTTTAAGGGCGCACGGTGGATGCCTTGGCACCAGGAGCCGATGAAGGACGTGGTAGACCGCGAAAGGCCTCGGGGAGCTGTCAAACGAGCTGTGATCCGAGGGTGTCCGAATGGGGGAACCCGGCCGTATGTGAGTGCGGTCACCCACGCCTGAATATATAGGGCGTGTGGAGGGAACGACGGGAAGTGAAACATCTCAGTACCGTCAGGAAGAGAAAACAACAGTGATTCCGGGAGTAGTGGCGAGCGAAACCGGATGAGGCTAAACCGTTTGCGTGTGATACCCGGCAGGGGTTGCGCAGGCGGGGTCGTGGGACTTTCTGGTCAGATCTGCCGGTCTGGCACGGAGTAAGAAACCAGTTGTGTAGTCGAAGGCGATGCGAAAGCGCCGGCATAGTGGGTAAAACCCCCGTAGACGAAACATTGCTGGCTCCGAGGAAGTATCCCAAGTAGCACGGGGCCCGAGAAATCCCGTGTGAATCTGGCGGGACCACCCGCTAAGCCTAAATACTCCCTGGTGACCGATAGCGGACTAGTACCGTGAGGGAAAGGTGAAAAGTACCCCGGGAGGGGAGTGAAAGAGTACCTGAAACCGTGTGCCTACAAGCCGTGGGAGCTACGCTGAGCTGGATTTATCCAGTCTTGGTTGTGACCGCGTGCCTTTTGAAGAATGAGCCTGCGAGTTAGCGTTGTGTGGCGAGGTTAACCCGGGTGGGGTAGCCGTAGCGAAAGCGAGTCCGAATAGGGCGTCAGAGTCGCGCGACCTAGACCCGAAGCGTGGTGATCTAGCCATGGGCAGGGTGAAGCGCGGGTAAGACCGCGTGGAGGCCCGAACCCACCAGGGTTGAAAACCTGGGGGATGACCTGTGGTTAGGGGTG
>NZ_JAACYW010000623.1 GCF_015356825.1 Catenulispora rubra | reverse complement strand
CCCACACCCACACCCACACCCACACCCACAGCAGGAGCGCCCTTCTTCGCGAGCGTGGGCGTTCGTGCCTGGCGTGACTACTGGTGGTGGCAGCGGTTTCGGTTTCGGCTTCGGCGGCGATGAAGGCGCGAAGACGGTCGTCGATGTGGTCGAACTCCTCGGCCATCACAAACCCCTCACTCCACGGTGGGGCCCGCGTATTCCCGCCCTTCGGCCTCGGCCAGTTTGCGCCCGGCGTTGAGCTGGAACGGGCTGATCCCGCCGGCGTCCCACGGGCCGACGCTGCCTGCTGTGACTGCTTCCTCGCTCTTGGGCGGTAGCAGCAGTTCCTTGCGCAGCGTTGCCACCGGCTTGTCGGCGATGGCGAACCAGTCGGTGGCCATGAAGTCGTTGCTGCCTGTGCACAGGGCCGCGCGGCGTAGTGCGTCGCCGAAGCGCACTGCCATGCCTGGCTGGGACAGGTGGCCGCGGTCGGCCTGGAAGAGGCCGGCGCCGGCGGGGAGGGCGCCGGTTTCGAACAGGCTCACCACCATGGCCAGCAAGGAGAATGCGTGCAGGTCGTCGTTTGCGCGGGCGATGAAGGCGAAGATTTCGATCTCTGATTCGACCCGGGTGCCGTAGTCGGCCAGGATGTGGACCCAGTCGTGCTGCGCGAGCAGGGGCGGGGCGGAGCCTGGGGCGCCGGGGAAGGTGAAGCCGCGCGTTTTGTAGAAGTCGTGCACGCCGCGCCCTAGCGTCCCGGGCGCCAGGTCCCCGAGCGAGGCCCAGCGGGCGGCCAGTGCCGGGTCGTCCTCGACCGGGGTCCAGGGTCCGGTCAGGGCGCCGTCGCCGACGTGCAGCTGCTGGGTGTGGTGGATGTCGAAGTCGTGCAGGTAGCCGTTGCGGTCGAAGTCGATCGCGGCCAGTCGGCGTCCGGAGTCGGCGTGGCCGAGCAGCACGTCCTCCAGGTCGTCGTGGACCGACAGCTCGGCGGCGAACTCCGCGACGCGGCTGGCCACCTCCGGCGGTAGTGGGTCCAGCACCAGCTCGGCGGTGACCATCGTCTGCACGATCCGGCCCCGGAACGCCGCGTTGCGCCGGTGCAGGTCTTCGGCGAGATCCGTGGCGCCGTAAGGCTTTTCGGCCAGCTCGGCCTGGACCGCCAGCGGGTCGATGTCGAAGCCGGTCAGGGAGTGGAACATCGCCGCCAGCAGCGTCTGCTGTAGGCCCGTCAGCCCGCCCTGGGGGGCCACGGCGGAGATGACGCCGCGCGCCACGCAGGCGACCTCGGCGGCGTCCGGCGGCAGCAGCAGGACGGAGGCGTCGTCGGGCAGGGGGACTGGCATGCGGCGCTGCCTTCCGGG
>NZ_JAACYW010000622.1 GCF_015356825.1 Catenulispora rubra | reverse complement strand
GGGTTGGGGGTGGTTTGGGCCGGATCGGCTCCGGTGTGGTCCGGCCGAGCCTAGGTCTGCCGGCGGCTTCGGCACGGCTTGGCGGGAGTTAGTCGAGCCCGTGCCGCAACGCGTAGCGCACGGCCTGAGCCCGATCGCGGACGCCGATCTTGGCGAACAGATTGTTGATGTGCGTCTTCACCGTCGCTGCGGAGACGAACAGGTCTTCAGCGATCTCGGTGTTCGACTTCCCGCGTGCGATCAGCGTCAGCACCTCGGCCTCGCGCGGGGTCAGGTCGACTGAGGGCGGGACATTGACGGCGGCGGCGAGCAGTATGGCCGTGACCCCGTCGTCCAGCACTGACTGTCCGGAAGCAGCGGCCTCGATGGCCCGCGCGATCTCGGCGCGTCCGGACTCCTTGGTCAGGTAGCCGGTCGCGCCGGCCCGCAGAGCCTTGAGAATCGACGCGTCGTCGGCATGCGTGGTGAGAACCACCACCCGCACATCCGGCGCACTCTCCCCGATCAACCGAGTCGCCTCGACCCCGTCCACCCCGGGCATCCGCAGATCCATGAGCACGACATCCGGCCGCAGCGTCTCAGCCGCTGTCACGGCAGCTGCGCCGTCCGCGGCTTCTCCGACTACTTCGACGCCGGGGGTCACGGATAGGAGGGCGACCAGGCCGTCGCGTACTGCTGCTTGGTCGTCGGCCACCACTACTCGGATTGCTGCCACGGCAGCATTCTCACAGTGTTTTACATCGTGCTGCTTTAGGTGGGGGTGCTGGTGTCGGGTGGGGTGTGGTTGGTGTGGTTGGTGTGGTTGGTGTGGGTTGTTGGGGGTGTGGGTTGTTGGTGGTGCGTGCTATATCTGTGTATAAGGGGCGATAATTCCATAACAAAATGCCGCCACACCTGACTCGCGCACCATGTTGCGCTGGCGGCTGGCGGTTTTCGCGGGCACGATCGCGCGGCGGTCCGAGTCACTGCGCATGCGTTGCGTACGCGGCAATCGTCGTGCGTGGTGGGTGCCTTGAGGCCTCCGGCGGGCCTCCTCGACGAGGGGGCGACCCGCGCGTCCGGCGGTTTGGCGGCGGTCCGCGACTGTTCGGCTTCCTATCCGCTGTTGCCTGCGTTGCGCTGGTCGGTGGCGGTGTTGCTTGTGGTCGCCGGGTTCTGGGTCCCTCGCCGCGTCGTCGCCTTACGGAACCAGACCGGTTTGGCGGTGTCCAGCCGCACCCCTGCTGCTGTGGTCGAGCCTCGTCCGGCTGGACACCGCCAAACCGGCCAGGTTGGCTGCGCCCGCCGACGCGGCGAGGGACCCAGAACCAACACCCCGCATGGTCCTTCGGACCCCCTCACCACGGCACCGGCTACGCTGTCC
>NZ_JAACYW010000621.1 GCF_015356825.1 Catenulispora rubra | reverse complement strand
GAAGGCTTCGGCCGTTGGCGGCTCGGAGACGATGACGCCCTGCTGGAGCTGGTCACCAGCGCCAACGTCGCCTGCGGCTTCCACGCCGGCGATCCCTCCACCATGCGCCGGGTCTGTGCGGCGGCCAGTAGACTCACGGCCCATGAGCCGCCGTTTCGACTGCACCGACCCCGAGCAGCGCAAGACCGGACTGCGGGAGGCCGCCAGCGCCGTCCGGCGCGGGGAGCTGGTCGTGCTGCCGACCGACACGCTGTACGGCATCGGGGCGGACGCGTTCACCAACTGGGCCGTGCGCGCGCTGCTGGAGGCCAAGGGCCGCGGCCCGGCGATGCCGAGCCCGGTGCTGGTGCCCTCCCCGGCGACCCTGCACGGCCTGGTGGCGGGCATGCCCTCGGTCGGCTGGGAACTCGTCGACGCCTTCTGGCCCGGCGGCCTGACCCTGGTGGCGATGCACCAGCCCACGCTCACCTGGGACATCGGCGAGACCCGCGGCACGGTCGCGGTCCGCATGCCGCTGCACCCGGTGGCGATCGAGCTGCTGACCGAGACCGGCCCGATGGCCGTCTCCAGCGCCAACAAGTCCGGCATGCCACCCGCCCGCACCGCCATCGATGCCCAGGACCAGCTCGGCGACGCGGTCTCGGTCTACCTGGACGCCGGCCCCGTCGGCGACGAAGCCGGCGCCAGCTCCATCGTGGACATCACCGGCACCGCACCAGTCCTGCTCCGCGAAGGCGCCCTCACCTTCGAACAACTCCTGGAAGTAGCCCCGACCCTCACCCGCGCCGAGTAACCTGCGGCCGGTCGACCAGTCCGACGGCCGAAGGCGCAGGGAGGAGCAGGGTGGCGAATCAGGGAACGGGTACCGGCGGGCACGACGAGGCCGGGGCGGCTGAGGCGCCGGCTGAGGGCGAGGCGGAGGCCGAGATAGCCGGCGCGGCTGCGGATGCCGCCGGTGCCATCGCCGCCGACTCTGGACCCGCTGCCACTGCTCGGATGACCGCCGCGCCTGCTGCCGACGCTGCGCCTGCTGGAGCCGCCGCCGATCCGACTGCCGCTGGCCCTGAAGCCGCTGCCGCTGCTCGGATGACCGCCATGCCTGCTGCCGACTCCGATGCTGCGCCCGCTGGGCCGGATGCCGCCGGTGGTGCCCTGTTTGCCGCCGCTGCTCCGACTGCAGGTGCTGCTGTTGCCGCCGCTGGGCCCGCTGCTCGGATGACTGCCGCCAGTGATGCCCCGACTGCCGCCGCCGGTGCCGCTGCTGCCGAGCCAACCTCAACTGCCGTCGCGAGCGAATCGCCCACGGCGGATGGCGATCAGGCAAGCCAGCTTGCTGAGCTAGCCGAAGCGCAGCCCACCATCCACATC
>NZ_JAACYW010000620.1 GCF_015356825.1 Catenulispora rubra | reverse complement strand
CATCAGAATAGCGTGCATCGCGCACGCTTCTGCTACAGTTCGAGGCACGAGATGCGTGCATCGCGCACGCATCACTCCCCGGAAGGACCCTGCCATGCCCGCGACCGCCACGACCATCGCCACCGCTCTGACCGACCTCCTGCTCACCCCTGGCCTGCCGCTGGACGAGGCCCTCGACCGGCACTTCGCGCCGGAGTACCGCCAGCGCACCGACGGGGCGTGGATCGACCGCGCCGGGTTCGCCGAGCACATCGCGCACCTGCGGGGCGTCGTCGCGGACGGCACGATCCAGGTGCACGACGAACTCGCCGAGGGCCCGTCGTACGCCGAGCGGCACACGATCGACGTCGTGAAGGCCGACGGCTCGACGGCGTCGCACGAGGTGTACGTCTTCGCCGAGCGCGCGCCCGACGGCCGCTTCGTCCGCCTGGAGGAGGTCACGCTGATGGTGGCCGGGAGCGAGGCGGACCGCGGTCTGGGCAGCGCGCGGTGAGGCGCTGACGCTGTGCGCGGCCGCGATACGGCCGCGACTAGGGCTGCGGGATCTCGCGCGGCGTCGTGAGCCGGATGTGGTTGCCGGACGGGTCGCGGAACGAGGAGTCGCGGCCCCACGGCTCGTCGGTCGGCTTCTCGACGAACTCGACGCCGTGCGCGGTCAGGGCGGCGTACTCGGCGTCCAGGTCCTCGGTGGTGAGGAAGAGGGTTCCGGCGAAGCCCTTCGCCATCAGATCCTCGACCTCGGCCCTGGTGGCGTCGTCCATGAGCGGCTCGCCGGGGATCGGCATCAGCACGACGCTGATCTCCGGCTGATGCTCGGGGCCGACGGTGAGCCAGCGGAATCCCCCCATCTCGGGCAGCGTGACGTCCATGCGGACCACGAAGCCGAGCTTGCGGGTGTAGAAGTCGAGGGCCACGTCCTGGTCGTGGACCCAGAGCTGAGTGCTGAGATAGGAGATCATGGCCCCACGCTAGGACCCGGGCCCGCCAGTGTCTTCTCGAAACGTCCGGTTCTTCGGCCGGCCGTACGCGCGCAGCACACAGCCGGGCACGAGAGCGTGCTCGGCGGCCGGCGGATACGCGGCGCGGTAGGCGGCCGGCGGCAGGCCGTAGACCCGGGTGAAGCTGGTGGTGAAGGACCCGACGCTGGTCAGCCCGACCGCGCAGCAGATGTCGGCGACGGCGTAGTCGGTGTACCGGAGCAGCGCGGCGGCCCGCTCCAACCGGCGCGTGAGCAGGTAGGCGTGCGGCGACTCCCCGAACGCCCGCCGGAACTCCCGCGAGAAGTGCGCCCGCGACAGCCGCGCCGCCTCGGCGAGGTCGGCGACGGTCAGCGGCTCGGCGTAGCGCGAGTCGGCGAGGTCTTTGGCGCGCTGCAGGTGGC
>NZ_JAACYW010000062.1 GCF_015356825.1 Catenulispora rubra | reverse complement strand
TCGGCAAGCAGGGGCTCGGGCACCGGCTCGACCGGTGGTGGTGTCACAGGATCCTGCGTCGCAAGCGTTTGCGTCGTAGACGTTTGGGCCGCAGGCGCTTGCGTCACAGGCGTTGGCACCGCAGGCGCCGGCGGGATCGGTTCGGCGGCAGTCGGCCGCCAGTCCAATGTCGGGGCCTGATTCAGGATCTCGACCTTGAGCTGTTGCAGGTTCGGGCTGGGGTCCAGGCCCAGTTCCTCGGTGAGCTGGGCCTCGATGGTCCGCAACACGTCGAGCGCTTCAGCTTGGCGTCCCGACCGGTACAGCGCGCGGCTCAGGAGTTCGCATCCGTACTCGCGCAGGGGATGCGCCTTCATGAAAGCGCCCAGTTCGGCCACGGCGCGCGCGTGGGCTCCGACCGCCAACAGCGCCGCGCAGCGCATCTCGAAGACCGCCAGTTGCAGTTCTTCCAGGCGTGCCACGTCCGGGGCGACGCCGAGCGCGCCGGCCACGTCCTCGTACGCCTGGCCGCGCCACAGGGCCAGCGCGGCCTCGAACTCCCGCAGCGCGCGCTTCGGGTCGTCGCGGTCCCAGGCCTGCCAGCCGGCCGTGGCGTGCTCGGTGAAGCGGCTGACGTCGACGTCGACGACGCCGCCGTCGAGCAGGTAGCCCCGGGCCGAGGTGCGCAGGACGGTGGCCGGCGCGCGCGGCGGCCGGTCCGGCTCCAGCAGGCGTCGCAGGTTGGCGACGTAGGCCTGGAGCGAGGCCATCGGCGAGGCCGGCGGGTGGTCGGCCCAGAGCGTGTCCAGGATCAGGTCCACCGCCACCGGCTGGCCGACGCGGCTCACGAGCAGCGCGGCCAGCGCCCGCTGTTTGGGCGCCCCGAGGTCCACCGGGCGGTCGGCGACGGTCGCCTCGATGGGGCCCAACGCGCGGAACCGCACCGGTTGCGAGCGTTCGACGGCTGACGCGCCGGTCGACATCGAGCCTCCCGATTCTCGTCGTTCTCATCGCCGGCCGTCACACTCCGCACACGGTCAGCATCGGTTCGAATCTAGGAACGACTGCTCAAAATTCCCTTAACTCTCCCCCTGACACACCGACTATGTCATGACCCTGAGTCAGTCCACTGAGACCAGCACGCCTCAAATGGGCTCGACGAGTTTGGCCAGCGCGCGCTCCACGACCGCCGTCTGCTCCTGCGGCGGTGCCTGCTCCTGCTCCAGCCGCCCGATCTCGATCGAGCTCTCGACGACGAACCGGCACCGCTCGCCGCGCCGCGCGGTGAACGCCGCGAAGACGTCGGCGACGCTGTCGCGCGCGGCGAACTCCTCGGCGAGCACCAGCGCGTCCTCCACCGCCATCCCGGCCCCGGAGGCCAGCTGCGGCGTGGTCGGGTGCGCGGCGTCGCCGATCACGATGACCCGGCCGACGTGCCAGGGGCTGGGCAGGTGGAAGGACTCCAGCGGGCGGTAGACGATCGCGGTGCCCTCGTCGATCGACTCCCGGATCCGCCGCACCTGGCCGCCATAGGGCGTGAGCAGATCGACCAGGCCGCGCCGCAGTTCGGCGGGTTCGCGCATCCGGCGCGGCGTGCGCTCGACGGCGAACAGGTACATCTGCGTGTCCGAGATCGGCGTCCACCCGACCTTCGCGACCCCGCCGAGGAAGTAGTGCCGCTGATGCACCCACGCCGGCCGCGCCACGATGATGCGGAACACGCTCTGCCCGGTGTACGCGGGGCCGGGCGCGTCGGGCAGGATCTGCGCGCGGGTGCGCGAGCTGATGCCGTCGGCACCGACGACCATGGCGTAGCGGCCGGTGGAACCGTCGTCGAAGGTGACGTCGACCCCGTCCTGGTCCTGGTCGAGGCGCTCGACGGCGACCCCGAGCCGCGGCTTGACGCCGGCGGCCAGCACCCGCGCGGACAGGATCCCGTGCAACACCGGCCGCGCGATACCGCCGGAACCGCAGACCCCGGAACCGGGCGGCATCGCCGTGGGGACGTCGCGCAACGGCTCCCCGTCGACACCGCAGACCCGGATGCCCTCGCCGACGTAACCCTGCGCGGCGACCTCGTCGTAAACACCGAGCTGCCCGAACGCCCGCAACGTCGGCCCGGTGATGGTCAACCCGGCCCCGCTGACCTTCCAGTCCGGATCGACGTCGATCAAGTCGACGTCGGCCCCGACCCGCCGCAACGAGATCGCCGCCGCCATCCCCGCGATCCCCGCCCCGACGATCAAAACCCGGCCCACCAGCTCGGACGCCATACGAGTCCCCTCAAGCTCGAGCAGGCCGCGCCCGGCGAATCCGGGTGTAGGAGGCAAGACGCGCAACCCGCACTTACGGTCGTTCTCGGCGCGGTCCAGCATAGCCAGCGAATCAGGGAACGAAATCTTCGGCGACGGCGAATCAGGTTACGTATACGTGTCGCGGTCTCGACGGGGAAGCACGAAGGCGGTCCCCAAACCGTTGCCGGCTACTAGCCGGCAACGGCCGAAGACCGCCTCTCAAACTCTGTAATCGCCCGCAGGCATCAGAGATCAGGCGTTGGGCAGCCCCATGTCCCGCGCGATCAGCATCCGCTGGACTTCCGAGGTCCCCTCGCCGATCTCCAGGATCTTCGAGTCCCGCCACATCCGCGCGACCGGGAACTCGTTCATGAACCCGTAGCCGCCGTGGATCTGCGTGGCCTCGCGCGCGTTCGTGACCGCCGCCTCGGAGCAGTACAGCTTTGCCATCGCCGCCTCGGCCTTGAACGGCTCGCCGACCAGCATGCGGCTCGCGGCGTCGTAGTACGCCAGACGTGAGGTGTGGGCGCGCAGGCGCATGTCCGCGAGCTTGAACTGGATCGCCTGGTTGGCACCGATCGGGCGGCCGAAGGCTTCGCGCTCGTGGGCGTACTTCACCGATTCGTCGACGCAGCCCTGGGACAGGCCGGTGGACAGTGCGGCGATGGCGATGCGGCCTTCGTCCAGGGTGCGCAGGAAGTTCGCGTAGCCGCGGCCTCGTTCACCGAGCAGGTTCGCCGACGGGACGCGGACGTCCACGAACGACAGCTCGCGTGTGTCCGAGGCGCTCCAGCCGACCTTGCTGTACTTCGGGGCCACCGTCAGGCCGGGGGTGCCGGACGGGACGATGATCGTGCTGATCTCCTTCGCCCCGTTGTCCTTGACGCCGGTGACCGCGGTGACCGTGATCAGGCCCGTGATGTCGGTGCCGGAGTTGGTGATGAAGCACTTCGTGCCGTTGATCACCCACTCGTCGCCCTCCAGCACCGCGGTGGTGCGGGTGCCGCCGGCGTCGGAGCCGCCGCCGGGCTCGGTGAGGCCGAACGCGCCGAGCATCTCGCCGCTACAGAGCCTGGGCAGCCACTCCTGCTTCTGCTCCTCGGTCCCGAAGCGGTACACCGGCATCGCGCCGAGGGACACGCCGGCCTCCAGCGTGATGGCCACTGAGGAGTCGACGCGCGCCAGCTCCTCCAGGGCCAGGCACAGGGCGAAGTAGTCGCCGCCCATGCCGCCGTACTCCTCGGGGAACGGCAGGCCGAACAGGCCCATGCGGCCCATCTGGGCCACGATCTCGTAGGGGAACTCCTCGCGCTCGTAGAACGCGCCGATCTTGGGGGCCACGACGTCGTGGGCGAACTCCTCGACGGTGACGCGCAGTGCTTCGTACTCTTCACTCAGACGGTGATCCATGGGAGTTCCTCCGCTCAGACCGGGGTGACGCCGTGACGGCGGCGAGAGAAGAAGCGGTCCTTGCCCTCGGCCGCGCGGTAGCGCGCCACGAGCGAGGACCGCAGGGCGGCCGGCTCGACGATGTCGTCGATCACCAGCTCGCTGGCCAGGCGTACGAAGTCGATGTCGGTCTCGTACTCGGCACGCTTGTCGGCGACGAAGGCGTCGCGCTCGGCGGCGTCCTCGATGGCCGCGATCTTGTTCGCGTAGACGGCGTTCACCGCGGCCTCGGCGCCCATCACCGCGATCTTCGCGGTGGGCAGCGCGATCGTGGCGTCCGGCTCGAATCCGGGCCCGGCCATGGCATAGAGGCCGGCGCCGTAGGCCTTGCGGACCACGACGCAGATCTTCGGCACGGTGGCCTCGGAGACCGCGGTGATCATCTTGGCGCCGTGCCGGATGATGCCCTGCTTCTCCACGGCCGTGCCGACCATGAAGCCCGGCACGTCGGACAGGAACAGCAGCGGCACGTTGAACGCGTCGCAGAGCTGGATGAACCGCGTGGCCTTGTCGGCGGAGTCGACGAACAGCACGCCGCCCTTGAACATCGGGTTGTTCGCCACGACGCCGACCGGCTTGCCGTCCAGCCGCGCGAAGCCGACCGTCAGTTCCCTGGCCCACAGGGCATGAATCTCGAAGAACGAGTCGGCGTCGACCAGGCCCTTGATGAAGCGCCGCATGTCGAACGCCTGGCGTTCGCTGACCGGGACCAGCGCGGCGAGGTCGATGTTCGCCGGGGAGTCCACGGCCTCGGCCGAAGGCGCGTCCTGCTGCCAGTTCGAAGGCAGGTAGGACAGGTACTGCTTGACGGTCTCCAGCGCGTCCTGCTCGGTCTTCACCAGGAAGTGCCCGACGCCGGACTCGGCGCAGTGCACCCGCGCGCCGCCCATCTCCTCCAGCGTGGTCTTCTCCCCGGTCACCATCTCGACCATCCGGTCGCTGCCCAGGTACATCGAGGCGTTGCCCTCGACCATGACCACCACGTCGCAGAACGCCGGGATGTACGCCCCGCCGGCCGCCGAGGGCCCGAACAGCGCGCAGACCTGCGGGATCGAGCCGGAGGCCCGGACCTGGGTGTGGAAGATCCTGCCCGCGCCGCGCCGGCCCGGGAACAGGTCCACCTGGTCGGTGATGCGCGCGCCGGCGGAGTCCACCAGATAGACCATCGGCACGCCGGTGCGGTACGCGGTCTCGATGATCCGGATGATCTTCTCGACGGTGCGCGCGCCCCAGGACCCGGCCTTCACGGTCGAGTCGTTGGCCATCAGGCACACCGGCCGGCCGGCGATCCGCGCGGTCCCGGTGACCACGCCGTCGGCGGGCAGGTCGCCGGCCACGGCGTTGGCGAACCGGCCGTCCTCGACGAACGACCCCTCGTCGACCAGCAGCGCGACCCGCTCGCGGGCGAACAGCTTGCCCCGCTTCTCGTTGGCCGCGTGGTACTTCTCCGCCCCGCCGCGCAGGATCTCCGCGGTCAGCTCGGGCAGGTCGTGGTGCGGAGGGGTGTGCGGTGGCACGCCTGGTTCCGTCATATGTGGCAACTCCTTTGTTGCGATTTGTCACGTGTGCAAAGACACGCCGCACCAAAGATTCTGCCAAAAAAGACTGCGGCGCGTAGCGCCTCGAAACTAGGGGCGGTGGGGGGCGACGGGTGGGCCTACTTCGCTAGTGCCCGGATGGTGTGCTCGATCACACCTGCGTCATACGACTCCGGAAGCATCACGATCTCGTCGACCCCGGCCTGCCGATAATCCTCGAACGCCGAGCACACCTGGTTCAGGTCGCCGATCGCGGCGATGGAACGCAGCACGTCAAGCGGCATGGCCGCGAGCAGCGACCGCTCGTGGGCGCCGCCGCGCGCCAGGTCGATCAGCTCGCCGTGCCCGGCCTCGGCGAACATCCGGCCGAAGCCGTCGGCGTCCAGGTAGGGCAGCAGGGAGCGCCGGATCCAGTCCAGGGACTCGGCGTCGGGGTCGACGACGGTCGGCAGGAAGACGGCCAAACGGGGCACCGCCCGGTTCATCCGGTCCGAGGTCAGCGCCAGGCGCGCCTTGATCCGCGCGGCGTGCTCGACCGTGGCCAGCGGGACGGCCACCCGGTCGGCGCGGCCGACGGCGACCTCGCAGGCCTCCAGCCCGAAGGCCAGCACGGTCAGCGAGGCGCGGGAGGGCTCCAGCCGGGAGCGGAAGCCGCGGGAGCGGACCGACACACCCTGGAAGCTGACCGGCTCGCCGCGCGTCAGCGGGCCCAGCACCGACAGGCTCTCGGCCAGCGCGGTGGCCGGATCGGTACGCTGCCGGCCGTGCCAGTCCACGACCACCAAACCGGTGGAGGCGGTCAGCGCCAGGCCGATGTCCCGGCCGGTGAGCGCGGCGACGCTGGCGGCGCCCCGGGCCGCGGTGACCGGGTCCCGGACGGCCGCGGGCAACGGCCCGAGCGTGAGCGAGGCGCGCGGCCGGACCGGATTCTTGCGGTGGAACTCACCGGCGGTGGCCGGGTTCGCGCCGGGCGGCCGGGCCTTGGAATCGGGATCCGGACCGGCCGACGGCAGCTCCCCGGCGGCCGCGGCGACCGCCACCGCCAGCGCGAAGGCGTCGTGCCCGGTCGACTCCCCCAGCCAGATCTCCTGGTAGCCGAGCTCGTCGGCGAGGCCGGCCAGCCGTACGGTCAGCGCCGGGTCGCTGTCCGTGCGGTTGCCGAGAAGAACCCCGTCCACGATCACTTGACTCACTGCCCCCTGGTGTAGCCCGCTATAGACCGCTCGAGCCGACCGCCTATGATCCGCCCCGGTGGCAGAGTACCGTTCGGGGGTCTCGCGGTGCGATACGTTGGATCGATGCGCATCACGTCGATCGGTCACGCCGGAATGCTGGTGGAGACCGCCGCCGGCCGGATCGTCTGCGACCCGTGGTTCACCCCGGCGTACTTCGCTTCCTGGTTCCCCTTCCCGGACAACTCCGCCTTCGGCTCCCAGGCCGACCCGGCCGGGATCCGGACGGCCGAGTACCTGTTCGTCTCGCACCTGCACCACGACCACTTCGACCCGCACTGGCTGTCCGCCACCATGTCGAAGGACACGACGGTCCTGCTGCCCGACTACCAGGTCCCGGACCTGCGCGACGAGCTGGAGAAGCTGGGCTTCCGGAACTTCGTGCAGACCCGCAACCGCGAGATCACCGAACTCCCCGGCGGCCTGAAGATCCTCATCGACGCGCTGATCACCCCGACCGACGGCCCGCTCGGCGACAGCGGTATCGCCATCGACGACGGCGAAGTCCGCATCTTCAACCAGAACGACGCCCGGCCGGTCGAGGACGGCCCGATCGCGGCGTTCGGTCCGTACGACGCGCACTTCCTGCAGTACTCCGGCGCCATCTGGTACCCGATGGTCTACGACTTCCCGGACCGCATGAAGGCCACGGTCGGCCGCCGCAAGCGCGAGAACGGCATGGCCCGCGCGCTGCGCTACGTCGAGCAGTACGGCGCGAAGCAGGTCTTCCCCTTCGCCGGACCGCCCTGCTTCCTGGACGAGCGCGACGGCCTGTTCGCCATCAACGACTTCGACGACGACCCCGCCAACGTCTTCCCCAGCCAGCTGGCGTTCCTGGAGTTCATGCGCGAGCAGGGCCACGACAACGGCCACCTGTTCGTCCCCGGCACCACCGTGGTCCTCGGCGCCGACGGCAAGTGCGAGATCGAGCAGGTCCCGCAGGCGCAGATCGACGAGATCTACGGCGACCGCCGCACCTACCTGACGAACTACCAGAAGCGCGCGCAGCCGCAGATCGACGCGATGCACGCGGGTCTGCCGCAGGACAAGTCGGACCTGGTCGGCCAGCTCAAGGAGTGGATCGAGCCGCTGCTGGAGTGGGCCGACCACACCTGCGCGGGGCTGAACGGCCGGATCCTGCTGGAGACCGTGGACCCGGCGAGCGGTGAGGTGGACGACCGGATCGTCTTCGACTTCCTCACCCGCACGATCGGGACGTGGGACGGCGAGGCGGAGTGCCGCTACAAGTTCCGCACCGAGCGGCCGCTGATCGAGCACCTGGTGCGGACCCGGACCCCGGACTGGGTGAACGAGCTGTTCCTGTCCTGCCGGTTCCAGGCCTCTCGCAAGGGCCCTTACAACGAGTACATCTACACGTTCTTCAAGTCGCTCTCCGAAGAGCACATGACGTACGTCGAGGGGTACTACGCCGAGTCCAGCGACGTCACCGACCTGGCCCAGGCCGAGGGCTACGCGGTGCAGCGGCACTGCCCGCACCTGAAGGCCGACCTGACACGCTTCGGCACGGTCGCGGACGGCGTGCTGACCTGCTCGATGCACGGCTGGCAGTTCGACCTGGCCTCCGGGCGCTGCCTGACCAGCGACGACCGCAAGCTGGTGTCCCGGCCGCTGACCGCCGAGGACGGCGAGCTGCCGAAGATTCTGGGATAGGTACAGATTCCGACCTCGGCTTCGGCACCGATCTCCAGCTGAATCCAGCCGCTTCTGGAGAACGCAGACACCGCACCGGGAACAGTGGCCGCCTGCGCGGTAGTTTGCATGTCTGGTCCCGAGTGCGGACCGAAGGCGAGCGGAAGGAAAACGCCCGTGCGGCTGGGGGTCAACGTCCCGAATTTCGGGCCCGCCACTTCGGTGGACGTGCTGGAGCGCTGGGCGCACGTCGCCGAGGGCCTCGGCTTCGATCTGCTGATGATGTCGGACCACGTGCTGGTCACGGAGGACGTCGCGAAGACCTACCCGGGACCGTTCCACGACCCCTTCACGACGCTGGCCTGGCTCGCCGGCCGCACCTCGCGCATCCGGCTGGGCACGACGGTGCTGATCATGCCGTACCGGCAGCCCGCGCTGACCGCGCAGATGGCCGCCAGCCTGCACCGGCTGTCGCGGGGGCGGTTCGTGCTCGGCGTCGGCGTCGGCTGGGCGCGGCAGGAGTTCGCGGCCCTGGACGTGCCGTTCAACCGGCGCGGCACGCTCACCGACGAGCACCTGGACGAGATGCACCAGATCTGGGGCGGCGGCGTCGAGGGCGTGATGCCGGCGCTGGCGCCCGAGGAACTGCCCGGACCGCCGGTGTGGATCGGCGGCAACAGCGACGCGGGCATCCGGCGCGCGGTGGTGTCCGGCAACGGCTGGCACCCGCTGGGCTTCACGATGGACTGGATCACGGACGCGGTCGGGCGGCTGAAGGCGTTCGCCGACGAGGCCGGGCGCGCGGTGCCGACGCTGGCGCCGCGGATCAAGCTGCGGCTGACCGCCGAGCCGGTCACGGATCCGGAGCGGCAGGCCGGGATCGGCAGCCTGGAGCAGGTGCTCGACGACCTGGACCGGCTGCGCGCGCTGGGGTCGGAGGTCGTGGTGCTGGATCCGTACCACGGGGATCCGGCGGAGCTGGAGCGGCCGGAGGAGGCTTGGCGGGACTTGGCCGTGGTGGCTGCGGCTTGGGACGCTTTCTCGGCGGCGTCGGGCGCTTAGCTGCGGGGAAGACGTGTGGCGCCGCCGCCCTCGGTGTGAAGGTCCGGGGGTGGCGGCGCGGTCATTGCCGGCGCGTCTCGCGACTCAGGCTCAGGCTTGCGGGCCGGTGTCGCTGCTCGGGCTCAGCTTCGGTCTCGGGCTCAGGCTCAGGCTCGGGTTCGGGCTCGCGCTCAGGCCGCGATCATCCCGGCCAGCTCCCGCTGCATCGCCGTGACCGGCGCGTCGAACCACCCCGCGGCCAGCGTCGCGGCGCCCGCGTCCGGGAAGATGTCCTCGACCCCGTCGGCCACCGCGGCCATGATCTGGGCCGCGACCGCCTCGGGCGCGGTCTTGGGGATGTCCAGGTCCTTCGACATCTCGGTGTCGAGCGGCCCGGCCAGCACCGCGTGCACCCGCACCCCCTTCGGCGCCAGCACGGCCCGCAGCACCTGCGTCAGCGAGTAGGCCGCCGCCTTCGAGATCGAGTAGCCGGGCAGCACCGGGACCGCCGCGACCGAGCTGGTGGACAGCACGTTCACCAGGGTGCCGCGGGAGGCGGTGAGCTGGTGCCGCAGGGCGTGCGAGACGTCGTACGACCCGTAGAGGTTCACCGCGAGCATCCGCTCCAGCTCGGCGCGATCGCCGATCTCGGCGTAGGAGGCGACGCCGGCGTTGTTGATCAGCACGTCCAGCTCCTCGACCGTCTTGGCCGCGAGCTTGATCTGCTCGGCGTCGGTGACGTCCAGCGCCAGCGGGACGACGCGGCCGTCCGGGTGGGTGAAGGGCCGGCGCGACCCGGCGTAGACGCGCTTGGCGCCGTGGTCCAGTGCGGCGTCGACCAGGGCCCGGCCCAGGCCGCGGTTGGCGCCGGTGACCAGCACGGTCTTGTCGGTGAGGAAGGCGTTCGTGGTCATGGTGTCTCACTCCGATCGGAGTCGTTCTTTCGTTGACACCTGCACTGACACGGGGCCGGCGGAAAACTGGGTGCCGGCGGAGCGCCCACTTTCCGGGCCGCACGGTGTCGGATCAGGGTGAGAGGAGGTGGCGAGGATGGTGATGTCCGCCGATCTGCTGCACCGCGCCCGCTCCGGCGACCGCGACGCGTTCGCCGAACTGGTCGGGCCGTACCGGGGTGAGCTGCACCTGCTGTGCTACCGCATGCTCGGGTCCTTCCAGGACGCCGAGGACACGCTTCAGGAGGTGCTGCTGGCGGCCTGGCTCGGGCTGGCCGGGTACGAGGAGCGCGCCTCGCTGCGGACCTGGCTGCACCGCATCGCGACGAACCGCTGTCTCAACGCCCTGCGCTCGGCCGGGCGGCGGCCGCAGCCCACGGCCGGGTTCGCCGAGCCGGTCCCGGAACCTTCGGGACGCAACGAGGTGCTGTGGCTCCAGCCGTACCCGGACCTGCTGCTCGACCGGCTGCCCGACGGGGAGCCGGGGCCGGAGGCGCGGTACGAGTCGGCCGAGGCGATCTCCCTGGCGTTCCTGACCGCGTTGCAGCTGCTGCCGCCGAATCAGCGTGCTGTGTTGCTGCTGCGGGACGTGCTCGGGTACCGCGCCGCCGAGGCCGCGGACCTGTTGGGGCTGACCGAGAGCGCGGTGACCAGTGCTCTGAAGCGTGCGCGGGCGACCCTGGACGCGACGGCGCGGGGGCCGGAGCGTCCGGGGCCGGTCCCCGGGAGCGAGGAGGAGCGGGAGCTGACCGAGCGGTTCGTCGCGGCGTTCACGTCGCACGACGTGGACGCGCTGCTCGCGCTGATGACCGACGACGTCTGGGTGCGGATGCCCCCGATGCCCTTCGAGTACCACGGGCTCGGGACCGTCCGCGACTTCTTCACCGCCATCGACGCGCACCGGCGCTCGATCTGCCGGCTGGTGCCGACGCGCGCCAACGGCCAGCCGGCGTGGGGCGAGTACGCTCGGGACCGGATGACCGACCAGCTGCACTGCGTCGGGATCCTGGTGGCGCGGTACTCCGGGGACCGGATCGACGAGCTGACGCACTTCGAGGCCGGGATCGCGGCTTCGTTCGGGCTGCCGCGGGTTTTGGGGGACGGTTGATTCGCAGTGACTGCTAGTCGCTAATCGCCAATCGCTAGTTGCCAATCGCCTGTCGCTAGTCGCTAGTCGCTAGTCGCTAGTCGCTAGTCGCGCGACGTGCCCGGCGCCGACCGCCACCCCAGGTGCTGCCGGGGTGGCGTCAGGCCCATCCGCTCGTAGGCGGTCCCGACGATCTCCGAGGGCTGCAACGCCCACCGGATGAAGCGCCCGGCGGCCTGCGCGAGCGGACGGTCGACCAGGATGCGTACGGCGTCGGGCCGGCCGAGTCGCAGCGGCTCGCGGGCCCAGTCCGGGAGCAGCGCGGCGGCGCCGTTCATCAGAAGCCGGACCGCCGCGCGCTCCCCCGGCGTTTCGCCGTAGGTCCGGATGAAGTGGATGCCCTCGATCGCTGCCTCGGTGGCCTGCAACTCGGGTCGCATGGCGTGCAGGTACTGCGCCACCTCGGACGCCGACTCCGGCACGTCCTTCGCGCCGAGCATGCGCGCCGGTACTGCGACCTCGCGGTAGTAGCGGTCGCGTTCGGAGTCGGTCAGCGGCGGCGCGCCGAAGCGCTCGTAGCCGGCCAGGAAGCAGCGGACTTCGGCGACGTGGACCCAGGTGAGCAGGTGCGGGTCGGCGGCACTGTAGGGGCGGCCGTCGGGGGCGGTCCCGTTGATGTGGGGATGGACGCGGTCGCGGACGTGCGCGACCGCCGCCTCGGCCGCTTCGGTGGAGCCGAAGCTCGTGGACATCACGTATGCGGCGGTCCGGTTGAGCCGCGCGATCGCGTCGGTGCGGAAGTCGGAGTGCTGGTCGACGCCGGCCATCGCCAGCGGATGCAGCGACTGGAGCATCAGCGAGGCGAAACCGCCCATCAGCATGCCCGGCGCGTCCGAGTGCACGCGCCAGGTCACCGAGCCCGGCCCGAACAGCCCCGGGTCGCCGGGCGGGTTGGCGTAGCGCTCCTGCAGCCGCAGGCCGCGCGAGCCGTGGACGCTGGTGTTCACCTCGCGCCGGACGAACGCCTTCAGCCCGTGGGCCGGGTTGGGCAACGCGGTGGGGGCGGTGAGCCTTGCCGTCATCAATCGAAACCTGTTCTACTTTTCCCCATGAGCCAGCGGGACCGCATCCGGATGTCCGATGATGAGATCGAAACCTTTTTCGCCGCCGCACGCAAGCTCCAGATCGCCTCGGCGAACGCCGACGGCACCCCGCACCTGGTGACGATGTACTACGCGCTGCTGGACGGCGACCTGGCGTTCTGGACGTACGGGAAGTCGCAGAAGGCGGTGAACCTGCGGCGGGATCCGCGGATCACGTGCCTGCTGGAGGACGGGATCGCCTACGACGAGCTGCGCGGCGTCACGGTCTACGGCGAGGTGGAGCTGATCGAGGACTTCGACCGGGTCGTCGCCTTCGGCATGGACCTCACGGCGCGCTACCCCGAGGTCTTCGGCGCCGACGCCGAGGCCATGCGGCCTTTCGTGGAGCAGCAGGCGGCCAAGCGCGTGGTGGCACGGGTGAGGGCGAAGCGGACGGCGTCGTGGGACCACTCGAAGATGTGAAGCTTGAGGTGGCGGCTACCGGCGCGCGCCGATGATGCGGACGTCGAACACGTAAGCCAGCCAGGCGAGCACGAACTGCACGGCCCCGAAGACGAGGAACAGCGTCTGCAGGTCACCGGCCCCGTCGGAGCTGATCGCGGAGAGCACCAAGGTGACGAAGATGGCCGTAGTGATCATCGCCGGCAACGCCCCCGGCGCCCGCTCCCGCGGCAGGAACTCCCGCACCGCCACCAATCCGGCCAGGAAGAACATGGTCGGCGCGAGCGCGTAGATGGCGACGCCGACCTTGTAGAGGTTCATGGAGTCGCCGTCGCCCGCACTGACGTAGCCGAGGAACAGGTTGATCACCCCGAGCGCCGCGACGCAGAGGTAGAGCATCTTGCCGAGCGGGACGGTGACGGCGGCTCGCGGGGGCTGGTACGGCGGCTGGCCTGGCACATGAGGTGGCGGCTGGTGGGGCGGCTGGCCTGGCGCGTGCAGTGGCGGCGATTGCGCAGGCTGATGCGGCGGCGATTGCGGCTCCGGCACCGACTCCCCGCCGCCCCCGCTGGCCCCACTCGGCATGCTCATCGGCGCTCCGTTCCCAGGTCGGCTCACAGGTCAACTCGCAGCTCGGCGGCCCGCCCGCCGCGTGCTCGGACTCCTCAGCCGACCAGCCCGGCCGCATGATCGCCCGCTCCGGGCGCCGTTCGGGCGACCCGGTGTGCGGATCTGATGATCCATCAGAAACTCTTGCCATCGCACATGTAACACGTTCTAATTCACCTCATGCGGATCGCGTACACCGAGGCGCAGGCGCAGCTGCGCGACACACTCCGCTCCTACTTCACCGAGCTGGTCACCCCCGAGGTCGCCGAGGAGATGTCCGGCGGCGAGTTCGGCGGGCCGCGCAGCCGGGAGGCGGTGCGGCGGATGGGCCGGGACGGGTGGCTGGGCGTCGGGTGGCCCGAGGAGTACGGCGGCCAGGGGTTCACGCCCGTCGAGCAGTTCGTGTTCTTCGACGAGGCCCAGCGCGCGGGCGCGCCGGTGCCGTTCCTCACCATCAACGCCGTGGGGCCGGCCATCATGCGCTTCGGCACCGACAAGCAGAAGACGGAGATCCTTCCGCGGATCCTCGCCGGCGAGTGCATGTTCGCGATCGGCTACTCCGAGCCGGACTCCGGGACCGACCTGGCCAGCCTGAAGACGCGCGCCGTCCTGGAGCCCGACGGGAAGCACTACGTCGTCAACGGCCAGAAGATCTTCACCTCGCTCTCCGACCACGCCGACTACGTCTGGCTCGCCTGCCGCACCGACCCCGGGGCGCCCGAGCGCACCGGCAAGAAGCACAAGGGCATCTCGATCCTGATGGTCCCGACCTCGGACCCGGGCTTCAGCTACACCCCGATCCACACCATCGGCGAGGCCTCCACCTACGCCACCTACTACACCGACCTGCGCGTCCCGGCGGAGAACGTCATCGGCGAGCCCGGCGAGGGCTGGCGCGTCATCACCACGCAGCTCAACCACGAGCGCGTCGCGCTGTGCTCCTCCGGATCCCTGGAGCGCCCCTTCACCGAGGTCGTGGAGTGGGCCCGGCAGACCAAGCTCGCCGACGGCACCCGCGTCATCGACCGCGAGTGGGTCCGCGTCCACCTGGCCCGCATCCAGGCCAAGCTCGCCGCGCTGCGCCTGTTCAACTGGAAGGTCGCCGCCTCCGCGGAACTGGACGTCGCCGACGCCTCCGCGACCAAGGTCTGGGGCACCGAGCTCTACTGCGAGGCGTACGGCCTGCTCCTGGAAGTCCTCGGCGCGGCCGGCGCGCTGAAGAAGGAGTCCCCCGGCGCCCTGCTCGCCGGCCGCGTCGAACGCGCCTATCGCGGCGTCCCGATCCTCACCTTCGGCGGCGGCACCAACGAGATCCAGCGCGACCTGATCGCCCTGTTCGGGCTCAACATGCCCCGCATCCCCCGCCACTAGGAGCCCGCCATGGATTTCGAGCTGACCGAGGAACAGCGGGCCCTGATCGACCTCGTCGACCGGATCCTCGCCGACCACTGCGGCCACGAGCGCTTGGCCGAGCTGGAGAAGGACGCGCGCGGCAGCGGGATCGGCTCCGTGCACGACGCGCAAACCTGGCACGCACTCACCGCCGCCGGAGCCGTCACCGCGCTGCTCCCCGCCGACGGCGACCTGGGCATCATGGGCCTGGCACTCCTCGCGGAAACCGCCGGAAAGCACACGGCCTACGTCCCCGTCGTGGCGGCGATCGCCCTCGGAGCCCTTCCCCTGGCGCGCTTCGGCGGCCACGAGGACCTGCTCGCCGACGTCGCCTCCGGAGCCAAGCTGGCGACCGCCGCTTTGGAAGAGCCTGGAGAACCCGACTCCCTCACCACAACTGCGCGCCGTAGCGACGGCGACACCTTTGTACTGGACGGGGCCAAGACCATGGTCCCGTACGGGGACGTGGCCGACGTCGTCCTCATCCCGGCAGCCCTCGACGACGCGCCCGCGCTGTTCGTCGTCCCGCGCTCCGCCCTTAAGGTGACGCCGCTATTGGCCACCGGACGGCAGCCCTACGCAGAGCTGGAACTAGACGCCGTAACTGTTCCTCAAGAGGCGCTTCTGGCGCGCGGCGCAGAGGCTCTCGACTGGCTCCGGGATCTGGGCACTATCGCCTACGCCGCAGAGGCCTCTGGCGTGTGTACGGAAGCAGTCGCCATGACCGCGCGCTACACCAGCACCCGCAAGCAGTTCGGCGAGCCGATCGCTTCCTTCCAGGCCGTGGCCCAGCGCGCCGCCGACGCCTTCATCAGTGCCGAAGCCCTCCGCCTGTGCATGCTGCACGCCGCGTGGCTCATGGACGACGCCGCGCGTGGAGGCAACGCTTCCACCCCTGGAGAGGCCTCTGCAGACGTCGCTATAGCGAAGTTCCACGCAGGAGACGCCGGCTCCCGCGTCCTACACGCCGCGCAGCATCTGCACGGCGGCATCGGCGTGGACACGGACTACCCGCTGCACCGCTACTTCGTCCGGGGACAGCAGATCGAGCAAACCCTCGGCACCGCCACCCGGCAGCTCCTCCGCATCGGCGCACACCTGGCAGAGTAAAGGACCCCTCCCCATGCAGTTCAACCTCGCGGACCTGTTCGAGAGCGTCGTCGACAAGATCCCGGAGAAGGAGGCCCTGGTCATCCCCGGCGTGCGGCGATGGACGTACCGGGACCTGGACCGCGAGGCGAACCGGGTGGCGCACTTCCTGCTGGCGCGGGGCGTCGGGGTGGGCGACCACGTCGGAATGCACATGTACAACGGGTCGGAGTACGTGGTGGCCGTGTTGGGCTGCCTGAAGATCCGTGCGGTACCGATCAACATCAACTACCGCTATGTGGCCGACGAACTCCGCTACCTCTACAAGGACGCCGATCTGGTCGCCGTAGTAGTGGACGCGGAGTTCGGCGATCGGGTGCGGGAGGTCGCTGGCGACTCCCCGAAGCTCAAGACGATCGTCTCCGTCGGCGGCGCTATAGAGGATCTGCCCTCTGTCACTTATGAGGACGCCATACGTGAGGAGTCCGAAGAGCGCGACGGACTACTCCCCCATGGAGAACGCTCTGCAGACGACCTCTACATCATCTATACCGGCGGAACCACAGGGATGCCCAAGGGCGTCATGTGGCGCCATGAGGACATCTTCTATGCGGGCATGGCGGGGGGACGCCCTTACGGCGAACCCATGAAGGACCCGTCGGAGATCGCCGACGGTATCGACCCTGCGGCGGGCCAGATGGCGACGTTCCCTATAGCCCCGCTCATGCACGGCGCCGCGCAGCTCGCCACCTTCATCAGCTTCAACATGGGCCAGAAGGTGGTCCTGAACCGGAAGTTCGACGCGCACGAGGTGCTGCGCACCGTCGAGCAGGAGAAGGCGAACGTCATCTCCATGGTCGGCGACGCGATGGGCCGTCCCCTGGCCGAGGCGCTGGCCGGGCCGCTGGCCGGGACCGACGTCAGCAGCCTGTTCGTGCTCAGCTCGGCCGGCGCGATCCTGTCCGAGGCGGTGCGCGAACAGCTCCAGGCGCAGCTGCCGAACGTGCTGATCCGCGACAACTTCGGCTCCACGGAGAGCGGCTTCAACGGCGATGCCGCCCCGGGCAGCGGTCCGGCCGGCGGGATGCGCTTCACCGTCAACGAGCGCACCACGGTGTTCCTGGACGAGGAGCACCGGCCGGCCACGCCGGGCGACGGCCGGGTCGGGCGGGTGGCGCAGCACGGCAACGTGCCGCTGGGGTACTACAACGACCCCGCGAAGACCGCCGAGACGTTCTTCGAGCACGACGGCCGCCGGTGGGTCCTGCTCGGGGACATGGGGACGCTGGAGGCGGACGGTTCCGTCTCGGTGCTCGGACGCGGGTCGCAGTGCATCAACACCGGCGGGGAGAAGGTGTTCCCCGAGGAGGTCGAGGCGGTGCTGAAGTCGCACCCGGGGGTCTTCGACGCGATCGTCGCCGGGGCGCCGGACGAGCGGTTCGGGAGCCGGGTGGCCGCCGTCATCCAGCCGCGATCGGAGGGGGACGACGCCCCGACGGACGGCGAGCTGGAGGAGTTCTGCCGTGGCAGACTTTCCGGTTACAAGGTGCCCCGCCTGCTGGTGCGGGTGTCGCATATCCGCCGTTCACCCAGCGGCAAACCCGACTACCCTTGGGCGAAAGAGCTGGTCACCGAAGCGGCCCGCGACGGAAAATGAGACGCGGGTCATACGAAAAGCTCTTGCGCCGGAATTCAGTTGACGCCTCCGTCGGCTCCCACCACTGGACCTTTGCCGACCCGGTGACTTACGCTACTTACGCTAACGTAACCTACGAACCCGTAAGTTTCGGGTCCGTAGGTCGGTCCCCCAAGGCCGCTTCCCCAGGCCTGAGCGTGTAGGAGCCCTCCCCATGACCGTCACCGACCTGCCCCGGCAGAGCGCCCGCCCGACGAACGCCATGTCAGAGGCGGCCCTGCTCAGCGAGCTGGAGCAGGTGGTGGAGACCAACCTGAACCGGCATCTGTCCACGGCCAAGGAGTGGTTCCCACACGAGTACGTCCCGTGGAGCGAGGGCGAGAACTTCGACGGCGTCCTGGGGGGCAAGGCCTGGAGCCCTGACCAGTCCCGGATCCCGGAGATCGCGCGCACCAGCCTGATCCTGAACCTGATGACCGAGGACAACCTGCCCAGCTACCACCGCGCGATCGCGGTGCAGTTCGGCCAGGACGGCGCCTGGGGCACCTGGGTGCACCGCTGGACCGCCGAGGAGGGCCGGCACGGCATCGCGATCCGCGACTACCTGGTGACCACCCGCGCCGTCGACCCGGTGGCGCTGGAGCGCGATCGCATGACGCACATGTCGAACGGCTACGCCCAGCCGGACAGCTACGACGCCGTGCACTCGGTCGCCTACGTGAGCTTCCAGGAACTGGCGACCCGCATCGCGCACCGCAACACCGGCAAGGTGTCCCAGGACCCGGACTGCGAGCGCCTGCTGGCCCGCGTCGCGCAGGACGAGAACCTGCACATGGTCTTCTACCGCAACCTGCTCGGCGCGGCCTTCGAGCTCGACCCGGACCAGACCATGCGCGCCGTGGCGAACGTGGTCCAGCAGTTCCAGATGCCCGGCTCGGGCCTGCAGGACTTCGGCCGCAAGTCCGTGATGATCGCCAAGGCCGGCATCTACGACCTCCGCATCCACCACGACGAGGTCCTGATGCCCATCCTCCGCCAGACCCGCGCCCTGGAGCGCGACGACCTCGGCGCCGAGGGCGAGATCGCCCGCACCGAGCTGGTAGAGTTCCTCGACGGCCTCGACACCGCCGCGACGCGCTTCTGCGAGCGGCGCGAGGCGCTGCTGGCGAAGCAGGCGGCGCGGCGCGAGAAGTAGTAGGGCGGGGCGGGGCTGCGCGAGAAGCAGGCCGGTCCGCAAGCTCGGCGAGTGCTGGCGGGATGGCCGGCGGGGCGGTCCGGACGCGCTACCGATACTGCCGTGGCGAAGCAGGCGGCGCGGTGCGAGAAGCAGGCGGGCGCTGGAGGGCGGTCTGGACGCGCTGCCGGGGCCAGCGCCGATATTGCCTTTGCGAAGCAGGCGGCGCGGCGCGAGAAGTAGTTAGTTAGTTAGTAGCGCGGCCGAGCGGCGCCTGTCAGCTCTGCGGCAGGCGCTGGCGGGTGGCCCCGTACGCGCTGCCGATGCCGCTGCCGGTGCCGCCGGCGAGCGTGTCACGCGCACCCGGCAAATCAGTTTATTGATGTAAGAGTCGCGCGGTGCTGTGCGCCGAAAAAAAGTGAGACAGAACCCTAAAGTCCTCCGGGCGATCTGCCGATACATCTAGTAAGCGGCCCGGCCCCGGCGTAGCCCGCGTTCCTGCCCTCCGCGAGCGCGCCGCCGCCGGACCCGCCCTCCTGGTAGAAGGTCGCCGGCCGGTTGCCCCCCGGCCTGTCGGGGACCGGTTTCGACCGTGATGATCTGCGGAATCAGCACCCGCAGATCATCACGGCGTTACTTGGGGCCGGCGAAGCCAGGGCAGGCGACCGGCGACATGCCCGCACCAGGACCCGCAGCCGGAGCAGGCGCAGGCTCGCCCCGCATCAGCGCGTCAGGGCAGCAGCACCAGCTTCCCGAGCGCGCCACCCCGCTGCATGCGGCGGTGTGCCTCTGCGGCGGAGGCCAGGGGCAGTGTCGCCGCGATGCGTGGGGTGAGCGTGCCGATGTCGGCGAGGCGGGAGAGTTCTGCCAAGTTCCCGGTTGCTTCGTTCACGAACGCACCAGCCCTCTCAGGATGAAGCTCGACCGCGAGTCCGAGTCCCCGATCCGCGCCAGGTACTCGCCCTTGCCGGCCTCGGCCACCCGGAAGCGCCGCGCCGGCTCCAGCTCGGCGTCCGTCATCCCCGGGGCCCACCGGCGCGCGAACGAAGCGAACTGCTCGAAAGCTACATCCACACCAAGCATCCAGGCTTCCTCCTTCCCCACCAAGAAGGCCGCCGCGACCGCCGTAGATTCCCCCGCACACCAGAAAGCCCGCCGACGCAGCTCAGGACGCGTCGGCGGGCTCCCGCCGCAAAGCGGAAAGCGGAGTCGGAAGCCGCTACTTGATCGACCCCGCGGTCAGACCGTCGACGACCCTGCGCTCGATGAGTCCGAACAGCACGATCACCGGGATCGTCGCGATCAACGTGCTCGCGAACAGGTGTCCGTAGTCGACGGTGTACTGCCCGATGTAGTTGTCGACCGCCACCGAGAACGGGGCCTTGTCCGGACTCGTCGTCAGTGTCAGGGCCACGATGAACTCGTTCCACGCCGCGATGAACGTGAAGATCAGCGCCGTGACGATCCCCGGCATCGCCAGCGGGATCGTCACCCGCCGGAACGCCCCGAAGCGCGTGGCCCCGTCGATCATCGCGGCCTGCTCCAGTTCGACCGGGATGGCCGCGAAGTAGGCCGACAGGATCCACACCGCGAACGCCAGGTTGAAGCCCGCGTCCACGACCACCAGCGCCCAGACCGAGTTGATCCCGCCCAGGTCGCGCATCTCGCCGTAGATGCCGACCACCATCGCGGTGGGCTGGAACATCTGCGTGACCAGCACCAGCAGCAGGAACGTCTTGCGGCCGCGGAACTTCTTGCGGGCCGTGTAGTACGCCGCCGGCAGCGCCACGAGCAGCACCAGCAGGGTCGCGCCGAAGGCGACCTCCAGGGTGATGCGCATGTTGGTGCCGAAGCTGGAGGTCCCGGAGAACACCGTGGTGAAGTTCGACCACTGCAGGTGCTTGGGGATGATCGTCGGGTCGGAGGTCTCGTTGACCGGCCGCAGCGCGGTCAGGAACATCTCGATGTAGGGGGTGATGAAGATCAGCGCGATCAGGTACGCGCCGCCGATCAGCGCGATCTTCCGCACGCCGGGCAGGCCGCGCGGCGGCTTCGGCGCGCCCGGCACGCGGTCGGCGCGGGTGGTCGCAGACGAGGTCGTGACTGCGGTCATGCGTCGACCTCACTGTTCCACTTGCTCACCTTCAGGAAGGCGAAGACGATCACGATCACCAGCGCGAAGTTCACCACCGACAGGGCCGCGGACTCGCCGATGTTCTGGCGCTTCAGGATCCACATGAAGACCGTGGTCGTCGCGGTGTCGTAGCCCGGTCCGCCGTGCGTCATCTCCCAGATGATCGGGAAGCTGTTGAACACGTTCATCACGTTGATGACCGTGGCCACCAGCAGCGCCGGCCGCAGCAGCGGCAGCGTGACCGAGAAATACGTGCGCACCTTGGACGCGCCGTCGACCTTGGCCGCCTCGTAGACCTCGGCCGGGACGGTCTGCAGGCCGGCGATCACCGTGTAGCTGGCGAACGGGATCGACACGAAGACCGCGACCGCCATCTCCCAGATGAACCCGGAGGTGGAGTGCCCCAGCCAGTCGGCGGTGGCGCTGTTGCGGTCCACCAGGCCCAGGTCGTTCAGGATGATGTTGATGAACCCGTAGCCGGGGTACAGCATCCACTTGAAGATGATCGAGGTCATCATCACCGAGGCGGCCCACGGCGCGATCAGTGCCCAGCGCGCGACGGTGCGTCCCGGGAACTTCTTGTTGAACAGCTGCGCGACACCCAGCGAGATCACCATCGTGGCGGTGACGACCACCACCACCCAGATCCCGGTGCGCTCCAGCACACCGTTCAGGTCCTGTTCCTTGAACAGCTTGTTGTAGTTGTCCGTCCCGTTGGAGCCCAGGTTCACGCCGTAGCGCGACCAGTGGGTGGTCGAGGACTGGACCATCTTCACCACCGGCCACAGCACGGCGAAGGCGATCAGCGCGATCGCCGGGCCGATCCAGGCCAGCGGGGCCAGGCCGGAGAGGACCGACCTGGCGGAGGAGGGGCGGGACCGGGCTGGCCGGCCCCGCTCTGTGTGCGTCGTCATCGCTGGGACGTCCCGTACTGCCTTAGTTCTTCGCCGTCGCGACGGCCTGGATCTGGTCCAGGACGCCCTTCGGGTCGGAGGTCACGGCCTTGCCGACGATGTCCTTGACCTTCTGCGAGGCCGGGTCCCAGTTCGGGTCCGAGCTCGGGTACCAGGCGGCCGAGGGCAGCGCGTCGATGAACGGCTTCAGGGCCGGGTTCTGCGTCGACAGGTCGGTCGCCGCGTCCTGGGTGGCCGGGAGCAGGTCGTACTCGTTGTCGAACTGCTCCTGGTACTGCTTCTGCAACGCGAAGTCCAGGAACTGGCCGATCGCCGTCTTGTGGTCCGGGTGCGTGTTGAAGGCCTCGATGAAGTCGGCGACGCCGAGCGGGGAGGAGACCGGGCCGGACTTGCCGGGGATCGCGGCGGCCTTCCAGTTGCTGCCGATGGTCCCCTCCTTGAGGATCGGGAGCAGCGACGGGGAGCCGTTGATCATGCCCGTGTTGCCGGCCGCGAAGTCCTTCCACAGGTCGGTGCGGGACTTGGTGGCCGGGTCCGACTCGGTCAGACCGGGCTTGACCAGGTTGTCGGTCAGCCACTGGAAGGTCTGCACGTTCTGCGGGGAGTTGATCGCCCACGCGCCCGAGGCGTCCTTGTAGGCGCCGCCGTTGCCCAGGAACCACAGGTAGGTCTCGGCCTGCGCCTCCTCCGAGCCCAGCGGCAGGCCGAAGCCGGTCTTGCCGATCCCCTTGATCTTCGCGGCGTCGGCGGCCACGTCGGCCCAGGTCTGCGGCGGCGAGGTGATGCCGGCCTGCTGGAACAGCGCGGTGTTGTAGAACAGCGCACGGGTCGAGGTGGTGAACGGGATGCCGTACTGGGCCGAGTTGCCGTCCTGGCCCTTGGTCTGGCCGAGCTGGGCCACGTGCGGGATCAGGTTCGACACGGTCTGTGTGGAGACGATGTCCGAGGCCTTGTACAGCAGGCCCTGCGCCGCGACGTCGGCGTAGCCGCCACCCTCGAACAGGTCCGGGGCGTCGTTGTTCTGGACCGCCGTGGTCAGCTTGGTGGCCAGGTTGTCCCAGGTCGCCATCTGCAGGTCGACCTTGACGTTCGGGTACTTGGCCTGGAAGGCGTTGATGATGTTCTGCCAGTACAGCTTGGTGTCGTCGGTCGGGGTGCTGCCGTAGTTCGGCGCGAGCAGCGTGATGGTGACCGGCTTGGAGGAGCTGCCGGTGTTCGAGCCGGACGACGAGGACTTGCTGGACGAGCACGCCGACAGGGCGAGAGACGCGACCAGACCGGTCGCGGCGAGAGTGGCGAGACGCTTCACCTGGGATCCACCTTTGTAGGAAGGGTGAGGGTTGGGGACTACAGGTCGTGACGCTGGGACACGCTAATCACGTTTGGCCCAGCGGTATAGACCAGACGGCCCTCAGGTATAGACCAGTTATCGAACCGTCACCTCAAAATGCCCACAAACCGTGATCAAATCGGGCGTAATCAAGGCCTTGAAAGCGACTTCACGATGAACCACTGTTGAGCCGCAGATGTTGATCAGGATCCCGGCCGCTCCGGCCGCCCTGACCGGATCGTTCCGCATCCGGGCCGGAACAGGTCTGCCGCACGACCGGCCGGACGGCGATCGTAGAGGACATGACACAGCGAGCCCTCATCGTGATCGACGTCCAGGAGTCCTTCCGTTCCCGCCCCCTGTGGGCGCTCATCGACAACCCCGACATCGCGGACGACGTCAACCGCCTGGTCGACCACGCCCGCGAGAACGGCGACCTCGTCGTCTGGGTCCTGCACCAGGAGCCCGGCAGCGGCGGCGTCTTCGACCCGGAGTCCGGCCACGTCCGCTACCTCGACGGCCTGCGCGCGCCGGCCGCCGGCGAGCCCCAGATCCGCAAGACCTCGCACAACGCGTTCACCACCACCAACCTGCAGCAGCTGCTCACCGAGCAGGGCGTCGGCGAGCTGGCGATCTGCGGCATCCGCACCGAGCAGTGCTGCGAGACCACCGCGCGCCTGGGCTCCGACCTGGGCTACCGGGTGACGTTCGTGGTCGACGGATGCGCGACCAACCCGATCCCGCACCCGGACGCGCCGGAGGACCTGAGCCCCGAGCAGCTGCTGGCCGACCCGCGCACGCTGCCGGCCGCGGCGGTCGTGGAGCGCACCGTCTTCGCCCTCGCCAACCGCTTCGCGACCGTCGCGACGGTCGACGAGGTCGTCGGGGTCGTCGGCGCGGGCGCCCTGGCGGCCGGCCGGGTAGGCTGACCGGATTGTGAAGGTCGTCTTCCTGCTCATCCCGCGCCTGCACCTGCTGGACCTGTCCGGTCCGGCCCAGGTGTTCTCCACCGCCGATGATCTCGGTTTCCCGTACGAGCTGCGGTACTACGCCGAGCAGGAAGACATCGTGAGCGCGCAGGGCGTCCGGCTGCGCGCCGAGACCGACTGGCCCGGCGCCGGCCCGGAGGACCTCGTGCTGGTCCCGGGCTGGCGCTCGCCCACGCTCAAGGGCAGCCCGCGCCCGGGCCGCGAGCTGCTGGCCCGGCTGGTCGAGCACCACCGCGCCGGCGGCACCGTGGCCAGCGTGTGCTCCGGGGCCGACGTGCTGGGCCAGGCCGGGCTGCTGACCGACCGGCGCTGCACCACGCACCACGATCTGCAGGACGAACTCGCCGCGCGCTACCCCCGGGCCCGCGTCGAGCGCGACGTGGTCTACGTCGCCGACGACCGGGTGGTGACCTCCGCCGGCATCGCCAGCGGCATCGACCTCGCGCTGCACCTGGTCGCCGAGCGGCACGGCCCGGCCGCGGCGGCGCGCGTCGCCCGGGACATGGTGGTCTACGCGCGGCGCTCCGGCGAGGAGTCTCAGGACAGTGCGATGCTGCGGCACCGCTGGCATCTGCGCGACGCGGTGCACCGCGCGCAGGACCGGATCGACACGGATTTTGCCGAACCTTTGCGCCTGGTCGATCTGGCCCGCGCCGGCGGTGTCAGCGAGCGCACGCTGACCCGGCAGTTCGTCGAGAGCACCGGGATGACGCCGCTGCGTTACCAGCAAACCCTGCGCGTGGAACGGGCCGAACACCTGATCGGACATGGGGCGACGGTGGAAGCGGCGGCCCGCGCGGTCGGTTTCGCCGATGCCCGGATGCTGCGCCGGCTCCGTTCGCGAGTGATGTAGGCCACGTCTCTTTCGCCCTCTTGCTCCGCAACCGCCCCGGGGTTGCTACGCGTCTGAGGAGCGCAGGGAAAAGTTGGCAAGCTGGCGGTACCCATCAATGAATGGCCATACTCTGAGGCTGGATCGGGGACCGGACTGAGAGGATCGTGGATGACACCGGCACCGACGGGAAGGACCGGCGACGGCTATCCGGGACGCGGGGTTCCTCCGCGGCCGGACCGGCCGCAGGGACCGCCCCGCAGCCGTGATGTACCGCGGCCCCGGCCCCCGCAGGACCCGCGCCAGGGGCCCGCAGCGGAGCCGCGGACGCCGTGGGACGACCACTCCAACCCTCAGGCTCCTCAGGCCCCTCAAGCTCCCCAGTACCCACAGCGCCCGCAGGGCCGTGATCCGCGAGCCGGTCAGCAGCGCGATCCGCGCGACCCGAGTCAGCAGCGCGATCCCCGCGCCCCGCGTGACCCCCGCGATCCGAGCCAGCAGCCGCGCCAGGACTACCAGCAGGGCGGCTACCAGCAGTCCGGCTATCCGCCCCAGGCGGGGCGTCCGCAGGCCGGCTACGCGCAGCAGCCGCCGAGCTACCAGCAGAGCCCGAGCTTCCAGCGCGTGGACCGCGCGACGCAGGAGATGCGGACCGCCGAGGAAACCCACGTCCCGCGCGGCACTCGGCGCCGGGTCCCTCAAAACCCTGAGGATCTGCGGCCGGCCGGAGTCCCTGGCCCGCGACCGCAGGCCAACGGCTACTCCCAGGGCCCGGACCAGGACGAGTTCTCCTCCAGCTTCCAGGAGGGCTTCGCCGGCTACGACGGCGGCGAGGATCCCGAGCACCACGGCCCGGACGGCCCGGACGCCCTGGACGCCCTGGACGCCGAGCACGGCGGCCGCGGCCGCCGCCGTGCGGGCAGCCGCCGCAAGGACCGGCTCTCCCCGGCCCAGCGCCGCCGCCGAAAGATAGTCTTCCGCAGCATCGCGGCGGTGCTGGCCGTGTTCGCGTTCATGACCAGCTACTCGCTCTACGGCGCGCTGAGCGCCCCGGGCAACATGAGCAACCAGGCGCGGGTGGCCGAGTGGGCCCGCGGGCACGCCATGGGCTGGGCCGTGACCTGGATGGAGAACCAGCAGTACCAGAACAACAAGCCCAAGACCGGCGGCACGCTGTCCCCGCAGCAGCTGGCCGATCTGGCCCCGCCCTCGGCGACGCCGACGCTGGCCAAGAACGAGCACGTGCTGCCCCCGATGAAGCCGTTCGTGCCGAACCCGGCGCCCGGCGAGGGCGACTGGTCCCCCGCGGTCGTGGTCAACGGCGTCCCGGTGATCCAGACCGCGAAGCTGCGCTCGGACCCCCAGCACCTGGAGTACCTGTCGGCGGTGTCGTGGATGGACCAGAAGCACGCCAGCTTCGTCCTGCACCCCGGCTCCCAGCAGCCCGGCACGGCCGGCTACAACCAGACCGACCACCTGGCCGGCGACCAGCTCAAGAACCTGATCGCGACCTGGAACGGCGCGTTCCTGATGAACCCGAACGACGCGCACGGCGGCTTCTACCTCAACGGCAAGACCTTCGGCACGCTGGTGCCCGGCCAGGCCTCCGAGGTGTTCTACAAGGACGGCACGATGAACGTCGGGTCCTGGAACTCCGGCCCCGGCCTGCAGATGGACCCGAACGTGGTCGGCGTCCGGCAGAACCTGCAGCTGCTGGTGGACAACGGCCAGGTCAACCCGAGCGTGGACAGCGACGACAAGAAGCTGTGGGGCGTGACGGTGAAGAACGCCTACTTCGTGTGGCGCTCCGGGATCGGCGTCACCGCCGACGGCAACGTGGTCTACGCGATCGGCCCGGCCCTGTCCGTGCGCACGCTCGCCGAGCTGTTGCAGCGGGCCGGCGCGGTGCGCGGCATGGAGCTGGACATCAACCAGGAGTGGGTGTCCTACATGACCTACGCCGCGAACCCGAACAGCACGGGGAATCCGACCTCGACGAAACTGCTGGAGTTCGCCCGGACCGGGCAGCGCTATTTCTCCACCGAGGAACGCGATTTCGTGGCCGTATACAGTCGTTAACCGAAAGCTCGCTCGCTCTCTGACTCCCCTCTCGCTACCGTGGTTCGGGTAGCGAGAGGGGAGCGCTGTTTTTCATGAACGGGACCGTTTTCGGCATCATCCTGATCGTGCTCGCGGGGGCCGGAGGGGCCGCACTGTGGGTGGACACCGTCCGTAAGCGCGACAAGTGACAGCACCGACAGCACACTGACAGCTCAGTAGTGGTAACCGCCGCCGCCACTGCCACCGGAAGTGGCGGGACCGGACGGGCTGGACGGCATCGCGGTGCCCGGGCCGGCCCCGGTCGCCAGGGCGGGGGTGGCGGCGTACCACGTGCCGCCGCTGCCCTCGCCGTTCGCCTGTCCGGCGGCGCTGTCACCGGTGAACTCGTACAGCGGGTGACCGTTGTAGACCACCTGGCCGCTCACCACGGTCAGCGTGCCCTTAGCGGTGGTGGCCTCGGTCGGACTGGCCGCGGTCAGCGCCGGCCAGGTCGCGGCGCAACCGCCGGTGCACGTCGGCTTGCCGCCGGCGGTGTCCGGGGTGAAGTAGTAGAGCGTGTGGCCGTCCGGTGCGGTGAGCACCGTGGTCTGCGTCCCGTTGACTGCGGCAGAACCGCTGTTCACCGTGGTGCCGGAGGTGCCGGAGGTGCTCGACGACGGACTGCTGCTCTTTCCCGAGGAGGAGGAACAGGCCGCCGCCAGCGCGAGCAGCGCCACCGCCGACAGGGCCCCGGCGACCCGGGCGGTGGGAGGGAATCCCGGCTTGGACATCTTTCGTGCCACCTTTCGGCTCCGCGGAGGCCTTTGACCTCCACTGATGGCACGTACCGGGGGCCGTCGCGGTTCGGCCGGGTTCCCTCCCGCTCGTCGCGGGCGCCGCTGTCAGGCGAGCTGTCAGGCGAGCTGGATCAGCGTCAGCGTCGTCCACACCCCGACATGGATGCGATACCCGGCCTCGACCGGGAAGGCCTGGTTCGCCGGGATCGGGGCGGTGTCGTCGTTGAGCACCGTGCCGTTCATCGACCCCAGGTCCACCACCTGCCAGCCGCCGTCGGGGCGGTGCTGGAACACCGCGTGCAGGTGCGAGACGCCGGGGTCGGTGGGCGGGCCGGTGAGGTCGATGTCGACGTTCCCGCGCTTGCCCGAGCGGCCGATGCGCACCGTGTCGCCCTTGAGCTCGAACTGGCGGTCCGGGCAGTACGGCGGGAACGGGTAGGCGTTGGCGTCGATCTCGCCCTCGGCGACCACCGCGTCGTAGTACGCGCGGTCGGCGCTGGCGATGGCGATCCACTGGACCGCGGTCACGGCGCCGCCCGGGTCGGAGGTGACGGTCTGGGCCAGCGGATCGGAGTCCGGACCGACCTGCGAGCCCTGATTCGCCGGGCCGCCCTGGCTGCCCTGACCGTTCTGGCCGCCTTGGCTACCCTGACCGACCTGTCCGGTCGAACCGGTCCGCCCGCTGCCGCTGCCCGGATCGGTCAGCGTGCCCTGATTCACGCCGTTCGCGAAGCCCTGCACGACCGGGCCGCTCGGGCCACCCTGACCGATCTGGCCGATCTGGCCGCCCTGCCCACCCTGCCCGCCGGTCCGCGCCGCCGCCTCGCGAGCCGCCTCCTCGGCCGCCCGCTGGGCCTTCTCGGCCTTGCGCAGCTCGGCCTCGATGTCCAGCTCTGGCTCGTCGATCGTGTCGCTGTTCTGTTCCTCGTCGAACGGGAACCCGCAGCCCTCGCAGAACGTGTCGCCGTCCTGCCGGGGCATCAGGCACTTCGGGCACGGCTCGCCGGCCGCGCCGTAGGACGGCGCGGACGGCGAGCCGTGGCCCGCCGGCCCGCCGGCCGGGGCCGAGTTCCCGGGCGCCGCCAGCGGCGCGCCCATCGACAGGCCGCACTCGTCGCAGTAGTCGGTCGCGACCGACTGGTGTCCGTCCGGACACGTGGCCATCATCGTCCACCCGCCTCAACGCCGGCCGCGGCAGCCCGCCGCGGATTCCGCACCCTCGCCATGCTCATTGCCTACCCCCCGCAGGTGTCAGTTCCGCTTGGCCCGCACGGTCTTCGTGGAGACCACGTCGAGCTCCATCGCGTCGCCCTTGTCCACCTTGGCCTTGGCCCGCACCTTGGAGGTGGCCGGGTCGACCTCGGTGACCTTGCGCAGCATCTTGACGGTGTCCTCGTGCCCGGACTCCACCGCCAGGTCCATGGCCCGGCCCAGGCGCGCGGTGGCGGTGTCCAGGTCGCCGGCGGCCTGGGCGTCCAGGCCCTCCTGGATGGCCGCGGCCATCTCGGCCTGGCCGGTGTAGTGCGCGACCCGGCCGTTGATGCGCGTGGACAGGTCGGTGTCCTCGGTCCACACCGCGCGGATCTTGCCCTCGCCCAGCATCGTGGCGCCGCCGGCGTCCTTGGCCACCAGCTGCACCCGGCCGGCCAGCTTCTCCTGGCCGATGTTGCCCGGCTCGACCTCGACGCAGATGTGGTACTCGCGGTTCTCCGCGCCCCAGGCGCCGGTCGGGTAGTCGCCGGTCAGCGGGTTGTCGCCGGGCACGCGCATCCCCGTCAGGTCGGCCAGGTTCGGGCTGACCTGCTTGACGTAGCGGATCGCGGCGCCCTTGGGGGCCCACAGCCGCAGCGCGACGTCGGCGACCTCCTTGCCCATGGAGTTCACGGTCATCTCGCGGAAGTCCTCGGCCAGCCGGGCCGGGTCGCGGACGATGCCCACGGTGCCCAGCAGCGCCTCGGCGATCTTGCGCAGCTCCTTGGGCTCCCAGTCCTCGCCGATGCCGCGGCAGTCGGCGGTGAAGTTACCGATGCTCGCCTGGATCGCGCGCGCCAGGTCGGCCGGGGTCTCCGACTCGTCCTTGCCGTCGGTGAGCAGGATCGCGTGCTTGATCGCGTGCGGGTGGGTGTCGAAGATCCGGCCGGCCTGGGCCAGCCAGCGGCCCATCGCGGTGCCGCCGTTGGCGTGCAGGCGCCCGACGGCCTCCTTGGCCGCCGCGCGGCTCTGGTAGTCGGCCCGCAGCAGCTGCCCGCCGGTCGGGTACACCACGCGCGCGCCCTCGGTGCCGGCGACCACCGCGAAGAAGGCGCCGTCGGTCAGGGTGTCGATGGCGACCTTGGTGGCCTCCTTGGCGGCCATCATCTTGGTGCGCGGGTAGTCCATGGACCCCGAGCAGTCGATGATGATGACCTCGACGTTGTCGTTGTTCGAGCCCCTGGCGATCGAAGCCGGGACGCCGCCCGCCGCCGGGCCCGGCGCGCCGCCGACCGCGGCGGTCGCGGTGAGCGTCACCACCGCGTGCACCTCGCGCACCCCGGCGGCCAGGTACTCGTTCTGGTTGATCTCGAAAGCGAAGTCTGGGTACTGGCTCATGGCTGCTGACTTGCTCCTGTCTGGCCGGCACCCTCCGCGGGCGCCTGAACGGGATAGGGGACGAGCACGGCGGTGATGTTGTCGTGGCCCCCGGAGTCGAGGGCCTTCCGGACGAGCCGGGCGGCCGCGTCGAACGGGTCCGTCAGGGCTGCGGGCAGGGCGAGGGCGGCCAGGTCCGCGGCCTTCTCCACGTAGTTCCACAGGCCGTCGCTGCACACCAGGACGACGCCGGGGCCGTCCGGGGTGAAGCGCGCCAGGTGCGGTTCGGGGGCGCCGGAGTCGGCGCCGAGCCAGGCCTCGATGGCGTGCGAGCCCTCGGCGGCGTCGTCCCGGGTCAGCGCGCGGGAGGTGCCGCGCTCGTCGAGCCAGTAGGCCCGGCTGTCGCCGAGCCAGGCCACGGTGACCTCCTCGCCGACGATCGCCGAGACGTAGGTGCAGGCCGGCGGGTTGCCGTGGTCGGCGTCGCGGGCCAGGTCGGAGACCGCGCGGTCGGCGTCGGCGACCGCGTGCCGGGAGATCAGGCCCAGGTCGGCGGGGCCGATGGCGACCGGTGCGCCGGCCGCCCCGGCGGCGCCGGCGACGCCGTCGGGCTCCGTCTCGATCTCGGGCTGGAGCTGCATCACCGCGGTCTCGACCGGATCGACGTGCGCCGGCGCAGGTTCCGGCACGCGCTCGGCGACCGGCTCCGGGGTCCCGGCCGCGATCGCGGTCAGCAGCAGCTTCGCCGCCGCCGCGACGGCCGCGGCCGAGGCCTCGTCGGGCCGCTCCGAGGTGGACACCCCGTCGCAGACCACGGCGACGACCAGGTTCCGGCCGTCCAGCCCGACCGCCGGGCGCAGCGCCATCGAGTCCTCGTTGCGGTGGTGGCGCAGGCCCCGGTCGCTGATCCCGGCCACCACGCCGAGGTTCACCTCCATCCGGTCGCGCCGGCGCGGCTGCAGGTCCCCGCAGTCGGTGCAGTAGCCCTCGGCGTCGATCTCGGTGCCGCCGCAGGACACGCACGGCTTGGGATCCTGGAACTCCGAGGGCTCCTCCTCGCCGGTGACCGGCTCGTCGACCCCGTAGCCGCAGGCCTCGCAGAACCGGGCGCCCTGCTCCATCACCAGGTCGGTGGCCCCGCAGTTCGGACACGTCAGCTGTAGCGGCATCTGATGATCCGCCTCCTGTCCGGCCTCGGCGGTCATGGTGATCACGGCGGCCCCGGCGGCCCCAGTGGTCTCGACGGTCATATCAGGGTCCTGGGCCGCACCGCGTTGGCCTGGTCGACCAGCTCGATCCGCTTGCCGCGGTCGGTGGACAGCCGGGCCAGCGAGCGGTAGACGTGCTCCATGCCCAGGCGCAGCGAGCGCTCGTCGACCTCGCGGTCGATCAGCTTCTGGCCGGGGCGCAGGTCGTTCGGCTTCTGCACGGTCAGCCGCGCGCCCGCGGTGGTGAACACGTCCAGCGCCAGCCAGTTCGCGTGCTCGGAGTCCAGCCGGGTGGCCAGCCACGCGTAGCGGGCGTCGATGTCGGCCAGGTCGGCGCCGGACAGGTCCCGGTCGCGGTCCACCAGCAGGGCCCGCAGCGCGGCCTCGGCGGCGGCGGTGTGGTGGGTCGAGGTCTGCGGCACGGCGCCGAAGGCACGCACCGCCGCGTCCCGCTGCCCGGTGCGCAGCAGCGCGCGGGCCAGACCGAACGCGGCGCTGACGTACCCGGGGTCGGTGCGCCAGACCATGTCGTAGTAGCGGCTCGCGGTCGCGGAGTCGTTCAGGTGCTCCGCGCAGGCAGCCAGCGCCAGCTTCGGCGCCGGCTCGCCGGGCAGCGCGTCGTAGACCGCGGTGAACATCCGCGCGGCGTCGGCGAGCATGCCGGAGGCCAGCAGGATCAGGCCGCGGTACCAGAAGGTGCGCCAGTCGCCGCCGTTGGCGTTCTCGAACTCGTCCAGGAGCCGGATCGCCGTGCTGAAGTCGACCGCGGCCGTGGCCACCAGCACCAGCCGCAGCTGGATCTCCTGGGAGTCGGCCAGCAGCGGTGAGTTCTCCAGGGCGAAGCGCTGCTCGACCAGGTCCGCGGCGCCCAGACCGACCAGGAACTGCGCACCGGGGTCGTCGCGGTCCACCAGCGGGACCGGCAGCGCCCGCACCACCTCGAGCACCCCCGGGATCTCCGCGGTGGTGCTCGGCACCCGCACCTCGGGTCCGAACATCACCGAGGCGCCGGGGTGCGGCTTGTCCTCCTCCAGCGACAGCACCTCACGCAGCACCGCGGTCAGCTGCTGGGCCATCTGGTAGGCGGACCCGAACCGCATCTCCGGGTCCCGGTCCGTGGCCCGCTGCAGCAGCTTGTAGAACGACTCGTGCCGGGCGAACAGCGGCACGTCGCTCGGCGCGGGCAGGCCGTCCAGATAGGTGGTCTGGTAGGCCCGGGAGTCCAGGCTGGTCAGCACGGCCAGGGTGCGGCCGACGGTGTACAGGTCGGACTCGACCGACGGCCCCTCGTCGGCGATCTCCGGGGCCTGGTACCCCTTGGTGCCGTAGATCGCGGAGTCCTCGTCGTCCATCCGGATCACGCCGCCCATGTCGATGAGCTTGAGCTGCTCCTCGGACTGGATGATGTTGTCCGGCTTGAAGTCGTTGTAGACCAGGCCCAGGCTGTGCAGGTAGCCGAAGGCCGGCAGGATCTCGATCGCGTAGGCGATGGCCTGCGCCACCGGCAGCGGGCCGGTCTGCCCGGCCGGGTCGCGGTAGTCGGAGCGGATCTGCTTCAGCGAGCTGCCGCCGACGTACTCCATGACGATGTACCCGACCGGCGCGCCGGTGACGGCGTCCGGGTGCTGCACGAAGTTCAGGATCTGCACGATCGAGGGGTGGTTCACCTCGGCCAGGAACCGGCGCTCGGCGGCCGCGGCGGCCATCGCGTCGGCGTCCCCGGAGTCCAGCAGGCCCTTGAGCACCACCCAGCGCTCCGAGACGTTCTCGTCCTTGGCCAGGTAGATCCAGCCCAGGCCGCCGTGCGCGATGCAGCCGAGCACCGCGTACTGCCCGACCTTGTCGCCGGCCTTCAGCTTGGGCTCGAAGGAGAACGCGGTCCGGCACTTGCGGCAGAAGCCCTCGGTGCGGCCCGGGTTCCCGTCCCGGCCCCGGCCGACCGGCGCCGAGCAGTTGGAGCAGTACCGCTTCCCCTCCGGCACCTGCGGGTTGACCATGATCTCGGTCATCGGGTCCTTGGACGGGACCGGCGGCACCTCGATCAGCCCGGCGCCCAGGTTGCCGCGGCGCGACCGGCCGGTGCTGCCGCCCCGGGAGCCGCGGGTGCGGCTGGACACCGAGGTGGAGTTGCGGCTGGAGGCCGAGGTGCCGGTGGAGCGCGTGGCGCTGGTGCGCGAGGACGTCGCGGTCGCGGTGCGCGTCGAGGCGTGTCCGGCTCCGACGCGCGGCGTGCCCTGCTGCGCCGCCGCCGGAGCGGCGGCGGTGCCGCAGGTGTCGCAGTAGCCGTCGGCGTCGATGGTCCCGTCGCAGCCCGGCTCAAGACAGGCGGTCACTGGTCTTTCCCTCTCCCCTGTAAAACCCTTGTGGAGCCCTGTGTGAATCCTCGGTGGGCCTGGTCCCCCGCCTCAGCCCGATCAGCTCTCGTCATCAGTGGACACCAGACCTATGACATGCTCGGCAGCGCGGCGCCGACCGCTGCCTGGTAGTGGCGGACCGCGGCCTCGGCACCGGCCAGGTCGCACGGCGCGGACCACAGCAGGTCCCGCGCCAGCGCGTGCGCGGCGGCCAGCGCCGGGCTCTCGGAGATCCCGTGCCGGGCGGCGCGCGCCCGGTAGGCCTCCAGCAGCCCCCGCAGTTCGTCCCGGCGGTCCAGCGGAGCCCGGATCTGCCCGACCCGCTTCTGCGCGTTCTCCAGGATCACGCGGCTGTTCTTCTCCAGTGCCGACAGGTTCCGGCCGAGCAACGTCCAGGACTGTCCGGAACGTTCCCGCTGGAGGTCGGCGACCTTGGTGCGCAGGTGCTCGGCAGCCTCCGAGGCCGGCGGCAGCTTCGCCCTGGCGATCTTCTCCCGCACCTCGCCGCGGATCCGTTCGGCCTCGGCCTCGGCCCGGGCGATCAGCACGATGACGTCCTGCACCCCGGCCAGCCGCTGGTCGAACTCCTCGCGGGCGGCCAGCGCCTGCTCCAGTTCGGTCTGCACGCCGGCCAGGTCGGCGAGCAGGCGCGCCACCCGGGCCGGGGTGGCGGCCCCGCCGCCGGCCGCGGTGCCGAGCGGGTCGGACAGCGCCCGGCGCCGCAGGTCCGAGGTCTGGGCCTCGATCCCGGCCAGCCGGTGGAAGACCGGATCGGCGCTGACTCCCACCCGGTCGGCGGCGGCGCGCGCGGCGCGGGCCTTGGCCTGGAGCTCGTCCAGCGGCTCCAGCAGCCGGTTCCACGCGTTCTCGGCGTCGACCGCGACCTTCTTGACCAGGTCGTAGGTCCGGGTCATGGACTCCACGGCCTCGTCCAGGGTGAGCAGGTCCTGGGTGCTGGCCGGATCCAGCAGCCCGCGCCGCTCGAACGGCACGGCCTGCCGGGGCAGGGCCACCGAGCGGCCGGTGAGCAGATCGGCCATGGCCGCCAGCTCCCGGTCGCCCAGCCGGGTCTTGGGGCCGCCGCGCATCAACACGACCCGGTCCAGCACCTGCTGGTACGCCTCGAACACGGTCCACAGCCCGGCCAGCTCGGCCGAGGCCTGCGCCCAGGCCTGCGCCGTGGCGCCGGTCAGCTGGGCGCCGTCCAGCAGCCGCCGGCCCGGGTGGTCGTCCAGTTCCAGCAGGCCCGCCGACACCCCCGAGCGCTCCTGGGCGCGGCGGTCGATCGCGGCGTCGATCGCCTGCCGGGTCCACATGGTCGTCACGGTCGTGCTCTTGCTCCCCCCATGCCCGTCTGACTGGAATCCCCTGCCCGTCCCATCAGCTCAGCTACCCAGAGGATAGTGCTGGGGAATCTGCGGGAGGGATGTGGGATGGGAACCCAAATCATTTGCAAACAGTGAGCGCCAGCCGTTCGGACCGGAGTCCTGGATCAGGTTCGCCAGGGCGGCGTTCACGAACGGGGTCAGATCGTTCGTGCCGCTGTCCGGATGGTTCGTGACGATGCCGTATGGCTGTTCTTCCTCGGGCGGAGCGGTGGTCATCTTGACGTGTGGATCCTGGCTCTCCATGCCCCGCAGGAGGGCGTCGTCGGTGTAGATCGCGCCGACCAGACCTTGTTGCAGGTCTGCGAGGCAGTCCAGGGCGTTCGGGGCGGCGAAAGTACCCGCCTTGCCCAGCACCTGCTCGATCTGGGCCGCCGACGTGGACTTGAGCGTCGCGCACACCTTCACCTGGGAGCCGTCGGCGGTCTTGACACCCTTCAGGCCGGCCAGGGACGCGGACTGGGCCTTGCCGTCGTCGCCGAGCGGCATCAGGAGCTTCAGCTCCGCGGTGTAGTAGGGGTTGGAGAAGTTCATCGGCGTCGGGCTCTGCATCCGCGCGCAGGTGATCGTCGTGGTCTGCACGACCAGGTCGACGTTGCCGGCGTGCAGCTGCGCGTACTCACCGGTCTTGGGGTCCCCGAGGGTGACCACGCGGAACTGGATGTGGCCGTCGGAGCCGAAGATGGCGCGCGCCATCGCCCGGGCGATGTCGACGTCGAAGCCCTGAGGGTTGTTGTCGTGCTTCGGGTCGTAGCCGAACAGCTCGGTGTTCAGGTCGATGCCGGCGATCAGGAACCCGCGCTTGCGGATCTTGTCCAGGGTGCCGCCCGGCGCCACCTGGTCGTTCGGGCCCGGCAGCGGGTTCACGGTCGCGGCGGTGGCCTCCGGCCCGCAGGGCTTCGGCGTGAACGGCGCGGCGCTGGGGACGCCGCCCGGGCCGATGCCCTGCCCGGCCCGGGGCACCATGACGCTGCCCGAGGCACCCTTGCTCGACGAAGTGCTGCACGCGGCCGTGAGTCCGACCGCCGCGACGGCCGCCGCGGCCGCCCATGTCCGGACCCTGATGGTCCGCTTTCCGTCCGTCCCGGTCATCCCCGCCCCCTCAGTGGTATTCCGCGATCCGGCGGCCCAGCCCCCGGACCACCGCCGCCGCCATCGCCAAAGCCAGTACCCCGAGCCCGATCTCCAGTCCGGCCAGCGCGCCCGCGCCGTCGGAGGCCTCGGCCTGGAAGGAGGCCTCGGCGTGCTTGATGGCCTGGTCCAGGTCGCCCTGGAGCGCGGTGAACGACGCCGCGGCGCTGGGCTTCGGCGCGACGAAGTCGTGCTGGCCCAGCGCAGAGTCCACCGCCTTCTGGTACTGGTTCTGCGCGTCCGAGGCCCGCAGGGCCTGGTGCTGGGTGTGCCAGGCGCTCTCGTCGGACGCCGCGAGGCCCGCCAGCTTCCGGCCGTCCTCGTCGGTCGCGAGCCGGGAGGCGTTCTGCAGCTCGGTGGCCAGCGCCTCCTCGGTGCCCGGGACGTGCGAGCCGTCCGCGGCGGTCACGCCCGCGTAGTCGGTCTCCTTGTCGTCCGCGGTGCCCCGGCCGACCAGCGTCAGCATCTCGTCGGTGCGCGCCTGCAGGGACAGGATGCGGGCCGTGGCCAGCGCGCTCACCTGATCCGAGCCGCGGGTCCTGGCGTCGTTCTCATGGCTGTTCTGCACCGTCATGTCGACCCCGGCCCAGGCGAAGGACACCACCAGCGCGGCCGTGGCGCCGAGCAGGCCGACGTTGAACAGCCGGTTCGTCCGCCGCGACTCGCGCGTCTGCACCAGCACGAGAGCCGCCAGCATCAGGACGCCGGCCGCGATCATCAGTACCGGGAACTGCGTGGCCGTGCTCTCCGCCGAGGCCAGGTTCTTCGCCTCGGTGTCGGTGAGCGCCTGGGCCCACGGCAGGATCCCGGTCGGCGGGCTGCCCGCCGGGCCGGCGGTGCCCTGCATCAGGTTCGAGGCCTGAAGCAGGTACCGGAATCCGACCGGGTAGCCGAGCAGGTTGTTCGCCGCCGCGGTGGCGTTCAGCTTGACGTACTGCGGCAGCTGCGTGGCGATCTCGTTGAGCGCCTTCATCGCCGCGGTGTCGCCGCCGGCCTCGGCGGTCGCCGTCAGCAGCGCGCCCTGCGCCTTCTGCAGGTCCGTGTTGTACGTGTTCAGCAAGTCGACCGGCGCCTCGCCGACGTGCAGGTACATGGTGGTCGAGGTGGCGTCGGCGTCCGAGAGGCTGTGGTAGAGCACTTCAGCCTGCTGGATCATGACGCCGCTGTGCGACTTGGCGTCGTCGGCCCCGTCGGCGCGCACCTGGACCCCGATGATCCCGACCGCACCGAACACCAGCGCCCCGGCGGCCAGCGCGGTGCGGATCCGCCCCAGTCTGCGATCCGTGCGCTGCCCCGCCGTCTTGGCCGGTCCGTTCGGCCCGTTCGGCCCGCCCGGCCCGGCCGGTGCCGGGCCCGCCTGTGTGGCCAGGACCTGGGTCGGCGCATGAGGTGTGGCGATCGTCATCCAGGAGCCCCCTTTGGATCTGTAGCGTGTTTCGAGCCCGCCCGACGAGCCCCTGCTTTGCCTTCTCCTGTGCATCTGCTCCGGTTAAGGAAAACCTAACGGTTCACCAGCAGGCTGCGGTGCCATTGGTATCAGCCAGTTATAGGATCGAGCACGGGAGGCGATTATGCGCAGACTGCACAAGCTGGCCGTCGCGGTGGCCGTCGCAGGGCTGACCGCCGCTTGTGGCGGGGGCGGGAACTCGGCGAAGACGGCGACGGTGGCTCCGGTGGCGAACGGATCGTCGCCCTCGTCATCAGCGGCTTCGGGCAGTAGCCCGTCACAGAGCTCTGGGTCGAGCGCCCCGTCGAGCTCGGCCCCGGCCAACACCTCCCCGGCACTCGTGGTGATCAAACCCGCGGCGAACTCCTCCGACGTGGACCCCTCGTCGCAGATCTCGGTGAGTGTTGCCAACGGGAAGCTGACGTCGGTCACCGCGCAGCTGTCCGGCGGCAACGCCGTGGACGGCACCCTGGACTCCTCGGGCGCCTCGTGGACGTCGGCGAACCCGGTCGGGATCGGCCACACCTACAAGGTCACCGCGGTCGCGGTCGGCGAGGACGGCAAGCAGCAGACCACGACCTCGCAGTTCACGACCGGCACCCCGGACAACACCTATGCGGGCACTTACACACCGGACCCCAACACGACGTACGGCATCGCGCAGCCGGTGTCCATAACGTTCGACAAGCCGATCACAGACCGGGCCGCGGTGGAGAAGCAGCTGACGGTGACCACCAGCCCGCCGGTCGCAGGCTCCTGGCACTGGTTCGGCTCGCAGCGCGTGGACTACCGCCCGCCGTGGTACTGGGCGCCGGGGACCAAGGTGACGCTGCACATGCGCCTGGACGGCGTGAAGAGCGGCAGCCTGTACGGCAGGCAGAACCGGGACGTCACCTTCACCGTCGGCCGGGCCCTGACCGCGACGATGGACGCCAACACGCATCGGATGACGGTGACCACCGGCGGCAAGACCACGACGCTGCTCACCAGCTCCGGCAAGCCCGGCTTCGAGACCTGGAACGGCACGATGGTGGTCCTGGAGAAGGACCAGGACATCAGCATGAACTCCTCGACCGTCGGCATCTTCGGGGTGAACGCGTACGACATCCCGGACGTGTACTGGGACGTGCGGCTGACGCCCTCGGGGACGTTCGTGCACGCCGCGCCCTGGAACGTCGGCAAGTTCGGCAACGTCAACGGCAGCCACGGCTGCATCGGCATGTCGACCTCGGACGCGCAGTGGTTCTTCACCCAGGTGATCCCCGGCGACCCGGTGACGGTCGTGAACTCCAAGGACACCGTGCGTGCCGACAACGGCTTCGGCGACTGGAACCTGAGCTGGAGCCAGTGGATCGCCGGGAGCGCGCTGCCGCACTGAGCTCGCCGGCACTGCGGTCCCTGCCCTGAAAACCACCGCTCCGAGCCCCGCCGTGGAACGTGTCCAAGGCGGGGCGCGCGGGAATGTAGGGTCTGCGCATGACCTCGACCACGCTCCCCTACCCCGCGATCGACGACCACGGTCTGATCGGTGACCTGCGGACTTGCGCGCTGGTGGCCGGCGACGGCACCGTGGACTGGTTCTGTCCGGGACGGTTCGACGCGCCGAGCGTGTTCGGCGCGGTGCTGGACCGCGAGCGGGGCGGGGCGTTCCGGATCTGGGTCGAGGGCGCGACGTCGAGCCAGTCCTACGTGCCGCGCAGCGCGGTGCTGGTGACGCGGTTCGAGACCGCCGACGGCAGCGTCGGCGAGGTCGTCGACTTCATGGTGCCGGACGAGGCCCGGGACGCGCAGACCCCGGCCGAGACGGTCCTGTACCGGATCGTGCGCGCGGTGGCCGGGGACGTCCAGTTCTCCGTGAACTGCCTGCCGCGCTTCGACTACGCGCGCTCCGTCGGCGACCGGGTCCGGCTGCTGCAGCGCGGCGCCACGCAGGCCGTGGTCTTCTCCAGCCTGGACCGCACGGTGAGCCTGCTGTCGTCGGCGCCGCTGGCCCTCGCCGACGACTCCGGCGCCGCGGTCGCCGAGGTCCTGCTCGGCCCCGGCGAGGCCGCGGCGTTCGTACTGGCCACCGACCTCGACGAGCCGGACGACTGGCAGCCCGACGTCGCGGCCGATGTGGAGCGCGCCCTGGAGGAGGCGCTCATCTTCTGGCACGGCTGGCTCGCGCGCAGCACCTACCGCGGCCGCTGGGCCGACACCGTGCACCGCTCGGCGATCACCCTCAAGCTGCTGACGTACGCGCCGACCGGCGCCTTCCTGGCGGCGGCCACGACCGCGCTGCCGGAGGAGATCGGCGGCGCGCGCAACTGGGACTACCGCTACACCTGGGTCCGCGACGGCTCCTTCTCCGCCCGCGCACTGTCCGACCTCGGTTTCCAGGAAGAGGCCGAGGCCTTCGCGCGCTGGGTCACCGACCGCCTGGCCGAGGGCCCGAACCCGCTGGGCGAACCGCTGGACATCATGTACCGCGTGGACGGCACCACGGACCTCGTCGAGGAGGAGCTGCCGCACTGGGAGGGCTACCGCGGCTCCTCGCCGGTCCGCATCGGCAACGGCGCGGTCGAGCAGCTCCAGCTCGACATCTACGGCGAGCTCCTCTACTCGCTGGCCGACACCGACCACCTGCACGGCCCCGAGGGGCAGGCCGCGGTCGGCAAGCTGCTGGACTGGCTGGTCGAGCACTGGGCCCGGCCGGACGAGGGCATCTGGGAGACCCGCGGCGGCCGGCGCGACTTCACCTACAGCCGGCTGATGTGCTGGGCCGCCTTCGAGTACGGCCTGCGCATCGCGCCGACGCATGAGAACGCCGGCATGTGGGCCGTGATGGCGCACTCGATCGCCGGCGAGATCCGCACCCGGGGCTGGGACGAGACTCAGCAGGCTTACGTGCAGAGCTACGGCGACGGCGCGCTGGACGCCTCGATCCTGTTCATGCCGGTCGTCGGCTTCACGTCCGCCGACGACGAGCGCTGGCGCACCACGCTGTCCGCGATCGAGCGCGGCCTGGTCCACGACGGCCTGTGCCACCGCTACCACCTCGGCGAGTTCAGCGACGGCATGGAGGGCGACGAGGCGAGCTTCGACCTGTGCACGATGCTCTACTACACGGCACTGGCCCGCAGCGGCGCGGTCGAGCAGGCGCAGAAGCTGTTCCAGGACTTCCTCGACCACGCCGGGCCCACCGGCCTGTTCGCCGAGGAGCTGACGCCGGACGGCCAGCAGTTGGGGAACTACCCGCAGGCGTTCACGCATCTCGGGGTGATCTGGGTGGCGCTGGCTCTGGACGCCGCCCTGGACGCCGCCGCCGATCGCGCGGCGGCCGACCGGGTCGGTGTCGATCGTGCCGGCGCCGCCGATGCCGTCGCGGCACGTTAGGCCCGGCGAAGCACGGGCATCCGGTCCCCGGAAACCCGTTCACGCCACCCCTACGCCGTAACCCGTTGGCATGACTTTCCGATAGCGGAGCCACCTAACTCAAAGACTTTCTCTACAATCGCGATCGTCACTGCCATCGCCGTCCCTCGGGCACTGCTTGGAATGGGGAGCTGTCTGACGCTGACGCAGCGTCCCGTGAGAGGAAGCCTGAGCATGCACATCCCGGGCATGTCACGCACCATCGACGCGGTCGTCTTCGACGTCGGGGAGACGCTCGTGGACGAGAGCATCGAGTACCACAACTGGGCCGACTGGCTGGGCGTCCCGCGCCACACCTTCTCGGCCGTCTTCGGCGCCGTCATCGCCGCGGGCCGGCCGCACCTGGAGGCCTTCGAGTACTTCCGGCCGGGCTTCGACCTCGCCGCCGAGCGCCGGGCGCGGACCCTCGCGGGCCGCCCCGAGGGCTACGGCGAGCGCGATCTGTACCCGGACGCGCGCCCCACCCTGGCCGCCCTGAAGGAGGCCGGCTATCTGGTCCTGATAGCCGCGAACCAGACCACGGCGTCCCACCGCATCCTGGAGTCGCTCGACCTGCCGGTGCACCTGGTGACCACCTCCGGCATGTGGGGCGACCTGGAGAAACCCGATCCCGCGTTCTTCGCCAAGGTCGTCGAAGTCTGCGACACCGTCTCGCGCGCCGAGGGACGCGGCCCGCTGCGCGGCGCCGGAAGCGTCCTGTACGTCGGCGACCGCCTCGACAACGACCTGCGCCCGGCCTGGGGCGCGGGACTGCGCACCGCCTTCATCCGCCGCGGCCCCTGGGGCACCGTCCACGGGGACGACCCCGATCTGGTGGCCAAGACGGACTTCTATCTCACCGGCCTGGACCAACTGCCGGGGATGCTCGCCGACGAAGTCTGACCCCGGGCCCTGGCGCCGCGATCCACGCCGATCGCGGCGCCGGGGCCCGGCCGTCATCGAAGAATCATCGCAAGGCTCTGTCTCACAGCCGCAGCATCGCTGCTCCTTCCCCCCGGAAGATCTGTCATTCGAACTCGGCAGCCCGCAGGCGCACCGAGACCTGTTGCCGGGGCCGCGGTGCGGCCTCCAGCCCGACCCCGCCGACCACGCACAGGGCGACCACGCCGATGACGGGTACCAGCCACCCGTCGTTCGGCGCGCCCGGAACCTGGTCGCCGAGCAGCGGCGCGAGCGCCGCCCCGGTCGCCAGACCCCCGGCGGCCGCCAGGATCGACAGCGGCAGCGTAACGGCGGGACCCAGCAGCCGGCCCCCTGTTTCAGAAAGACCTAGGACTCGAAGCAGCAGAGCACTGTCATGGGCCGCCCTCCGGCTCCCGGCCGTCGTCTGCACGAGGCACAGCACACCGAATCCGACCGTCAGCAGCTCGGCCATGCGCAGCACGGCGTGCGCGGCGGAGGTGCGGCCGTCGGCGTATCCGGCGGCCGAAACCTGCGCGTAGGAGCCGAACGGGAAGGAGGGCCGGACCCCGGGCGACGAACACAGGGCTTTGACATCCGGGTGTCCGGTGATCCACACCGCGTCCGGCTGCAGCGCCTTGGCGCCCATCCGGTCGGCGGGCAGCACGACGTATCCGGGCCCGTATTCACCGGCGATCACCGACGCGGTCGGCAGATCCGCGGCGGCGGCCTCGGCGGCGATCCCGGCCGGCAGCGACACCTCGGCGCCGTGGTCGAGCACGATCGTCGCGGGATCGGGGATCGCCTCGACGCGCGCGGCGAACGTCGCAGCGGCGGTGGCCACCACCAGACCCGCCAGCGGCGCGGCCGGCACCCGGACCCGGCGTCCGGCCAGCGCGGCGGCGACGAAGGACAGCGTCCCGCGCCGCCGCCGGGCCGCCGTGATCGGCACCGACCACAGCAATGGGACGGCTCGCACCACCGCCACCGCCGCCCCGAGCATGCCGCGCTGGTACACGGCCCGACGAAGCAGGAGGCGGGGTGCGGTCACGCAGGTTAGAACGGGCTGCGGTTCGTGCGGCGTTGCGGGTGTTACCGAACGGTGATCAAGACAGGGCGCTTATCTGTTGAGTCGGCCCACCGAGCCGACAACTACCGGCCCTCGCGCGCCCCCTCAATCCGGCAACCGAGCCCCGCTCCCCGCATCGAACAAGTGCAGCGCCGCCCCGGACCGCACCCCGAGAACCACGCTCTCGCCCTTCGCCGGCACCGGTCCTCCGCCGTGCCGGATCACGAGATCGCTCTCCTCGCCGTCGACCACCGTCCGAGCCGTCACGAGGTAGTCGCGGCCGGTGTCCCGGACCAGCACCGCGGTCGCGCGGACACCGTCCGCCTCGGCCCCGATCGACAGGTCCTCCGGCCGGATCCCGATCACCACCCGGCTGCCGGTCAGCGCCGAGGCCTGCGCCGAGCTCAGCCCCACCGCGAGGCCGCCGAGCCGCGCCACGCCGTCGGCGGCGACCGCCGTCACCAGGTTCATGCCCGGCTCGCCGAGGAACTGGGCCACTGCGATGGTCGCCGGCCTGCTGAAGACCTCCGTCGGCGTGCCCACCTGCTGCACCCGGCCGCTGTCCAGGACCGCGATCCGGTCCGCGATCGACCAGGCGTCCACCGAGCTGCACGTCGCGTACAGCGTGGTGATCCCCAGCTCGCGCTGCAAGGCCGCGATCGGCGACCGGCCGCGCATCATCAGCGGGACGCCCGATCCGGCCAGCGGCTCGTCCAGGCAGACCACGTCCGGACGGCGGACGATCGCGCGGGCCATGGTCGTGCGCTGGCGGACGTCGTAGCCCACCGAGTCCGGTTTGCTGTTCAGGTGGTCCGCGACGCCGCAGAGCTCCGCGACCTGCTGCACCCGCGCCGCCGCCGACTTCACCGAGTTCTTGCGCATCGTCAGCGGCAGCGCGATGTTCTCGCGGATGGTCTGGTTCGGGAACAGCGCGAAGCCCTGGAAGATCATCGAGACGCCGCGCTTGTCCGGCGCGGTGCGCCCGATGTCCTTGCCACCGATCAGCACGCTGCCGCGGTCCATCGGCTCCAGCCCCGCGAGCATGCGCAGCAGAGTGCTCTTGCCGCTGCCGGAGGGGCCGGTGAGGACGAGGAGCTCGCCGTCGCGGACGTCCATGCTGACGCCGTCGACGGCGGGCCGCCACGCCCCGTGGAACACCCTCGTGGCGTCGAGGAAACGGACGTCCGCCACGGTCGCGCGCTCTCCTATTTTCTTTCGTCGCCTGGTGTCGCTAGCCCTTGACCGAGCCGGCCATGAGTCCTTGGACGAAGTATCTCTGGAAAGCGAAGAACACGACGAGCGGTACCGACAGCGACAGGAACGCGCCCGGCGCCAGGATGTCGATGTTGCTGCCGAACTGGCGCATGTTGGACTGCAGCGCCACGGTCAGCGGCTGCGTCTTCGCGTTCGAGAAGACCAGCGCCACCAGCAGGTCGTTCCACACCCACAGGAACTGGAAGATGGCCAGCGAGGCGATGGCCGGCAGGCCCAGCGGCACGATCACCTTGCGGAAGATCGTCCACTCGCTGCCGCCCTCCATGCGGGTGGCCTCCAGCAGCTCGCGCGGGATCGCCGCGAAGAAGTTGCGCAGGAGGTAGATGGCGAACGGCAGGCCGAACCCGACGTGGAACATCACCACGCCGAGGATCGTGCCGAACAGGTGGAGGTTGCGGTACAGCGCGGCCACCGGCAGCAGCGCCACCTGGATCGGCACCACCATCAGCCCCACCACCACCACGAACAGCCAGTCCCGGCCGCGGAAGTCGATCCAGGCGAAGGCGTACGCGGCCAGCGCGCCGAGGAACACCACCAGCACCGTGGCCGGCACGGTGATCATCACCGTGTTCCACAGCGACTGGATGATGCCCTTGTTGGCGAACAGGTTCGTGTAGTCCTTGAAGGTGATCTGCGCCGGGTGCGTGAACACCGTCCACCAGCCGCTGCTGCTGATGTCGGAGGCCTTGCGCAGGGAGCTGATGAACAGCCCCAGCGTCGGGATCAGCCAGACGACGCCGACGGCCAGCACGATGAGGTACACCGCACCGCCGCTGAGGCGCTTGGCGATGCGGGTGCCGACCGGGACCTGGCCGGGCACTGCGACGGGACGCGTGACGCTCATCGCCCCTCCTTCCTCTCGTTACGCAGCCGACGGATGTTGAAGTACATGGCCGGCAGCACCAGCACGTACAGGAACACCCCGATCGCGCTGCCCAGACCCTGGTCCGCACCGCCGCCGAAGGACACGTTCCACATCTGCACGGCGAGCACGTTCGCGTTGGGCAGCGTGGAGCCCGGCGCGATGACGTAGACCAGGTCGAAGACTTTCAGGACATTGATGATCTGGGTGACCATCACCACCAACAGCACCGGCGCCAGCAGCGGCACCGTGATGCGCCAGAACACCTGTCTGTCGTTGGCTCCGTCGACCCGTGCGGCTTCCTGCAGCTCCCGGGGTATCGAGGCCAGTCCGGCGGCGATCAACACCATCGCGAACCCGGCCCAGATCCACAGATACGAGGCGATGATCGCCGGTGTCACCAGAGACGGGCCCAGCCACTGGATCCCTCGATACGGCTCCGCGAAGTTGCTGCCCGGCAGCTCCAGCCGATAGGTGCCGCCGGGTTTCAGGCCCTTGATGGTGAAGGTGCCGTCGTTGTGGGCCGAGGCCGATCCGGCGGTCTTCCCGGTCGCGGCGTCGACCGCCTTGACCGAGACCCCGGGCATGCCCTTCTTCCCGGCGTCGATGTGGTTCGGCGTCCCGCCGCCGCCGTAGATGAGGTCCAGCCAGACGGTGCCCTCGATCTGGTCCGGGGCCGGCTCGGCGGCGGGCGCCGCGGCCTGCGCCGCCTTGCCCGGCAGGCCCGCGGCCTGGATCCCGACCAGCGGCAGCGGCGCGACGGTGCCGGCCTGGAAGGTCTGCACCGAGGTGAACGACCCGGCCGTGCCCGGCTTGGCGGAAGTCGGCCGCGGGTGCGCGCCGGGGTACTTCGAGGACGGCGCGAAGGTGTCGTGCACGCCCACCGCCACGGCGTTGGCCACGCCCTGGTTCGGGTCCTGCTGGTAGACCAGCTCGAAGATCACGCCGGCCGCCAGGAACGAGATCGCCATCGGCATGAAGATGACCGCCTTGAACGCGGTCGACCAGCGGATCTTCTCGGCCATCAGGGCGAACATCAGGCCCAGCGCGCAGGCCACGGTCGGTGCGCAGACCACCCAGATGACGTTGTTCTTCAGCGCGGTGAGCGTCGCGGAGTCGGTGAACAGCGTGTGGTAGTTGTGCAGCCCGACCCACTTGGAGCCGTCGGCGTTGTGCAGGCTCAGCCAGACCGAGTCGACGGCCGGCCAGATGATGATCGCGGCCAGCACGATCGCGGCCGGGATCAGGAAGCCGAAGCGGACTCGGACCGGGATTCGCAGAGGGCTGCGACCGTGGCCGGCCAGGGGGTGCGGCGTGCGCGGCCCCGGGTGGGAGGGGTTCTGGGG
>NZ_JAACYW010000619.1 GCF_015356825.1 Catenulispora rubra | reverse complement strand
CCGATCCGATGGCACCGCCGAGGAAGTACCCGCCGGAGTTGCGGGAACGCGCAGTCCAGATGTATCGCAGCACCCGGCCCCGGCCGGTGGTCCGGCGTCTGGCCGAGCAGCTCGGGGTGCATCCCGAGGCGTTGCGCACCTGGATCCGTGCCGATGCCGCCGCCCGGGGCGAGAAGCCCGACCGACACCAGGTCCGCCCGGCGAAGGCGCTGCCGACCGACGATCTGGAGGAGTTGCTGATGCTGCGGCAGCAGAACTCCGAGCTCGAACGGGAGTGCCAGGACCTGCGGCGGGCGAACGAGATCCTGAAGGTCGCCTCGGCTTTTTTCGCCCAGGAACTCGACCCGATCCGGCGACGGTACTGAAGCTCGTGGACGAGCAGAAGGACACCTTCGGGGTCGAGGCCATCCTCCGCGTGCTGGAGGTCCCGGTCTCCACGTTCTACGACTGGCGCAACGCCGCGGCCAACCCCTGCGACCGGAAGCTGCGCGACGCGGAGCTGACCGTGCTGATCAAAGAGATCCACGCCGGCTCGGACGGCACGTATGGAAGCCCACGCATCCACGCGATGCTGCACCGCCAGGGCCAGGCCGTGTCCCGCAAGCGGGTCGAACGCCTGATGCGCGAGGCAGACATCGCCGGCGTCTGCCCGGCCAGGAAGGCGCGCACCACGATCCGCAACCCCGACGACCCGCTGTCGGATGACCTGGTGAAGCGGAACTTCACCGCCGACGCCCCCGACAAGCTGTGGGTCACCGACCTCACGATGATCCCGACCGGCGAGGGACCACTGTGGCTGGCCTCGATCAAGGACGCGTTCTCCCGGCGGATCGTCGGCTGGCACACCTCCCCGACCGCCGACACCGCCCTGGTCCTCACCGCGTTGGAGTACGCCCTGGCGCTGCGCAAACCACCATCGGACGGCACGCTGATACATCACGCCGACCACGGCTGCCAGTACACATCCATTGCCCTGACCAGCCGTTTAGCGAAGGTCGGCATCGCGGCGAGTATGGGCACCGTCGGCGACAGCTTCGACAACGCGCTCGCGGAGAACATGTGGAGCGTCATCAAAACAGAGCGGATCCGCCGCCGTGAGCTGCCCACCCGGGCCGACGCCGACCGGGAGCTGTTCGAATACATCGACAGCTTCTACAACACCCGCCGCATCCAGAAACGACTCGGCTGGCGATCCCCGGACGAGTACGAAGCCGCCTACTGGAACGGCGAAGACCTCACCGTCCCGGCCACCAAAACCCCGCCGGCCATCGACGCGGCCCCGACCCCGCCACCCGTTCAGCCCACCCGAACACAACGAGCCCTGACACCCATCAGCACCCCCTGACCAGGAGCTCAACCCCTCCGGACAACAGGGGGAAACTC
>NZ_JAACYW010000618.1 GCF_015356825.1 Catenulispora rubra | reverse complement strand
AGGGCTCGCAGATTATTAACACGCTGGTTTGATCTCGGTGGGCTGGTTGTTGTCTTCTGCGAGGAAGGCGATGAGGTCGGCTGGTGTGGGGAAGCGGGCTGTGGAGGGGGTGATCGTGTATCCGTGCTGGTCCAGGAGTGGGCGTATCTGCTGCACGACCCTGCCGATGGTTGCTCTGTCAACGGCGAACAGCACGGCCAGAACGCTCTGGGTGCACAGTCTGCGCTGGTAGAGGACGGTAGCCAGGATGCGGTCGGCCGGGGTGAGTTTGTCTTGGCCCCCGGCTCCGGCGGCTCGGCGGCGCTCGGTGCCACGGTGTATTTCCCGCTGGTGCTCGCGTGTCTTGGCCAGCGGCGCGGTCAGCGTTTGGGTGAGGGCGTCGAGCTGGCTGGGCGTCATGCCGGTCAGCTCCGGATGCGTCAGCGCGGCATGGTCCGGGATCTGGCTGTGTACTGCCTGGTCTGGGTCGGTGTCGCTAGCTGGAGATGGAGCAGATGGAGCAGGTGGCTGCGCGCCGGCTGGGTTGAGGGTGTAGTTCCAGTCGCCGTGGAAGCGGTGTCGATGAAGCGGTAGCGCGGCGATCTGCGCGTCGGTGATTTCGATCCCGGTCGGGTAGCTGCCGGGGTCCCATTCGGCGTGGACTGTCAATCCGGTGCCGGTGGTGGTCGCGGCGATGCTGTTCACGATGACCTGGTGGCTGCTTAGGGGCTGTCCGCGCCAGTTCATGGTGATGGCCGAGAACAGTCGGTGCTCTATCCGGTTCCACTTCGATGTGCCTGGCGGCAGGTGGCAGACCGTGATCGCAAGCCCGGTCTCGGCGGCCAGGGCGGCCAGCCCGGTTTTCCATGCCTTGGTGCGGTAGCCGTTGGAGCCTCCGGCATCGGCGGTGATCAGCAGGCGGTCGGCGGCCGGGTAGTCGAGGCGGCCTCGGGCCCTCCACCAGCGGCGGATTGATTCCACGGCGAAGGCGGCGGTGTCGTGGTCACAGCCGACGTTGACCCAGCCGGTATTGGCGGTGATGTCATAGACCCCGTAGGGGATCGCCTTGCCCAACTGGCGGTCCAGGAAGTCGTGGGTGTTGACCTTTACCGGGTCACCGGCCGGGCGCCAGGTGAGGCCGCTGTTCTTGAACTCCCCGATGAGTTCCTTCTTCTTGGCATCCACACTGACTACTGGGTCGCCGTCGGCTTGGAACACCTTGACCTGCTCATTGATATAGCCGAACTGTCCGTCCCGGTCCGGGTGCTGCTTGCCTTCCACGACCTTGGCGTTTCCCTGCAGACTGAAGCCTTCCCCGCGCAGCAGGTCCCCGACGGTGTCGGCGCCGACCCGATGCCCGGCGCGGGTCAGCTGCTCGGCCAGGTTCCGGGTCGACTTGGTCGTCCA
>NZ_JAACYW010000617.1 GCF_015356825.1 Catenulispora rubra | reverse complement strand
CTGGTTCTGGTTCTGGTTCTGGTTCTGGTTCTGGTTCTGGTTCTGGTTCTGGTTCTGGTTCTGGTTCTGGTTCTGGTTCTGGTTCTGGTTCTGGTTCTGGTTCTGGTTCTGGTTCTGGTTCTGGTTCCCGCACCCGGCCCAGCCGCCGTTCCTTCCTCACCGTCGGCACCACGGGCATCGGCGGCGTGGCGGTCGGGGCCGCAGCCTCCGCCCTTCTCCGCAACGACGGCAGCGGCAACGAGCACTCCTCAACTCCCGCCGGCGACCTCCTCACAGGCCTCGGCACCACAGCCGTCGCCACGCCCTTCCCACACCAGGCGGGCATCTCCGTCCCCGCAACCCAGCAGGGCCACGGCACCATCGCCGCCTTCGACCTCGTCCCAGGCGCCGACGCCGCGCATCTCAAGGCCCTGATGCAATCCTGGACCACCGCCATCGCCGACCTCACCGCCGGCCACGCACCAAGCGGTGACTCCGACACCACCGCACTCGGCAGCGGACCCTGCTCGCTCACCATCACTGTCGGGTTCGGCCCGTCGCTGTTCGGCAAGGCCGGCCTCGATCCCGCCTCCCGGCCGCCGCAGCTCGCGCCGCTGCCCGCCTTCCGCGCCGAGAAGCTGGATCCCGCACGCAGCGACGGCGACCTCGGCGTCGTGCTGGCCGCTGACGATGCGCTCGTCGTCTTCCACGCGCTGCGCACGCTCACCCGCCTCGCCGCCGGGACGGCCAAGCCGCGCTGGGTCATGTCAGGGTTCTCACGCGCGCCGGGTTCCTCACCTGATCCGACCGCGACCGGCCGCAACCTGATGGGGCAGCTCGACGGGACCAACAACCCCACCCCCGCGCAGCCGGACTTCGCGAGCAAGGTCTACGTCGCCTCCGACGCCGCGACCGCGTGGATGCGCGGCGGGTCGTACCTCGTGTTCCGGCGTATCAGGATGCTGCTGACGTCCTGGGACGCGCAGACCACCGCCGAACAGGAGCGGGTGATCGGCCGCCACAAGACCACCGGCGCTCCCCTGTCCGGCGGCACCGAGCGCACCCCGGTCAACCTCGCGGCACAGAACTCCGACGGCTCCCTGGCCATCCGCGGCGACGCGCACATCCGCCTGGCCGCCGCGGCGAACAACGGCGGCGCCGCCATGCTCCGCCGCGGCCTGAGCTACGACGACGGGCTCACGGCCGAGGGCGAGCCGGACGCCGGGCTGCTGTTCCTGGCCTGGCAGGCCGATCCGGGGCACGGGTTCATTCCGGTGCAGCAGCATCTGACGCGCAACATGGATGCCTTGAACCGCTTCACGACGCACGAGACCAGCGAGGACATCCCCTACGGCCTGCGGGTGACCGGCGTCGCGATAGTCCCGGCGGCGTTCGCCTTCCTGGCACTGGGCCC
>NZ_JAACYW010000616.1 GCF_015356825.1 Catenulispora rubra | reverse complement strand
GCCCGCCGACAGCGACAGTCAGTCCATGATGGTCGTGGGCGCCACGGTCTGGGTCTGACCCGGACAGCGACCGACACCCCGGGTGTTGCGGGGTTGTCCTTCCCTCGATCTGTCGGCCCGGGTCGTGGCGGCCCGCTGCTTGTGCGGCATGGCCGGACGGGTGGGATGTGACCTTATAGGAGCTTGGCCTAGAAGCCCCATGACTGTCTTGTCCACCCGCCCGACCGGCGTGCCCGCCCCACCACTGTCGAGGTCGAAGGGACAGGCCCTCTCATCATGGCGCATCCGGATGTTGTTGAACTGTTCGGCGGTGTGGACACCCACTCCCGCACCCATCACGCCGCGGTCATCGACCGGCTCGGCCGGCACCTGGCCGATGCCGAGTTCCCCGCAACCGCCGCCGGCTACCGCGACCTTCACAGGTGGCTGCGCTCACACGGCGACCTGGTCGCGATCGGCGTGGAGGGCACCGGGTCCTACGGCGCCGGCCTGGCCCGGCACCTGACCGCCGCCGGTGGGATAGTGGTCGAGGTCGACCGCCCCGATCGCAGGGCGCGGCGCAACAAAGGCAAGTCCGACCCGATCGATGCCTACGCCGCTGCCACCGCAGTGGCCTGCGGCCAGGCGACCGGGACCCCCAAGACCCGCTGCGGGCAGGTGGAGGCGATCCGGGCGCTGCGGGTCGCGCGGACCTCGGCGGTCAAAAGCCGCACCCAGGCGATCAACCAGATCAGGGCCTTGTTGGTGACCGCACCGGAGCAGGTTCGCGGCGCCGTCGCAGACCTGGGCACAGCCGCTGTGATCGACAAGCTTTCCAAACTCCGGCCGGGGGCGGACCTGTCCGATCCGGCCAACGCCGTCAAAACCGCGTTGCGTGTCCTGGCCCGCCGCTACCTTGCCCTAGATGCCGAAGCCTGCACCTTGCAGACGGCGATCGCGGCGCTGGTCACCGCCTACGCCCCGGCCCTGCTGCAGGTCTACGGCGCCGGTGTGGAAACCGCCTCCCAGCTGCTGGTGACCGCCGGCGACAACCCGCAACGACTGCGTTCAGCCGCCTCCTTCGCCGCGTTGTGCGGGGTCGCACCGGTCCCGGCATCCTCCGGCAAAACCCACCGCCACCGGCTATGCCGCGGTGGAGACCGCCAAGCCAACCGGGCCCTGCACGCAATCGCCCTCACCCGCATGAGCCATGACCCACGCACCCGCGCCTACGTCGCCCGCCGCACCGCTGAAGGACTGTCCAAGAAGGAGATCATGCGCTGCCTCAAACGCTACATCGCCAACGAGATCCACCGCATCATCACCCCCCAACTAGCACAAACAACCGCAAAAACCCAAGAACACAACCCCCACCACTTGACATAGGAGCATCGAGGGAACCGGGACAACCCCG
>NZ_JAACYW010000615.1 GCF_015356825.1 Catenulispora rubra | reverse complement strand
CGAACTCATCTCCAGCTCCTCCGGACGCTGCCTCGACGACCCCGCCGGCAACACCACCGACAGCACCCAACTCCAAATCTGGGACTGCCACGCCAACACCAACCAAACCTGGCACCTCCCCACCTGACACCCCCAAACACGGCAGCCCGCCGGGGCCGGAGAGAACATCGCCGGCCCGCCTTCCCACCCATGAGAGGAACCGCACATGCTCCCGCGCTCCAGGATCCGCACCGCGCTCGGCGCAGCCTCGGCCGCACTACTGGCCGTGGCTGCCCTGGCCGGCAGCGCCTCGGCCGCGCCGCCGGCGCCGCCCGGCGTCACCGCGGCCAACGAGATCAACTACCTGATGAGCCTGACCGGCAATCACACGCTGTCCGGCCAGCAGGGCGGCGCCAACAACGACCCGGGCCAGTGGGTGAACACCGCCCACGACATCACTGGGGAGTACCCGGCGCTGTGGGGCGGGGACTTCGGGTTCAGCCAGGACGACATCAACAACCGGCAGACCGTCATCGACTACGCCAAGGCCGAATGGGCCGCCGGCACTCTGCCGGCGTTGATGATGCACGCCTGCCGGCCCGACGTGGCCGTGTGCGGCTTCGACGGCGGCTCGAACCCGGTGAAGGGCAGCTCGCTGTCGGACTCGGAGTGGAGCCAGCTCATCACCAACGGCACCAACCTGAACAACGACTACAAAGCCAAACTCGACCAGTTCGTCCCCTACTTCCAGCAGCTCAAGGACGCCGGGATCCCGGTGCTGTTCCGGCCGCTGCACGAGATGAACGAGGGCTGGGCCTGGTGGGGCGGGCGTCCCGGCCCGAACGGCGACGCAAGGCTGTACCAGATCACCCACGACTACCTGCTGTCCAAAGGCCTGACCAACATCATCTGGGTCTGGGCACTCAAAGACGTAGCAGGCGGCGCCTCCTCGGCCGCCAGCTACTACCCGGGCGACAACTACGTCGACGTCGTCGGACTGGACGTCTGGGTACAGAAGTTCCCCAGCACCGCCTGGTACCAGGCGCTGACATACATCGCCGCGGGCCGCAAACCGATGGCCCTGGCCGAAGTCGGCAGCGTGCCCCAGCCCAACCAGATGGCCTCCCAGCCGAACTGGGTCTACTGGAACGTGTGGATGAACTGGCTGACCGATCCGGCCTACAACTCCAACGCCTCCATCCAGGCTGGCTACTACGATTCGCGCACCCTGCACCAGGGCCAGGTGTCGATCCCCGTATCCGGTGGTGGCGGTGGTGGTTCACCGACGGGTGCGATCACCGGTCCGGCAGGCAAGTGCGTGGACGTACGCGCGGCGAACTCGGCCAACGGCACCCCGGTGCAGCTGTACACCTGCAACGGCACCAACGCCCAGTCCTGGACCGTCCAGACCGACGGCACCATCAGAGCCCTCGGCAAATGCCTGGACATCACCGGCGGCCCCA
>NZ_JAACYW010000614.1 GCF_015356825.1 Catenulispora rubra | reverse complement strand
CCGTACGCCGCCGCCGCGACCGCCCCCTCCCACTCCTCCACGGCCCGCGCGATCGGCCCGGAAGCGAAGTTCTCCCCGCCGACCCGAATCCAGTCCCCGGACCGGCCGGCGAAGAAGAAGTTCCCCTCAGCGTCCCGATATGCCAGGTCACCGGACCAGAAGTGGCCGTCACGCAGCTTGGCCTCGTCGGCCTCGCGGTGCTTGTAGTAGCCCTCGAACGCCCCGGCCCCGGCGAAGTTCACCATCTCCCCGACCTCACCGACCGCACACTCGGCGCCGGTCTCCGCATCGACGATCCGCACGTCCCCGATCGGCACGCCGAGCGCCAACGGCGGCGTGGACGGCAGCCGGTAGAACGAGATCCCACCCTCCGTCGAGCCGAACGCGTCGGTCACCACGCACCCGAAGCGTTTGGCGAACCGCTGCACGTCGGCCGGCGCCGCCTCGTTACCGAACACCTGACGCAGAGTGTTGTCGGAGTCATCGGGCTTCTCAGGAGTAGCCAGGATGTACGCGAGCGGCTTGCCGACGTAGTTCGCATACGTGGCGCCGAAGCTACGCACGTCCGGCAAGAATCCCGACGCCGAGAACCGACGGCGCAGAGCAAGCGTCGCGCCAGTAGCCACCGCCGGGACCCACGCGGCGATGACAGCGTTGCTGTGGAACAGCGGCATCGCGCAGTACAGGACGTCGTCCTTGGTGAGCCCACGCTGCGCGGCCAGGCTGGAGCCCTGCGAGGCGAGCTTGCCCTGCGAGCAGACCACGGCCTTCGGCGCGGAGGTCGTGCCGGAGGTCAGGATGAGCATGAAGGGGAGCTCTGCGACGCTCGCCACGTCTTCATCCCGGTTCTTATCCCGGTTCTTATCCTGGTCCTCGTACTGGAGGTAGGAACAAGCGCTGAAACCGTTGTGCAGCAACGAAGACCAGTCTTCACCCGAGTCGACGTCCACCACCGGAACACCGCAGTCGCGCACCATGTCCGCGAACCGGGACTCGGTGACGATCAACGCGCAGTCCGTGTGCCGCGCGTCCCGCACCACCTCGGCGGCACCGCGCGTCGGATTCAGCCCGACCAGCGTGAACCCGCCGAGCGCCGCCGCGCCGAGCAGGTAGGAGAACTCCGGCACGTTCTCCATCAGCACCCCGACATGCCGCGGCGCCTGCCCTGCCGCCGGCAGCCGCTCGGCCAGCCACGCGGCGCGCGCCGCACTGCGCCGCACATGCTCGTCCCACGACACGCGCCGCACGACGCCGTCCGGTCCAGTCCAGGTCAGCGCAGTGGCGTGGTCACCGGCGCGGGCAGTGAAGAGCTCGGCGACGGAGGTGTTCCAGCGTCCGGTCATGCCGCGCAGGGTAGGGACTGGCGCATCAGACTTCCAGGGCCATCGAGGCGGCCCGAATCACCCACACATCAACGCCGCAACCCGATGCCCCACCCCAAGGCTGCAACCC
>NZ_JAACYW010000613.1 GCF_015356825.1 Catenulispora rubra | reverse complement strand
GCGCACCCCTGAACCCCCACCCCCGTGATCATCACAACGCATATGCCTGCCATATTCCGCATTCGCCGACGCCCAGCCGAGAACTGAGTCATCATCCCCCCGAGTCTTCGCATGTCGCCGATTCTGCCGTCAGCAGGCTTATTCCGTAAACCCGCCTCCCAGCCGGTCTGTCGTGTTGCCACCTTCCACGACCATGTGACACTTTTACCCAATGGATCGCTGTGCCGTCTTGGTCGACGCCGGATATGTACTCGCCGCCGCCGCCAACGTGGTGAGCGGTGATCCCGGCCGCCCCGGGATCGATGTCGACTATCCCGGCCTGGTGACCGCGCTGACCGAGCGCGCCGCGCTGGAGACCGGCCTGCCGGTGCTGCGTGTGTACTGGTACGACGCCGCCCCCGCCACCGGTCCGACCCGGGACCAGCGCCTGCTGCGCGTGCTGGACGGCGTCAAGCTACGGCTGGGCAAGCTCGTGCGGCGCGACGACGGCAAGTTCGAACAAAAGGGCGTCGACACCTTCCTGCACGCCGACCTCACCGGCCTGGCCCGCAAGCGCGCGGTCGCCGACGTGGTCCTGGTCAGCGGGGACGAGGACCTGCTCCACGCGGTCGAGGAGGCGCAGGAGTACGGCACCCGCATCCACCTGTGGGGCGCGGCCTCGGACTACAACCAGTCCCTGGAGCTCATCGCCGCCGTGGACAAGTCGATGACCCTGTCCGAGGAGTGGCTCAAGCCCTACGTCTGGGTGAAGAACCAGCCCGGCATGGGAGACGACGCCGGCTGCGAGCCGACCAAGACCGGCCCCGGCGAGCACGCCAAGCCCGCGCACAAGGTCTTCCCCTCGCCGCTGGACATGCCGCCGCGCGTGCTGCACCCCACCGAGTCCCCCAAGACCCCGCTGGCCAACAGCCGCTTCCCCAAGCTCTGGCAGGTCACGTCCCCGACCCAGCGCTTCCTGGACGCCGAGGAGAACAAGAGCTTCGGCCGCGCCGACCCCATCGACGTCGGCCGGGCCTACGTCGCCCGCTGGATGGCCCGCGCCACCGAGGCCGAGCGCCGCCGGCTCACCGACTGGACCGCGACCTGGACCTGGGTCCCGCACGACCTGGACCCGGACCTGCTCCGCTTCGCCAACGACCTGGGCATCGACACCTGGGAGGCGGAGCTGGAGCCGATCAAGCACGAGCTGCGCGCCGGGTTCCTGGACGGGCTGAAGAAGTGGCGCGATCAGCACGACGGCGACGCGGCGGGGATGATGCCGGGGATGGCGCACGCTCCGGTAGCGGCTGCGCCAGCCACTGCGGCCACGGCTGCTCCGGCGGCACCGGCAGCCGTGACAGCACCAGCCCCCGAGGCCCCGCCGCAGCCCCCGGCCGCACCGGAATCCGCAGCTCACGCAGCTCCTGCCGCCCCCGCGGCTCCGCCGGACACATCATCGGCCGAAGCCGCGACGCCCACCG
>NZ_JAACYW010000612.1 GCF_015356825.1 Catenulispora rubra | reverse complement strand
GGCGGGGATCCGGCCGCGGCGGCGGCACGGAACTGGACCGGCTCGAATCGGTGGGCGGCCGCGGCGGGCTCGCACTGCTCGGGCTGTTCGGGCTGTTCGGGCTGTTCGGCGTGGAAGGCGTCGAGGATTCGCCGCTGGGCTTCGGGACCGACGGCGGTCCCTGACCGCCCGAGGGCCCGGGCACCGACGGACGGCCCTGGGACGAGGTCGCGGTCGTCGTCGGGGTCGGCGGCGAAGCGCTGTCGGAACTGTCCGTCCCGCCGGCCGATGTCGGGGTCGGCGAGGCGTCGCCCGGCAGGTGCGAGCCGTCCTTGCCGATGTGGCGCACGGAGCCGGAGGAGTCCACGGCCATCGCGTCCGGACCGTCGGGGTCGTCGATCCACAGCATGCCGTCCTTGGCGAACACCAGCAGCTTCGCGGGATGGTCGGTCACCTGGATCCGGGGCAGCAGCTGCCCGGAGACGGTGTCGTAGACGATGAGCTGTCCGGTCGTGTCGTCCGGCAGATAGATCCGCGATCCCAGCACCTGGGGCGCTCCGAGGTCGTCGCCGGCGGCGTCGGCCAGCGTCACCGAACTCGGCACGCCGCTGTCGATGTCGACGACGATGAGCTCGCCGGCCCCGGACACCGCGACCGGCACCACGGTGCCGTCGGTCGCCGGCGGCGCCAGCCACCCGCCCGCCGTCGGCGCGGGGGTGCCCGCGGGCAGGTTCACCGTCGTGCGGGCCCCGCCGCGGCCCAGGATCGTCATGGTGTCACGGGCCGCGTCGGTCGCCACCGGCGTGCCGCCGGCGATGGTCAACGCCACCGGATCGCCGGGCAGCCCGACGGTCACCGGCGGACCCGACGCGCCTTTGGCGACGGGCACCAGCTGCCCGAGCGCGGGAACCGGCACCCACAGCGTGCCCTGGTTGTCGATCCCGGCGGCACCGAGCTGCCGTCCCAGCCGCAGTGGTGCACCGATCGCACTGAGCCGGGTCAGGTCGATCTGCTGGACCACACCGTGGTCGGGATCGATCGCGTACGCGAGCCCGGCCCCCGCGACGATCTGGACACCGGCGGTGTTGTAGTCCACCGACTGCGTCACGGTCAGCTGTGACGGATCGATCCGGCTCACCCGGCCCGTCACCGAGTCGACCACCACGACCTGCCCGCCGCTCTGCACGACCTGCAGCCGGTGCCCGCCGGACCCCGGGATCGGGACCCGCGCGTCGGCCACCCCGGCCAGACCGTCGGCATGGACGACGGCCCCCTTCGGCGCGTCGGTGAGCCAGGCCCCCGCGTCGCGCAGCGCGGGCGCGACCGCCCGCCACGCACCCGCCGTCGAGAACACCGCGACCGTGAGCAGCGCCAGGGCTGCGAACGCCGCCGTCGCCGCGCTGCGGTCCCGTCGCACTCCGCGAATCAGAGCTCTTCGCATAGTGGCCATCGTCGGGGTGGGGCGGGTGACGGGGTAGTCGTGTGAAAACAAGACGCGCGGTTCTGGCG
>NZ_JAACYW010000611.1 GCF_015356825.1 Catenulispora rubra | reverse complement strand
CTATGGGGGTGGGGGTGGCTGGGGTGCTCACCTTTGACTCGCCGGTTGACGCGCTGGCTGACTCGCCGGCTTCGACGGAGCCGGCCTCAGCCCCAGTTCCCATGCCCGGTTCCGTCGTCTTCGTCCGCCGTGTCGACTCTGTCGGCTGTGTCATGCGCTGTCCCCCGTTCGCCTCGGCCGCCTCGCTTGGCGATGTGGATATCTGCGAAGCTCTGGCGCCGTCCTTGTCAGGATTGCCCATGCCCGGACAGTAGCCCCGAGGTCTAGCGTCGCGACAGGCCCTCGCGGAAAGGATCGATGCCGGTGTCGGTGCCAGTGGGAGGCGGAGCGGCCGAGGACGTGGCGGTCGAGCACGTCGAAGTGCGGCGCGGGGAGTACCACGACTCGGTGACGCTGATGCTCGCCGGGCGCGCGGTCGCCGGGGTGGCGGGCGCGGAGCGTGTGCTGGTGGCGATGGCGACGGAGCTGAACGTCGCGCTGCTGGCGGAGTTGGGGTACGCGGCGCTGGCGGATGCCGGACCGGCCGACCTCATTGTGGCCTTCACCTGCACTTCCGCACCCTCGGAGTCAGCGGCGCTGGAGGCACTGACCACCTCGCTTACTCCCGCTGCCGCCTCCGCATCTTCGCCCGGTGGTTCCATCACAGCCTCCGGACATCCGCACCCTGACCAGGCCGGCAACCCCGCTCCCCGCACCACGGCCAGCGCACTAGGCCGAACGGGTGCACCCATCACCCTGATTTCCACCCCGGGACTTGCCTCCGTCGCAGAGGCCATGGAATCATTGGAATACGGCGCATCACCGATCATTTTCAGCGATAACATCCCTATTGAGTACGAAGTACGGCTCAAGGATGAAGCACGACGACGCGGCCTGCTGGTCATGGGCCCCGACTGCGGCACCGTCGTCCTCCACGGAACCGGCCTGGCATTTGCCAACGTGACCCGCCCAGGCCCCATCAGCCTCGTAGCGGCCTCCGGTACCGGAGCCCAGGAACTGATGGCCCTCCTCGACGCGGCAGGCGCCGGTATCCGCCACTGCCTCGGCGTGGGCGGCCGCGACCTGACCGAACAGGTGGCGGGCCGCTCGACCCTGGCAGCGCTGACAGCACTCGCAGAAGACCCGGAAACAGAACTCATCACGGTGGTCTCCAAACCACCGCACCCCACCATCGCCGCCCGCATCAAAGCCCACGCCGCAACGCTCCCCAAACCCGTCCACTTCGCCTTCGTAGGCCCCGACCACCCCACCCTGACCGAATCGGCGGAACGGATCCTCACCGCCCTCGGCCACACAACGCCCACGCCCTGGCCCCACTGGCCCCCACCCACGACACCCAGCAAGGAGGAGGACACCACCACCGGCGCGACCACCAACACGGCGCGGGGCCGCACCGACACCGCCCCCCGCGCCACCACGATCCGCGGCCTGTTCAGCGGCGGCACGCTACGCGCCGAGGCTGAGGCGGTGCTGCTGCGCGGCGGCGCGCGCAAGATCGATGAGCAGGTAT
>NZ_JAACYW010000610.1 GCF_015356825.1 Catenulispora rubra | reverse complement strand
GCAGCGGCTGGCAGCCGCGGGCCGCACTGGATGGCGACGCACTTGGCGGCGACGCACTTGGCAGCGGCAGGCCAGAGGATGGCGCGCTGGATAGCGGCGCGCTGGCGGCCCGTTCGACAGAGAGCAGCGGCTGGCAGTCACAGGCCGGGCTGGATGGCGGCGGGCTTGGCGGCGGCGGGCTAGAGGATGGCGCGCTGGCGGCCCGTTCGGCGGACAGCAGCGGCTGGCAGTCGCGGGCCGTGCTGGAGAGCGATGGCCGTGTGCGGTCTGCTGCCCGGCGTCCCCGGCGCAGGCTCGGCGATGGGGACCGGGCGGCGCTGGCGGCGTGGGGTGCGACGCGGCTCGGGATGATCGTGCTGGCGTGGATGAGCGCGTGGGTGTTCGCCACCGCTGCCACGACGCCGGGGCCCTGGCTGGCGCGCTGGGACCGCTGGGACGAGGGGATCTTCACCAGCATCGCGCAGCACTGGTACTTCGCGCCGGGGACCGACCCGAGGCACGTGGCCTTCTTCCCGGGGTTTCCGGTCGCCATGTGGTTGACCCACCTCCTGGTGTGGAACTGGGTCGCCGCCGGGCTGGTCGTGTCGGCGGTGGCCGGGGCGGTCGCGACGGTGGCATTGGGGCGGCTGGCGGCGCAGGAGGTCGCGGGCGCGGCGCTCAACCACGCCGCCCTCAGCCACGCTGAGGTTCCGGACTCCGCGCCGATCTCTGTTCCCCACACCGCGCCGAGCCTCCCCCGAGCCGTCCGCGCCCGAGCCAACCAGGCCGCCGCCAACGCCGCGCTCTTCTTCACCCTCGCGCCGGCGGCCGTATTCCTCGCGGCGGGCTACAGCGAGAGCCTGTTCGCGGCGTTCGCGTTCTCGGCGTGGGCGGCTGCGCGGCGCGATCGCTGGGCGAGCGCCGTCGTGCTGGCGGCGGGTGCCAGTACGGTGCGTGTGAACGGACTGTTCCTCGCGGCGGCCATCGCGCTGGAGTTCGTGCTCGCGGGGCGGGCTCGGCGGAGGTGGTGGCAGGCGCCGCTGCTCGTCGTGCCAGCCCTGCCGGTCGCGGCCTACGTGCTCTACCTCCACCGCGACACCGGGGACTGGCTCGCGTGGCAGCACGCGCAGGCCGCCGGCTGGTTCCGCACGTTCCGCAACCCGAAGTACGCATGGGACCAGACCTGGCGCGCGGCCTTCGAGGCCAGCCAGGCGGGGCACACCGCGTGGGTCTTCCAGCTGGAGCTGCTGGCGGTGGTCGTGGGGCTCGGGCTGACGGCGCTCCTGCTGGTGAAACGCCGCTGGCCCGAAGCCCTCTACGTCGCCCTCTCGCTGCTGGCGCTGGGCACGACCACGTGGTTCATGTCCGTCCCGCGCGCCATGCTCCTGTGGTGGCCGCTGTGGACGATGCTCGGCGCGTGGGCCGCCCGGCGCCCGGCGGTGCGCACGGTCTACGTCTGCTGCGTCGCGCCGGTCATGGCGGGAGTGGCGTTGCTGTTCCTGTCGGGTCAGTGGGCCGGCTGAGCGGGGGGC
>NZ_JAACYW010000061.1 GCF_015356825.1 Catenulispora rubra | reverse complement strand
GGTGGGCTGGGGCCCCGGCGACATCGTCCACACCGACCAGCTCATGCTGGGTCTGCCGGCGCTCGCCGCCGGCGCGACCTGGTCGCTGTCCGGGCTGCCCGGCAAGGCGTCCCGGACGCTGGAGCACCTGCGCACCCGCCGCGCCACCCACCTGTTCGGCACCCCGGCCGAGATCGCCCGCCTCCTCGACGCCGGACCGGTGCCGCCCACGCTGCGCACCGTCCTGCTCGGCGCCGCCCCGGTCCCGCCGCCGATCCTGCGCCGCCTTCGCCAAGCGGCCCCGGACGCGCAGATCCTCGCCGTCTACGGCACCACCGAAGCCCTCCCGATCGCCGTGGCCACCGCCGAGGAGAAACTCGACGCCCTCGGCCTCGGTGATCTGCTCGGCACGCCGCTGCCCGGCGTCCGAGCCTCGGTGGCCGGTGCGGGCTCCGGCGAGACTCCCGGTACGGCCCCCGGCGAGATCCGCATCCGCAGCCCGCACCTGGCCGTCGGCTACCTCGGCGACCCCGAACCCCTCGCCGAACTCGCCACCGGGGACCTCGGCCGCCTGGACCCCGACGGCCGCCTGATCCTCCTCGGCCGCGCCAAGGACATGATCATCACCGGGTCCTTCAACCTCTATCCGGGCCTGTACGAGCCCGCGATCGCCGCCCTGCCCGGTGTCGCCGACGCCGCCTACGTCGGCATCCCCGACCCGGCCACCGGCGACGAACACGTCGTGCTCGCCGTCGTCCCCGAACCCGGCACCGACCCCGACGCGCTCACCAGGCGCCTGCACGCCGAACTGCCCCGCGTCATCGACACCGCGGCCCGTCCGGCGCGCATCGCCGTCGTCGACACCATCCCGCGCCGCGGCCGCACCGAGAAGCCCGACCGCGACGCCCTGCGCACCCTGCTCGCTCGATCCGTCGGGACCGAAACCCCGGCGAACGCCCGGTGACCCAGTGACTCCGGTGACTCCGGTGACCAGGCGCATCGCCGTCACAGGCGCGTCGGGCTTCATCGGCGGAGCCGTCACCCGGGCCGCCGTCGCCGCAGGCCACCAGGTCCACGCCTTCGGACGCCGCCCCGCCTCGGCCCTCGACCCCACGCACCTCGCCGACGCTCCCTACCGCCGCTGGGACATCGCCGCCGGAGTCCTCGCCGACCCGCCGGAGGTCGACGCCGTCGTCCACTGCGCCGGCAGCGTCACCGACTTCGGGCGCCTGGCCGACCTGCGCCGCACCAACGTCGACGGCACCGCCCACGTCTACGACACGTTCTGTGGCCACCCTGAGCATCCCGGCGAAGGCTCCGTCATCTTCGTCCACGTATCCACCGCCAGCGTCTACGCACCCCGGATCCCGACCGTCAACGCCACCGAGACCGACGCCCCACCCGCCCACGACCTGCCCGACGCCTACGGACGCAGCAAATCCGAAGCCGAGGACCACTTGAGGCGTGAAGGCCGCACCGCGACCATCCTGCGCCCCCACGCCGTCTACGGCCCCGGGGACACCACTCTGCTGCCACGCCTACTCGACGCGATCCGCCCCACCCCGCTCGGCCCCCGACTGTTCGCCACCGGCGACGGACGCCAGCGCGTCAGCCTCACCTCCGTCGGCAACCTCGCGCAGGCCTGCCTCCTGGCCGCCACCACTCCAAGCGAGCACCTTCTGAGCCGTCGCACCTTCAACATCACCGACGCCGAACCCGTCACCCTCGACGACGCCCTACGCGCCATCCTCAAAGCCCGCAGCCCGAAAGCCGTCCCCATCTACCTGCCCTACCGCGCCGCCTACCCGATCGCCGCCACCGCCGAAGCCATGGCGCGCGCCGCGCGGCTGTTGACCAGCCTCGCTGGATCGGAGAAGGCGCCGAAGCCACCGCGGCTGACCCGCTACGCGGTCCGTCACCTCGCCCTCGAACGGACCCTGGACATCAGCGCCGCCCGCGAGATCCTGCGCTATCGGCCCGAGCCGACCTCCTTCGAGGGAGCCGAGGACTGGTGAGCGAGCTAGTCTGCTCGGGTGACTCTCCTCGATGACGTGGCCGAACGCGACGGCTGGCGGTGCTGGGTGTGCGACGAGCCGGTCGACCCCGACATGTCGGTGAACGACCCGCGGGGGCCCAGCGTCGACAGCCGGACCGCCGACCGCAAGGCCAAGGTCACCGAGCGGCTCGCGCACCGCGGATGCAACACCCGCAAGGGCGCGGTCCAGGCGGTCATCGCCTGGCCGGACCACCTGTACGTGGTCGAACCCGCGCCGCTGATCGCCGTCGCCGAGAGGCTGGAGCGCAAGGGGGGCCGCGAGGTGGTGGGCCGCTGCCCGACCAAGCAGGACGCCCAAGACGCAGCGGATTGGCTGGCGGACCGGTTCTCCCGGCTGGCACCGGGGCTGCCGGTGACCGCAGCCGTCGAGCCGGGCGGCGGCCAGTTCCTCGTCGTCCTGGCCACCAGCCGCCGCTGACCGAGCGGGTCCATCCTCCGACACAGAATTCGAACCTGCGACCATCGAATTGGAAGCGCGCAGACGCCCGGGCCGACCGCGCGTATAACACTCGCAGAACCACCTCTCCCACCGCGGCGTGGTGCCAACCCGCGGTGGGAGAGGTCTGTTCAGGGCTGGCTGGCGACTATCCAGCCAACGCCGTTGCGAAGATGTGGAGCTGAGTGTTGCTCGGCAGCGTCACATAAGCGATCTGTTTTCCGGCCGACAGCGGCACGGAAGTCGCGTACAGACTCACCTTCTGGTTGGCGGGGAGCGTGCTTCCGGCCGGGCGGTTCCAGTACGGCGTGGTGACCGCGAGGGTGCAGCCGGGTACTGCCGCGTCGGCGTACCAGTCGGCGAGGGTGATCGGTGCCGACGAGGTGCTGCCGTCGGTGTAGGTGACGGTGACCGTGCCGGTCTGAGTGCCGAAGGTGCCGGCACCGAGGAAGGACAGGCTGGTACCGGATCCGCCCGTCGCGATGATCTGGCCGTTCGTGGTCACCGCGTCCGGCTGCCCGGCTGCGATGCCGGGCCAGGTGAATCCGGCGACGCTCGCTCCCGATGTCACGCCGACCGAGGCCAACGCCTGAGCGGAGAAGCTGTAGCCGCCTCCGTCGAGGTTTCCTGCAGTGGGGTTGGCGTCGTCGCTGACGCCCACGGTGTCATAGGCGGCGCCGAGGTTGGCGAAGGCGACGTTCACGGCGGCCGTTCCCGCAGCGTGCGTACCGCGGCCGGCGTAGGCGGTGGCTGCCGACAGGGTCGCCGAGCCGCCGTGTGCCGTGTTCGGCATGGTCACGGTCCAGGTGGTCTTGACGGTCTGACCGGCCGCGACGGTCCTGAAGACGTTGGGAGTCGTGGCCTTGGCCGTCCAGCCGGCCGGAACGGTCAGGCTCGTCTTCGCCTGCCGCACCACGGTGGTCGCGCCGTTGGTGAACGCGGTGGACACCGACAGCGTGCTGCCGGCCGTGGCCACCGCGGGGGCGGTGACTGCGGTGGAGCGCGGGCCGGTGGTGTGGTTGACGTCGAACGTGCCGGTCAGCGGCAGGCTGCGTGAGGAGTCGCCCACCCGCACGGTGTAGTTGCCTGCGCCGAGGGTCCAGGCCTGCGCGGCGGTGTCCCAGTAGGACGCGTCCTGCGCGCTCAGGCTGAAGTGCACCTTCTTGGTCTGCCCGGGGGCGAGCTGCACCTTCTGGAATCCCTTGAGCTGGCTGGCCGGCTCGCCGGTGGACGCCGGGTCGGTCAGGTACAGCTGCGCGACCTCGGAGCCGGCGCGCTTGCCGGTGTTGGTGACGTCCGCGGTGACCTGCAGGCTGCCGTGCTCGTGCAGTGTGGGCGCCGCGATGTGCAGGTGGCTGAAGGAGAAGCTGGTGTAGGACAGGCCGTATCCGAACGGGAACAGAGGTGTCAGGCCCTTGGCGTCGTACCAGCGGTAGCCGACGTCCAGGCCCTCGGAGTACTGCACCTGGCCGTTGACGCCGGGCCACTGCGCCGCGGTGTTCGCCGGTACCTGTGCCAGGGAGGTCGGGAAGGTCACCGGCAGCTTGCCGGAGGGGTTGGTGTCGCCGAACAGCAGCGAGGCGATGGCGGTGCCCGCCTGTTGACCGGGATACCACGCTTCGAAGACGCCCTTGACCTGGTTCAGCCACGGCATGGTGACCGCGCTGCCGGTGTTCAGCACCACGACCGTGTTCGGGTTCGCCGCGGCCACCGCGCTGATCAGCTGGTTCTGCGTGCCGGGCAGGTCGATGTTCGCCAGGTCGCCACCCTCGGACTCGAAGTCGTTGGCGTAGACGACGGCCACGTCGGATCGGGCGGCCAGCGCCGCGGCCTGGCTGATCGGGTCGGGGCCCGGGGGCAGCCAGCCGAAGTTGACCGACGCGTCGCCGCCGTTCTGGTAGTAGTCGACTTCGACCTGGACCGGCTGCCCGGCGGTCAGGGGCACCTGCGCGGTCTCGGTGGTGGACGCCTGGTCGCGCCAGTTGTCGATGACCTGCTGGCCGTTGATGAACAGCCGGCTGCCGTCATCGCTGGACAGGCCGAAGGTGTAGGTGCCGGTCGTCGGCGGGGTGAGGGTGCCGGTCCACTTCGTGGAGTAGCCCGTGGTGCCGAGGCCGGCGATGGGGGAAGTGCCGGACCAGTTGAAGGAGACCTGCGCGTCTGTGCGCGTGGCGACCGGGGTGCCGGACAGCGTCATGTTGTTGTAGTAGGCGCCTGACAGGCCGTTCCCGGTGCCGGTGGACGGGGTGAGGTACTTGCTGTCGACAGCCGGGTACTGCTGGGTGCCCTGGCCGCCCGAGGCGTATTCGACATCCACGCCGGAGCCGGCGCGGGCCTTGATGCCGGCGTACGGGGTGATCGTGCCGGTACCGGCGACCGTGGCGCTGCCGCCGCCGGCGGTCATGGTGTCGTCGCCGATGACCGCGATCGAGTGGAGCTTGCTCGCGTCGAGTGGGAGCATGCCGCCGGTGTTCTTGAGCAGGACCGTGCCGTCCTGGCTGATTTGCTGAGCGGCGGTGACGTGCGCCGGCGTGGAGGCGATCGCGTCAGGCGTGTCGGGCAGCGGGTGGTCGAACAGCCCGAAGCGGAACTCCTCGCGCAGGATGCGGCTGACCATGTCGTCCAGGCGGCTCTGCGCGACCTGACCGGACTGCACGGCCTGCTTGAGCGCGGCGCCGAAGTAGGAGTCGTCAGGCATCTGCATGTCCATGCCGGCGTTGGCCGAGGCGACCGTGGAGTGTGTGGCGCCCCAGTCGGAGGTGATGAACCCTGAGAAGCCGAAGTCGTCCTTGAGGATCGTGTTCAGGTAGGCGTTCTCGCAGGCGTACACGCCGTTGACGCTGCTGTAGGAGCACATCGCCGACGAGGGCTGCGACTGGGCCACGACCGCGCCGAACGCCGAGGTGTAGATCTCGTGCACGCTGCGGTCGTCGATGACGGCGTTGTCCGCCGGGGTGTTGCGGTTGGTCTCCTGGTTGTAGACGGCCCAGTGTTTGACCTGCGCCATCACGCCTTGCGACTGGATGCCGTTGATGTCGCCGGCGGCAATCTGCCCGGTCAGGTAGGGGTCCTCGCTGTAGGACTCGAAGGCGCGTCCCCAGCGCGGGTCCCGCACGATGTTGATGGTCGGGCCGAGGTCCACCTCGGCACCTTTGGTCTTGTCCTCGGCACCGATCACCGCGCCGTACGAGGCGGCCAGCGACGGGTCGAACGACGCGGCCAGATCGGCGGCTGCCGGAAGCTGGGTGGTGTTGTTCATGCGGACCCCGACCGGTCCGTCCTGCATCTTCAGCGTGGGTATGCACAGCCTGGTGTCGCCGGGAATGAAGCCGGTATACGCGGAACCGCCGGCTCCGTGCACCATGCTGATCTTCTCGTCGATGGTCATCTGGCCCAGCACCTGGCCGACTTTGGTGTCGACCGGTGCGGTCGAGCCGATCCAGGGGCAGGCCGTGTTGGCGGCGTGCGCGACCGTGGTGGTGGTGGAGGCTGGGATGGTGATCGCCGCGCCGACCAAGACGAGAGGGACGAAGGGGCGCAGCAAAGATCTCACCGTACTCATGAAGGGCTCCTGGGAGAGGGACACCAACGGTGGAAGTTTCAGGGTTTTATCTCTCTCCGCACCCAATCCTGTCAATGAATCCGCGTTTTAATCCTGATCTGGATTAAAGGAGAGAGGGAACCCGCTGGTGAGGATAGGTTCTGCGCAAGAGCATGAGAGATTTTTTATGGCGGGCCATAGATTAATGCCCGATGTCGTACCTATGCTGCGAAGGTGACTACGAGGGATGCGAACCTCCGGCGGGTCTTCGACGTGGTACGCGAGCACGGAACCATCACCCGCGCCGAAGTCTCCGCGCTCACCCGGCTGTCGCGCAGCGCCGTGTCGAATCTGGTCACCGAGCTGATCGACACCGGCCGGCTCGTCGAACGCGCCGGACCCGCCAAAGGACCCGGTTCCGGCAGCGGGCGCCCCTCGCTGGTGCTGGCCCCGGTGCTGCCGGACGGCGTCCTGCTCGCGATCGACTTCGGCCACAACCACGTCCGGGTCGCCGCGGCCGACATGGCCGGCGGCATCCGCGCGGAGCGCATCACCGAGCTCGACGTCGACACCAACGCCGCGCGCGCCATGGACTGCTGCGCGGACCTGGTCACCGCCGTCCTCGCCGACGCCGGCGCCGATCAGGACGCTGTGCTGGCCGCCGCGGCCGGCATACCCGGCCCGCTCGACAACGCCCCGGAACGCAAGGTGCGCTCCCCCACCATCCTCGCCGACTGGATCGAGCTGTCCCCGGCCATCGAGCTGGAACGCCGCATCGGGCACCCGGTGGCCATCGACAACGACGCCAACCTCGGCGCCCTGGGCGAGCTGCGCTTCGGCGCCGGCCGCGGCGCAGGCGACTTCATCTACGTCAAGGCCTCGCACGGCATCGGCGCCAGCATCGTGCTCGGCGGCCAGCCCTACCGCGGCGCCTCCGGCATCGCCGGCGAGATCGGGCACACCCAGATCCCCGGCGTCGCGCAATGGTGCCGATGCGGCAACCGCGGGTGCCTGGAGACCACCGTCTCGATCGACATCATCCGCACCGAACTCAGCCGCCTGCGCCCCACCCTGGTCGATCCGGTCCTCGCCGCGGACGACCCCGTGGCCCGCCGCATACTCGCCGAAGCCGGCCGCACCATCGGCCGAGTCGTCGCGGACCTGTGCAACTGCCTCAACCCCGCAGCCGTCATCCTCGGCGGCGAACTCGGCGAATACGGAACGGCGGTGATCGACGGCCTCCGCGACTCGATCGACCGCTACTCCCAACCCGCGACCTCGGAGGCGGTGGCCGTCCTCGCCGCCGAGAACGGCCGCCGCGCCGAACTGCTCGGGGCGCTCGCCCTCGCCGCCCAGCAAGCCGCCTTCGATCGCTGAGCTGACGAGCACCACTACCCAGCCCCAACGCCGCTCCCGCCGGACAGCGCAGCTTCGCTGGTGCAGGTCAGTACATCGCGTCGAGCCGGTCGACGAGTCGACGCAGCTCACGGGCGCTGCGCTCGGACATGGAAGTCATCACCCGCTCCAAGATCTCACGGGCTTCCCACGGCGAGCCACAGCACTCGAAGATCCCGCAGCCGTCGGTATCGACCCACAGGCGCCGATAGCGCCAGCGGACGAAGCCGCGCCAGATACGCAGGGCCGCCGCCACCTGGGCAGTGACGGGGATCACCTCCGGAATCAGTCCCCAGAGGCAGTATTCACCTTTAATTAGTCAGCGCCTAACGCACCATGCCTTAGAATCACAGGTGTAAGCGAAGCAGAATCCATAGAACGATCCCGAGGAGCCACAGTGAACAGCGAAGTCGTCACCGCCCGACTGCAGATCGCCGCCGCCCGGCAGAAGGCCGAGGCCGAGCGCAAGACCCAGCTCGCCAAGACCACCAAGAAGTGACCGCCTCGCGCCCCGCAACCCCGATCCAGCGCCAGTCAACGCAGCCTGGACCTCGTCACCGCTCAGGACCGGGGCGTGAGCACCGCGGCACGTCCGAGTAATGCCCCTGGCAGCACCACCGGCCAGGGGCATTGCCGTGTCTCAGGCCCTACCCGTGGGACGGCGGGCACTGCGAGGGCAACGGGCACGATGCGCTGGAAGCGTCGGGCCTTGTCCCGTTTGCCGCGCAGGAAGGCCAGAGTCAGATCGAGTCCTTCGACCTCGCAACGCCATTCCCCGGCTTCGATGACGCGGGGATCGCAGTCCTCTGATTCCTGCCCGTGGTTGCCAGGGAGTGCGGCGCAACCCCGGTACGGTTCAACTGTCACCCTTCTGCCTCCCCTTTTGGCACTCCCCGTCGCGATCGTGTAGCTGTGTGCTATGCCAATTCGCCTCGACGATGGATCCCCGACACCGTCCTCCGCGTCCTCGCCCGGCTCGTCGACCGCGGCGTCCATCATCCTCATCGGAGATGGAACGGCCCAGTTGAGCGAGCCCGCCGCAGCCCGCGACCTTTATGTCAGTCCGCTGTTCGCCGGCCGGCGAGCGCAGGCCGAGGCGAGCGGTTTGCCATGGTTCGTCGTCAGCGGCCGCTGGGGGCTGCTCGACCCCGACGACGTCCTCGCGCCCTATTCCTTCTCCTTCGCGCGACAGTCAGTGAACTATCGGCGAGCCTGGGGACGCTTCGTGGCCGAGCAGCTGTGCCTGGTCAGCACGGTCGGCCGCGACGACGTGGTGGAGATCAGCGCCGGCGCCGCCTACACCGCCGCGCTCGTCGCCCCGATCCAGTACCTCGGCGCCCAGGTCCGCAAGGCGACCGCGGGCGCGAACGACCCGGGAGACGATCCGCGGTAGCCCGCAGCGGGGCCTTCTCGAAGGCCACGAGCTCTGAGGCCGTTGGCCCTGATCCGAGTCCGGCATCGACTACTCGTACTCATCCCCGCCACGCTCGACGAGCGCGCGGCGATGTTCCGTGACCGCACGCACGGCCGCGACGCGTTGGTCGTTCTGGACAACGCGGCCGACGAGGCGCAGGTGCGCGACCTGATTCCGGCCAGCCCGAGCTGCCTGGTGCTGATCACCAGCCGCCGCAGCCTGACCGGGCTCGACGGTGCGCATCTGCACATCCTGGACGTGCTCGGGACCGAGGAGTCGGTCCGGTTGCTCGCCCGGATCGCGGGGGCCGAGCGCGTGGGCGCCGAGCCCGAGCCCGAGGCCGCGGAACGCATCGCGGCGCTGTGCGGAGGCCTTCCGCTGGCCGACCGCCTGAGCAGAGGCATCGGCCAGCACGCAACCCGCGGGCGGGATGTGGCGGCGGTGTTCGAGCTCTCCTACCGCGGCCTGCCCGAGCCTGCGCAGCGAGTGTTCCGGCTGTCAGGGATCGGCCCCGGGCCGGACGCCACCCCCGAGACGGCCGCGGCGCTGGCCGGCATAAACCTTGAGCAGACGGATCAGATCATGGATCTGCTGCAGGACGAGCACTTGGTCGACCAGAGGGTTCCGGGCCGCTTCGAACTGCACGACCTGCTACGCGCCTACGCCGCCGAGACGTGCGCTTCCAATGATTCGGCAGCAGAGCGGCGAACCGCCGTGGACGACTACTGAGCTTTGGAACCCACAGGAAGCCGGCGTCGTATCAGATCGCTGGCTCGCTCATCTCGGGGCGATATTCGGAGGTGGCACCGGGCTGGCGCAGGCTGTGCATCGAGTATCCCTTGCGGATATGAGCCGGCTTCTTGTGACGGTGCTGGTAGAACACCCATGACAGCGCGGGCCACGAGATCAGGGACGCCACGAGCACCACGGCGAAGAAGGCCAGGATTCCGTTTCCCCTGATGTGGAGGATGAGGGTGAGGAGCAGCCCGAGCCAGCACGCCGCCAGGACGCTCACGCTGCCGACTCCGATCCGCAGAAAACGGCGGCGTGCCCGATCCAAGGCCGAGATGCTGTAGACGGTGCACCACATCTCGTGGCCGCAGTGGCCGCAGGTCACGATCGTGCGGGTCCAGCCCGTCGTCGGTCGTGGGATACCCAGGGGGAACAAGACGAAGTCCACGTCGAACCCATAGCCTCGGCGGGTGGAGCCGACCTCGTGCGCCAGTTCGAGGTCACCGAAGATCTCGGGGCCGTCGCCGAAGATCTCGCCGTCGCCGTGCGGCGCGTCGTGTGGCTCGTCTGTCGTCCCCCACGCGGCCATCCGGCTACCACCCCGCCCTCGCGGACCCTTCCCGACCGGCCCATTCTCCCACCGAAACAACATCATCAGCCAGAAATACAGACGTAGCGGCAGAACCGCCTTGGCCAGTTCCCGGTAAGCGATCGATACGCGCAAAAATTCTGCGCGATTCTGCGCGATCCCTTGAGGTCACTCCCTTACCCGCGCATGATGTGCGCATCTCGCGGTGACGGCCGCGCCGACGCCGACTGCTGCACCCAGCTCGACCGGCCCGAACGCTGCCCGGCCCGAACACCGCCCGGCCCGACCGGCTACCAGCCCGCCGGTCCGCCGGTCCGCCGGTCCGCCGACAGCCGCTGACGCAATGAAGCCGCGCGGCGTCACGGTACCTCTTTTCCCCGTCCGGAACCGAACCTCGAAAGAAGTCATCGATGGCTGATACCCGAACCACGCCCGCCGGAACGGACCCCGAGGTCACGACGCTGACCCGGAAGATCGGCCTGTTCCAGGCCGTGACCATCAACATGGCCCAGATGTGCGGGATCGGCCCGTTCGTCACCATCCCGCTGATGGTCGTCGCGTTCGGCGGGCCGCAGGCGATCATCGGCTGGATCGCCGGCGCGATCCTGGCGCTGGCCGACGGTCTGGTCTGGGCGGAGCTCGGCGCCTCGCAGCCCGGTTCCGGCGGCACCTACGTCTATCTGCGCGAGGCCTTCCAATACCGGACCGGGCGGCTGATGCCCTTCCTGTTCATCTGGACCGCCATCCTGTTCATCCCGCTGATCATGTCCACCGGCATCCAGGGGATGGTGCAGTACCTCGCCTACCTCTGGCCCTCGATGAGCACGGGACAGGGCGACGTCGTCGGACTGGCCCTCACCGCCCTGCTGGTGCTGATGCTCTGGCGCCGGGTGGAGAACATCGGCCGGCTGACGGTCGGCATGTGGGCCGTGATGATCGCATGCGTGCTCACGGTGATCCTGGCCTGCTTCACCCACTTCCACGGCTCGTTGGCCTTCGCCTGGCCGGCCGGCGCGATCGCGCCGCTCAAGGGCTCGTTCTGGGTCGGCTTCGCCGCCGGCCTGACCGTCGGCATCTTCGACTATCTCGGCTACAACACGACGGCGTACCTCGGCGCGGAGATCAAGGACCCCGGCCGGGTGATGCCGCGCTCGATCATCATCTCGGTGCTCTCGATCGCCGCGATCTACCTGGTGATGCAGATCGGCGTGCTGGGCGTGGTGCCCTGGCACGACATGCTGGACCCGAACAGCATCGACTCCAGCTCCATCGGCGCCGCGGTCCTGCAGCGGACCTGGGGCAAGGGCGCGGCGCAGGTGGTCACCGTCCTGGTACTGATCACCGCGTTCGCCTCGGTGTTCACCGGCCTGCTCGGCGGCTCCCGGGTCCCCTTCGACGCGGCTCGGGACGGGATGTTCTTCCGCTCGTTCGGCCGGCTGCACCGCAAGCACGAGTTCCCGACCGTGGGCCTGCTGGTGATGGGCGCGATGACGGCGGCGAGCTTCCTGTTCGCCCGACACCTCGGCAGCTCCGCCTCGCACCCGCCGCTGACGGTGCTGATCTCGCTGCTGACCACGGTGATGGTCATCGTGCAGTCGATCGCGCAGATCGCCGCGGTCAGCGTGCTGCGCAAGAGGCAGCCGCGACTGGCCCGCCCGTACAAGATGATCCTCTACCCGCTGCCGAGCGTCGTGGCCGGAATCGGCTGGGTGACGATCTACACCTGGGCGGACAAGGCGAACCCCGGCGTCCACCCGATCGAGTGGTCACTGGCCTGGCTGGCGCTCGGCTGCGTGGCGTTCCTGGTCTGGGCGCGCCGGGAGCACGCGTGGCCGTTCGGACCGAAGGAGATCCGCGAGCAGTATCTTGAGGATCAGCAGACTGAGTCGGGCAACGCCACTGTAGCAGTGCTCTGATACTCTCCGGCTCGGCACTGCCCCGTCGGTGTAGTGGGAGGCGTTCCATGCGACGTGTTCGATTTCGAGCGGTCCTGGTGGCGGCCTGCGCGGCTGCGCTGGCGGTGAGCGGGGCCGGGGCGGCGCGGGCCCAGCAGTCCCGGATCACGCTGGTCGACACGTCGTACCAGTCCGGCTTCGGGCTCACCGACGCCGGCCCGGCGGACCCGGGCACCGTCGTGACCGACCTGGTCTACCTCAACGTCCGCGACCCGTCCGCCCTGGCCGAGCGCGTGCGCTCCGTTTCCACACCGGGCAGCCCCGACTACGACACGTTCATGACACCGGCACAGATCCAGGCTCGAAACCAGCTCAGCCCGGCCCAGTTCAAGCGCGTGCGCGACTGGCTGGCCTCGGCCGGGTTGAGCGTCACACATCCGAATTGGCGAGAGCTAAGAATCACCGGCGCGATCGGGGCGATGGAGCGCGCGTTCGATGTAACTTTCGACAAGTACACCGACCCGAACCCCGGCGACGCGTTCATCTATCAGATACCCACGACCGATCTGAGCATCCCCGGCGACCTCGGCTCACTGGTGCTCGACGTGCCCAACTACTTTTTCTACACGCCGACGTCGAACGCGAACGTGGCGCCCGCGACGGACCAGGCCGCGAAGCAGTCCGCAGACCCGCCGGCCCACCTGCCGGTGAAGCCGGGCGGCAAGTCCTTCCCGCACGTCGCCTCTACGCCCTCCTCGCTCATGTCGCCCTGCTCGCGGTACTGGGGACAGAAGCCGGCCACCGGCATGCCCGAGGTGGACGGCCGTACGCCGTCTCTCGCGCCGTGCGGCTACACGCCCACCCAGTTGCGCGACGCCTACGGCCTGGACAGCGAGACCGGCAAGGGACAGACCGTCGCCGTGATCGGGATCGCCCTGGACACCCTGGAACAGGACGTGAACACCTGGTCCCGGCACGTGGGCACCCGGACGCTGCGCCCCGGCCAGCTGACACTGGTCCCCACCCCGGACGGCACGCCGGCCGACACTCCGGCCGAAGCCGACGTCGGCTTGGTCGAGACGACCATGGACGTGGAGGCCGTGCACGGCATGGCACCGGACGCGAACGTCATCGCGATCGGCTACACCACCTCACCGGACAACGGCCCCAACTTCGATCTGGCGAGCATGATGTACGTCCTGGACCACACGCACGCCACGATCGTCTCGGATTCCGGCACGTTCGTGCCCACACCCAGGACACAGACTGCGTACGACAACCTCTACCGGGAGGGGGCGCTACAAGGCGTCGGCTTCTACTACCCCAGCGGCGACGGCAACGGCAGCCTCGCCTACCAGGCCGGTGACCAGTGGACCACCGGCGTGGGCGGCACGTCGCTGGCCATCGGGCCGCATGGCTCCCGCGAATGGGAGACCGGCTGGGGCGACGCGCAAAGCACACTGAGTCCCGACGGCACCTCCTGGCAGGCACCGCAGCCCGGCGGCGGCACCGGCGGCGGCTGGATGCTCGGCGCGCCGAGGCCCTGGTACCAGCAGGGCGTGGTCTCCGACCGCGAGGCGACCGGCCCGGACGGCGGGATCGACCGCACCGGCCCGGACGTCGCGATGGACGCCGACGCGGGCACCGGCATGCTGGTCGGCGGCACGCCGCTGTACGGCGACGCCTGGCCGGGCTCCGCCGAGAGTACCTGGACGTACACCGAGCGCCGCTACGGCGGCACGAGCCTGTCCACCCCGCTGTTCGCCGGCGTGCAGGCACTCGCGCAGCAGGCCCGTGGCGGCACGCCGCTCGGCTTCGCCAACCCCACGCTCTACCGCTTGTCCGGCACCGGAGCCTTCAAGGACATCACCAAGCTCACCGGCCTACCCCCCGCCGCCGTCGAACAGCACTGGATCTCCGCCGGCACGTTCGTCCCGCTGCTGCTCCAGATGGCCGCCCACGAACCGATACCCGGCGAGACGACGACCAACTCGGTCGGCCCCGGCTTCGACACCGAAACCGGCATCGGCGTTCCCACCGGCGCATACCTCACATGCATGCACCAACGCTGACCAAGGCTACGACAAAGCACGCAGAGCCCACTGTGTCGCCGCGAATGACTACTGCTTGACACCGCCGGCGGTCAGGCCGGAGATGATGCGCCGCTGGAACAGAAGGACGGCGGCGACCAGAGGCACCGTGACGATGACTCCGGCGGCCATCTGTGTACCGTAGGGCTGGTCGAAGCCGTAGGCGCCGGTGAAGCGGGAGATGGCGACGGTGGCGGTCTGCATGTTCTTCTTGTCGACCATCGACAAGGCGATGATGAACTCGTTCCAGGCGGCGATGAACACGATGATCGCGGTCGTGAACACGCCGGGCGCGGCGAGGGGAAGGATGACGCGGCGGAAGGCCTGGCCGCGGGTACAGCCGTCGATCATGGCGGCCTGTTCGAGTTCCCGGGGCAGCTGGCGGAAGAAAGAGGCGAGGTTCCAGACCGCCAGCGGCAGGGCGAACGACATGCTGGGGACGATCATCGCCTGGTAGGTGTTGATCCAGCCGATGTCCGTGAACAGCTTCAGCAGCGGCACCACCATGGAGATGCCCGGGAACATGGACGTGGCGATGATGGCGGCGGCGGCCAGGTTCTTGAACCGGAAGTCGAGGCGCGCCAGGGCGTAGGCGGAGATGATCGCGAGTGTCAGGGTGACGACTGTGGTGACGCCTGCGACGATCAGGCTGTTGAGCAAGGCGCGTTGGAATCCGACGTCGCCCTTGAACACCGCGCGGATGTTGGCGGTGGACCAGGGGTGCGGCAGCAGTGAGAGCTGGAACTGGTCGGTCGGGCGACGGAAAGCCGAGACGAGCATCCAGTAGAACGGGCCCAGGCAGTACACGACGATGACCGCGATGCCGGCCCAGCGCAGGATCGGCCCACCGACGCGGCGCCGTCCGGTCCGATGTCCGGTCCGGCGGCCGAGGCGCGGTTCGAAGGTGGTGGCGCTCATCGGGTGGCCGCCTTTCCGATCGTTCGACGTCCCCGGGGCACTGAGGGCTTGCTGTACTTGCGGTGTGTTCTGGCGTCAGCGATGAGGTCGGTACCCAGGAGCTTGACGAATGCGTAGGCGACGATCAGGACGTAGAGGAACAGCAGCGTCGAGTAGGCGGCCGCCGGTCCGTAGTGCAGGTTCCCGGCCTCGTTGAAGGCGAGCATGGAGATGGTCTGCACGGAGCCTTTGTTGTTGCCGATCAGCAGATAGGGCAGGTCGAACATGCGCAGCACGTCGAGGAGCCGGAACAGTACGGCTACCAGCAGCGTCGGCCTGACCAGCGGCAGGGTGACGGCGCGGAACTGGCGCCAGGCGTTGGCGCCGTCCAGACGCGCGGCCTCATAAAGCTCGTCGGGGATGAGTTGCAGCCCCGCGAGTGTGAGCAGCCCGATGAAGGGGGCGGTCTTCCAGGTGTCGGCGATGATGACGGCGAGCTTGGCGGGCCATCCGTCGGCGGTCCACAGCGTCTGGCTGCCCAGCATGTGGTTGGCGATGCCGTCGGCGTCGAAGATCCAGCGCCACAGCAGTCCGGAGACCGCGGTCGGGATCGCCCAGGGCACCAGGATGCTGGCCCGCACCAGGGCGCGGCCGCGTAGTGCGCGGTGCATGACCAGGGCCATGGCCACGCCGATCAGGATCTCGATCGCCACGGTGGTGACGGTGAAGAAGGTGGTGTTGGTGAAGGCGTTCCAGAACCGGGAGCCGTTGGCACCGGTGAAGGCATCGGTGAAGTTGCGCGGGCCCACGAACCGGTCGGAGTCGACGACGAACCCATTGGCGTCGAGGTGCTCGCCCTGCTCGTAGAACGACTGGCGCAGGGCGGCGATCAGGGGGTAGCCGATGACCAGCGCCAGAACGAGGAACGTCGGCGAGAGCAGGAGGACGGCGAGCCGTCCTTCGCTGTTCTTCGCGCGGCGGGACAGCACGGCTGGGCGGGTTTCCTGCCCCGTCGGGCCGCGTAGCGTGTCGGTGGAGGTCAAGACGAGCCGCTTTCCGTGTCGGGGTCTGGGTCCGGGTCTGGGGCCGTGTCAGGGTCCGATGATTGGTCCGGCTGGGAGCAGGTGGTCCGGCCGGGAGCAGGTAGGACCAGCCACCCAGCCGGGGCGCAGTCACTTCTGGCTGGTGATCTGCGTCAGCTTGGTCTGCAGCGAGGCCAGCGCGGTGGCCGGGTCGCCCTGCCCGGACAGCACCGGGTAGATCGCGTCCTGGATGGCCGTGGAAACGTCGCCGTAGTGCACGGCCTTCGGGCGGGCGACGGCGCTCTGCAGCGACTGCTTGAGGTCGGACAGGTACGGGAACTGCTTCTGCAGCGTCGCGTCGTCGTACAGGCCGGTGCGAGTCGGCGCGGTGGAGGTCGCCAGCAGGTTGGCACGCTCCTCGTCCGCGCTGGTCAGGTAAGTGATGAAGTCCTTCGCGGTGGTCTTGTGCTTGGCGAAGGAGGAGATGGCGAGGTTGTATCCGCCGAGGGTGGAGGAGCCGATGCCGTTCTGGCCGGGGAGCGGGGCGACCGCGAACTTGCCGGCGACCTTCGAGGAACCGTCGGTCTTGTTGGCCAGGTCCCACACATAGGGCCACTGACGCAGGAAGAGCAGGCTGCCGGCCTGGAACGCCTGACGGCCGTTCTCCTCCTGGTAGGTGAGGGCGGCGTGCGGGATGGTGCCGTTCTTGAACGAGGTGGCGAGCCAGGCCAGAGCCGCAGTGGCCTGCGGCGTGTTCACCGTGGGGTTGCCGTTGTCGTCGAAGACCTTCCCACCGGCCGACTGCACGGCCTCGGAGAAGTTGACGACCAGTCCCTCGTACTTGTCGAACTGCCCGGCGTAGCAGTCGACACCCTTGCCCGCCGGTACTGCCTTGACCTTGGCGCAGTCGTCGGTGATCTGCTGCCAGGTGGTCGGCGGCGTGGTGATGCCGGCGGCGGTCAGCAGGTCGCTGCGATAGAACAGCAGGCCGCCGTTGGTCTCCCAGGGCACGGCGTACAGGTTTCCGCGGTACTCGGCCGAGTCCACGGCCGAGGCCAACAGCCCGGAGGTGTCGGTGGACGCCGGCATCTGGTCGATCCAGCGGTTGGCCGCGAACTCGGCAGTCCAGGTCACGTCAAGGCCGAGCACCGCGTAGGCGTCGGACTTGACCTGAGCGTTCTGCTGGAGCTGTTGCAACTGGCCGTCCGCTGAGGCGGGGAGTTCACTGATCGTGACAGCCTCCGACGGGTGCGCGGTGTTCCAGGCGTCGACCTGCTTCTGCAGGTTGCCAGAGGTGTCCTTGCCGACGGCGAAAGTGATCGGGCCGCGATCGGCGGCACCGGGGCTGCTTCCCGTGCCCGAGCCCGACGCGGAAGTGCTGGAGGAGCACCCGGCAGTCAGGACGCCGACAGTGGCGAGGACCAGGCATGCGGAGCCTCTGATGAGCTTCGTGCGGTGGAACACGGTCGTTCTCCCTGATGACGGGGCCGAGCGCGGCCCTGGAGCGAGTATTAGCGACTTGTCAAAGGTGTGGAGTAACCGGCGGCCGTTCTGTGACGGTGCAGTGATCTCCGTGTTCTACGGCGCAGGCGACCACCCCTCCAGATAGGAGACGATGGCCACTGCCCCGGCTGCGGACCACGCCTGCGGTCGGCAGGCGGTCGCGTAGGGCACGACGGGCTGGCACTCCTTGGCCGAGGTGCCGGCGAAGAGTTCCGGGAGGCGGTGGTCGAAGGTCTCGGCTGCGGCCAGGAGCCCTTCGGCCAGGGCACGGGCCGCTGCGTGCTCGCCCTCGGCGGCCAGACCGAGGACGGCTATGGCGGTGTCGTGCGGCCAGACACTGCCGCAGTGGTAGCTCAGCGGATTGAACGCGTCACTGGTCGAGGACAAGGTCCGCAGTCCGAAGCCGCAGTTCAGATCGGGCTTGACGATGCGGTCCGCGATCGATCGGGCTTCATCGGCGGTGAGCAGACCGGTGCCGAGCAGGTGTCCCATGTTCGAGGCCGCACCGTCGACCGGTTCCTTGTTCGCGTCGAGGGCGATCGCCGGGTACCGGCCGAACTCGTCGGTGAGCCAGAAGGTCTTCCGGAACCGCTCTTGCAGGCTCTCGGCCCATTCGCGCCAGCGTGCGGCGCCGGGAAGGCCGAAGGCGTCCAGTAACGCAGCGCCCTTGGTCGCGGCGGCGTAGGCATAGCCCTGGACTTCGCACAGGGCCAGCGGTGCGGTAGCGCGGCGGCCGTCGGCCCACCGCACGGCGTCCGGCGTGTCCTTCCAGCCCTGATTGGCCAGTCCACCGCGAACGGAGGAGAGATATTCGACGAAGCCGTCGCCGTCCGCGTCGGCGTACTGCAGGATCCATCCGAGCGCGGCCTGCAGGTTCGGCAGCAGCGCCGCCACCTCGGCCTCGGGCATGCCGGCGATCGAGGCGTCGTGCAGCAGGCGGATCCACAGTAGGGTCGCGTCGATCGTGCCGTAGTACACCGGCGGGATGACCATGTTCCCGACGCGGAGCGTCTCGCGCCTGACTTCGTGCAGGATCTTGCCGGGCTGCTCTTCGGTGGCTGGGTTCTCCTGCCGCCCCTGCCGCCGTGCCAGCGCGCGCAGTGTGCCGGCGGCCAAGCCGGCGTCGATCGACAGGAGCAGTTGGGCCGACCACAGTGCGTCCCGGCCGAACAAGGTGAAGTACCAGGGGCTGCCGGCGGCAAGGAATCGGTCGGCCGGATTCTGCGGGTCGGCGAGCACCATGTGCTCCAGATCCTGCAGGCTGGTGTTCATCAGCTGCCGTCGCCGCGGATCCGTGGGCTCTCTCAGCAGATGTCCCGCCAGGACGGGGCGATCGTCGGCAGCGACTGGTAGGAACACGCGCGCTTCCGGGTCGGGTGCGTCCTTGCTCATGGCCCGCATGGTGATCACGGAGGACTGCCCTGGTGCCAGGTCGATCCGGAAGGTCAGTTCGGCTGTACCGCCCGCTGCTTCGACCGCCAGGGGCGCGGGGTCCGCGGTGAGACGAGCCGTGTATCCGGAAACGGACCACGCGACGTGAGCGGGTCCGAGTTCGGGTGCGACGGGGTCCAGCTGGTCACCGCTGCGGACCCGATGCATCGCGGCCAGATCGGAGGCACAGCGCACACGCAACGTCACCGTGACCTGCTCGGCGCTGAAACTGGAGAGGTGTACACGTTCGGTCAGCGTGTCGGGCCCGACGTCGCGATAGCGGTGCATGAGGACTGTGGCATCGTCGGAGAGATCACCGGCGGGGCGGACCTGGGCGGTGAAGACGGCGCCGGCCGCGCCGGTCATCCGGTGGCCCAGGGGGACGGCCGCCGCGTCCTCCAGCTCCACGTCCAGCCGTGACAGCACCCGCCGGTCGCTGCGGTAGTAGCCGTCGAGACCCCCGGCGCGGATCTGGCCGTCGTCCGTGCTCAAGCACACTCCGGGCGCCCACAGCAGGGTGACCGAATCGTGCAGAGCCGGCTGGCGGTGGTAGCTCACGGCGGCGGCCTCCATCTGGAAGATCGGCAAGACTGGACGCCAGATGATTTTGACGTCAAAATTTTGTAGCGGTGACGTTAACAGACCCGAACGTCGAAGCGCCAGAGTCGAATTCGAGACAATGCACAGACCCCAGGGAAGCGGAGGACGCAGTGGCAGCGCAGGAACGCCGACCGGCGAAGGGCGCGGTCGCGCCGACGCAGACGGACGTCGCGCGGGCCGCTGGCGTGTCCGGACAGACCGTGTCCAACGTGCTGCGCGCACCCGAGCGGGTCCGGCCTGCCACGCGTGAGCGGGTCGAGCAGGCCATCGCCGAACTCGGCTACCGGCCCAACCGGCTGGCGCAGGCGCTCCGGGAGAGCGCCTCGCGGATGATCGGCTACCGGATCGAGCCGCTCGCGCCCGGGGCCCTGGCCTCGATCCACGACCGGTTCCTGCACGCGCTCGCCGAGGCCGGCCGGGCCGCCGACCACCATCTGGTGCTGTTCACCGCGGCCGACGAAGCCTCCGAGGCTGAGGCCGTGGCCCGGATGCACCGCACCGGCGCGGCCGACTCCTTCGTGCTCTACGACATCACCGCCGACGATTCACGCCCGGCCGCGCTACTGGCCGCCGGTGTGCCGTTCGTCGCCTTCGGCCGCACCGCCACCGGGGTCGAGGCATATCCCTGGGTCGACGTGGACAACGTCGTCGGCACCGGGTCCGCGGTGGACCACCTGGTCCACCGCGGCCACCGCCGGATCGCCTTCATCGGCTGGCCGGCGGGGCAGAACGTCGGCGACCGGCGCTCTGAAGGCTTCCAGCAAGCGATCGAACGCCATGGTCTGACCACGAGCCTCGGGTTGGAGATGCGCTGTGAGGACTCCGTCACCATCGCCGCGCAGATGGCTTTCCATCTGCTGGAGCAACCCGATCCGCCGACCGCGTTCGTCACCGCCACGGACACGTTGGCCGTCGGCGTCATGGGCGCCGTCCACCGCTGGGGACTGGAAGTCGGCCGGGACGTCGCCATCGTCGGGTTCGACGACACGCCGACGGCCGCGGCACTGGACCTGAGCAGCATCCGTCAGCCCATCGAGCTCGTCGGCCAGCGCGTCATCGCCGCGCTGCTCGGCGACCTCCCCGCCGACCAGCAGCTTCTCACTCCCCGACTGGTCATCCGCGGTTCCAGCGCGAGCCCCGCGCGCGGCGTTCTCTGAACCTGTTCCACCCCACGGCGAAGCCCACCGACTCCGCGTCGGCGGGCGTTCGCACGCCCGAAACCCTTGACACGCGCTCAGCCTTTTGGTTTCGTCTGCGCTACCGAATTTTGACGTCAAAAAGCTCTACGTCCGCCACCTCGAGGTCACCACATCACCGCACATCACCCCCCGCGCTCGTCGACCGCCAAAGAGGACAGATGATGAAAAGACCCTTGAGATCGCGCCGATCTCGGCTCTTGAGCGTCGCAGCCGCGATCGCGCTTGTCGCGACCACGATCGGCGGCCAGCTCACGCACCCCAGCACGGTCCACGCCGCCACCAACCAGGTGGACAGCGGCGTGATCGGCTGGGACGGCGACAAGGACGCCGCTGTCGCGCACGCCGACGGCAGCTTCGACATCCGCGCCGGCAAGAACATCACGGTCGGATTCGGCATCTACGACAACCCGGCAAGCATGCAGTGGTCCAATGCCGGCGGCTACTACCCGGCCCTGGTCACAAGTTTCCAGCGCGACAACACGACCGTGACCATCACAAACTTCGGCGACAAGGTCACCATCCACGGCCGGGCCTACGTGGCCGTCTACTCCCGGGTGAGCGTCTACAACCACGACAGCGTGGCCCATGTCGAAGACCCGGCACCGTCGAGTCAGCTCCTGCCCCTCAACTCGGCCCCGACGACCGTCAACCCCGGCCAGACCGTCAACCACGACTACGTCATCGCAGTCGACGAGTTCGGCGGCAGCTACCCCTGGCCGGCCAACGCGGACCTGGTCGCCGCCGGCTGTTACAACTCCCACTACGCGCACATGACGTCGTACTGGGACGCGAGACTCGCCGGGATAGCCCAGATCAACGTTCCGGACCCGCGCCTGGTCAACGCCTACAAGGCGGGGTACATCTACACCAACATCGTCAAGGACGGGAACAACCTCGACGTCGGGGAGAACGGCTACGACCAGCTGTTCGACCACGACGTGATCGGCATCCTGACCAACCTGCTCACCGAGGGCGATCTCGCCAACGCGCACGCCTACCTGGCCACCCTGAGCGGCCCCTTCACCTCCACGACCTACCCCGACGCCACGTACAAGTACAGCTGGCCGTGGGCGGTGTATCTGGAGAAGAGCGGTGACGCCGCGTTCGTATCCGCGAACTTCAGCACCATAAAAGCCAACGCCCACCAGATCGCCACAGACGCCACCGGCCCGGGCGGAACGATGATGTCCTCCAACGCCATCGACGCCGACGGCCATTGGACCGTCGATGACGAGTCCGCTCTGACCGGGCTGCTGGCCTATCAGTACATCGCCGCCAAGCTCGGCAACAGCGCCGAGGCCACGTGGGCGGCGAACGAGTACAGCACCCTGTTCTCAGCCGTGAACACCGAAATCCAGTCCACCATCAACGCCAACGGTCTGAGCTACCTGCCCTGCGCGATCGACGTGCCGAACACCTCGAACCGCTGCAGCTACCCCAACGACGCGAACTGGGCCTCGACGCTGCTGTTCGGCCGCTGGAACTGGGACGGATACCTGTTCGGCGCCAACCGGACCGGCCCGCTGGCCACCATGCTCGACGCCACCTACGACTACGGCTTCGCGCACCTGACCAGCCTGCCCCCGCACACCTACGGCGGCTACCCCGGCTACAGCACCGCGTACAACGCAGGCTACGGAGAAGCCGGCCTCTCCAGCACCGGTCACCGCAGCGAAGGCATCTACGACTACCAATTCATGATCAACAACACTCAGAGCGCCCCGTTCTCCTGGTGGGAAGGCATCCCGACAGCCGGGACGACCGCGTGGGGCCCAGGCCGTCACGCCACCGCCGGCACCGGCTCCAGCCCGCACATGTGGGGCCAGGCCAACGCCTCGCACGTCCTGCTCGACTCGTTGATGGCCGAGAAGTCCGACGGCCAGGTCATCGTCGGCCGCGGCGTGCCCGACGAGTGGCTGCGCAGCGGGCAGACCGTCAGCGCGACCAACTACCCCATCACCGGCGGCAAGCGAATTGGAGCCACCGTCAGTACCAGCGGGAACGCCGTCACACTCACCCTCAGCGGCGCCGCACCCGCTGCAGGCGTCGCATTCGAGATCCCGGACTTCGTCGGGAACGTCGCCTCGGCCAGCGCCGGTACCGTCGACAACGCCAACGGCATCGTCACCCTGCCGTCCGGTACGACGAGCGTGACCGTCACCCTGAGCACGGTCCCCGCCTTCCAGCAGATCGGCGGGCTCGATCTCACCTCGTACTGCAAGTCCATCGGCGACATCGGGGGCGCCAGCCTGGACGGCACCACCGCGAACGACTGGCGGTGCGTCACCGACTCCGGCACACACGTCTCGATGGACATGAACGACGCCTGCACCTGGGGCAACCTCTACAACCCGTCCGCCTTCGCCCAGGCCGGCTCGCCCAGCGACCCGAACTCCTGGAGCTGCTGGAGCACAGCGCCGGTGCCGTATGTGCCGCCGACCGGCCCGGTCACCGGCTACGCCGGTCTGTGCCTGGACGTGTCCGGAGGCAACACCGCCGACAGGACACCGGTGCAGGTCTACACCTGCAACTACACCGCCTCGCAGTCCTGGACCGTCGCGTCCGACAGCGCACTGCAGGCGTTCGGCAAGTGCCTGGACGTGCGCGACGGCAACACCGCGAACGGCACTGCCGTCCAGCTCTACACCTGCAACACCACTGCATCCCAGGTCTGGCAGCAATCCGGCGGCCAGCTGCTGAACCCGCTGTCGGGCCGCTGTCTGACCGACCCGGGCTCCGGAGGATCCGGCACCAGTCTGCAGATCCAGGACTGTGTGGCCGGCACAGCCAACCAACAGTGGACGCTTCCGAAGTAGATCAAGACCCGGCGATACGACTGCGGTCCCGGCTCGATTCCCACGAGCCGGGGCCGCGATGCTGCTGAATCGCCAGTACCTGTCAACGACCCAATGGGACCGGCGAGCCAGCGTCCACAGTGAAGCGCCCCGAGTCCCTGCTACGGCTACAGCTTTGACACCAGGTCAGGATCCCGCTTGACCTGCTGTCGAACGGAGGAGTGTGGCACGATTCCGGGCGGTTCAGTACAGCTGGGTTAGCCATCGGTGCATGAGGGCCAGTGGTCAGCAGCCCACTCTCGCCAGCCCGGCCACCCTGCCGGCGGGTCGGGGATCTCGCCGCCGTCGAGTTCGGCGGCGTCGGGCGCCTGGAATTGTTTGCGCCAGGTGTCGACGTCGGCCTCGCTCATCGGGAATGTCCGATGCGGTGTGGTTTCCTGGCGGTGCACGATGCGGGCGAGTTGGACGTTCTTGTCCACGGGCAGGTAGACCACCTGGCATGCGGCTCCGGCCGCGTGGGCCAGCCAGCGCAGTGCCGACCGTTCGTCGCGGCCCCAGAGCCCGTAGTCGAGCACGACGCTGGTCCCCAGCCGCAGCGCTTGAAGGGCGACCGAGATGAGCCGGCCTTCGAGGACCCAGCGCTTGCCGTCGGCCATCGAGTCCCCGAACAGCGGGATCATCCAGTGGTCCGGGGTCAGGCGCAGCGCCCGGTGCGTCGCGGCGAGCTGTTCGGCCCGGGTGGTCTTCCCGGCCGCGGGAAGCCCGACCATCAGGATCAGGGTGGCGACATGCGGGTCCTGCGTGATGACGGGCTCGGCCGCCGACGGGCATGGGAATGGTTCCTCGCGCGGTGAACCGGAATGCTGTGACTGAGACATGACTCCCCTGATCAGGCGGGATGGCCCGGCAGCACGGGGATACGCGCGTGGCTGCCGGCAGGACACTGATCCGGCGGTACATCCTGGCTCTGCCCCAAGCAGGGGCAGGCAATGAGGCCGCGCTTACAGCGGCCTCGGTACCGCCGCTAGGCGGCGGTACGGGTAGTCATGGCAGTGCAGCAACACATGCCCTCATAGTAGCCGACATCGTCAGCGGAGGTCTGAGCCCTGGTTGCTGAGCGCCTGTCTGAGGTCACTTCGAGGCACGTCGTCCAGGGAGAGTTTTCGGCGAGGTTCCGGTGTTCGGCTCGCCCTTCCGTGCCAGACGGCTCGCGGGCGTCATGTTCAGGTGTCCGATCTTGCCGCCGCCAGAGCTGCCCTGCTTGACCATCTGCAGGCGCGGTTCCCCGGCCATCGTCACCAATAACGCCGCAAGTCGGCTACGTTCCGTTCTCACGCGCCACCAGGTCTTCCACGGTTCCGTAGATGTCGCCGTTGTCGCTGATCACCAGCGCGTCTTGATCCAATGGAACAGGCAGTCGGCGTAGTCCATTCAGCAACTGCCTCAGGGGGTGGCCATCTGTAGTAAGTGCCTCGGCGCGGCAGTAGACAACGACCAGCTGGAATCCGTCCACGGATCGCACCAGCAGCCGTCCCCTGAGGAAACCGCCATAGTCTGGCTCGTCGTCGAGGATATGTTCGTACCCGCGCGGCACGTTCTTGCGGTGCGCGTTCTTGGCATCGAACAGCGCGCCGCCAGGGAAGATCCAGAAGACGAACTCAGGCGCTGCGTGAGTGAAGGTCTTGATGGCGTTTCGCCGTCCGCGGTACTGCTCAGCCAAGAACTCGAACCGCTCAGCGGCAAGGCCACGCGCGACAGATCCGATAGTGATCATGCGAGCTGGACATCGACACACAGAACATTCACGCGGCCGTTATAGCAGCCAAGCTTCGCTGCCTGCCGGCCAAGCGGTGATCCGCCCAACCGGTGGGGCCGGGTTGGGCGGATCATCAGCGGCGGTCGTCCGCGCACCGCGCCCGGAACGTGGCGGCGGGCTGCCGGCTCAGCTGACGGGCTTGATCAGCAGTATGAAATCGTGCTCCGGGTCGGTGATCCCGAACTTGATCAGCTGGGTGTGGCCCGGAAAGACGGAGGTGTCGTAGTCGCCGTTCGGCTGACGAATGGCGAAGCCCATGACGTCTCCGACATGAACTTCGAGGTGCTTCACCTGATCATTGGTCTCCGTGGTGGCCGTGGCGTGGATTCCGAACTTGGCCAGGTCGGCCTCGAACTCGGCCGGGTGCACGGTGGCGCTGGGGTGGACGACGATGTGCACCGAGTGGTCGGCCAGCCTGGTCAGGGTGTATGCCACGGTGCTGATTTGCGCGCCGGCGACGGTGTCGTCGGCGGGCGCGGAGCTCTTCGCGACCGCGGGGCCGGCGGCGGAGTGGGTGTCGTGGGTGGCGACGGCGGCGAACGCCCCGACGGCGACCGCGGAGACGGCGACCGAGGTGGCGATGCGGGCGGCCAGGCGCCGCGGCTGGCTTCGGCGGTTCTGGGAGTTCATGGACGTCCAGCTGGACATCAGGTGGTCCTCTCGGAGGTGTTGGCGGCCCGGCAGGAAATCGCGGTCGGGGGGCACCGGGAGTTGCTGGCGCAGGGCACGCAGGTCGTCGTCGGGATTCCCGGTCATCGTGATCTCCGTTCCGTGGGCCGGACCGCAGCGGTGCGGTCACCTGGTAGCTGTCTGTCTGAGCCGGCCGGTTCCATGTTCGGGGCGAGAATCTTTTCTGCGCGCTCGTCCAGGCGCCGCCGGGCCCGGGACAGGCGGGAGCGCACCGTGCCGACCGGCACGCCCAACGCTGCCGCCGCGGCCGCGTAGTCCAGGCCGGCCCACACACACAGCGCCAGCACGTCGCGGTCGGCCCGCCGCAATCCGGCCAGGACCTGTTTGACGGCAGCGATGCGCTCCTGGTCCTCCAGCCGCTCGACCATCTCGTCGGCCAGGTCCGGGACCAGTTCGGGCGCGGGGAGTTTCTGCATGAGCCGGTGGTGGCGCCAGGCCGCGCGGCGCCGCTGGCGCACAACGTTGGTCGCGATGCCCAGCAGCCAGGGCAGCAGGCTGCCACCGTGCGGGTCGGCCCTACCGCGCAGCCGCCAGGCTTCCAGGAACGTCAGCGAGGTGCAGTCCTCGGCGACCGACCAGTCGCCGCTCAACCGGAGGCAGTGGTTGTAGACCACCCGGCCGTGTTTTCGGAACAGCACGGCGAACGCGCCTTCGTCACCGGCCCGGATCCGGGCCCGGAATTCGTCGTCCATGCCATGACCTGTCTGTTCGGACCGGGGTGGTTCCCGTGACGTGCGTCACAGTCGCCAGGGTCGTTCCCGACACCGGCGCGGCCGCCCGGCGGGGTACCGCCGCCGAGCTCGATTCGACGAATTCCGGAGGCGCAGGCTCATCCGTTTTCAGCACAGCGCGCTGACTGGACTCCTCAAGCCCGAGCCGTCGGATCGACATCGATCCGCTCGTCGTACCGGATCGGCGAGCGCTCAAGCCTGCGGCGGAGCCGGTCCGCCGTCGGCTCGTCGAGCTTGTCCAGGATCGCGGTGGTGCCGGCCACGTGGTCGCGGGCGGCGGGGGTGCTTCCCTGGGCGTGGAGTGCGCGGGCTTGGCCGTGGACGCATTCGAGTTCGTGGTACAGGTCGCCGGCGTCGTGGAAGCGTGTTGTGGCTTCGGTGAAGCTGGCGTAGGCGTCTTGGTGGCGTCGCAGGACCAGGTAGGTGAAGCCGAGGTTGCGGACCGCCATGGCGTGCGGGAGGCCGTTGGCCGTCGATCGCATCGCCGCGACCGCCTCCAACACATACTCCAGCGCTTCTTCGGGGCGGCGGAGGTCGTGGAGGCAGGTGGCGTAGTTGCTCAGGGCGCTGGCGAGCAGGACCGGTTCGGCGACCCTGCGCGCGATCGGAAGCGTTTCCGCTGCTACGGCAAGGGCTTCCTGGGTGCGGCCGGCGGTGGTCATGCAGAAGACCACGTAGCTCATGAGGAACACCTGGCCGGCTTCGTCGCCGACTTCGCGGTACTTCGCCAACGCCGCCGCGAAGTACGCGTCGGCTTCCTCGACCCGACCGAGCTCCGCCATGGTGACGAGGTGAGCCAGAGCCAGGGCCTCCCCGTACACGTCCCCCGAGGCGCGGGCGCCGTCCAGGCCCAGCAGGCGAAGCTCGATGATCTCATTGAGGCGACCCGTGAAGTACAGGTGGCGCTTCATCGCGGCGGATATCCGGGAACAGAGCAGCCCGTACCCCTGCCCGGATGCCACCTCGACGCTCGCGGTCAGGTTGGGCAGCTCCTGGTCGAACCAGGCCGTCGCCGCGGCCGCGTCCGAGAACGTCGCAGGCCTCGCACAGGCGACTCCGTCAGGAACTCCCGGACGATAGCCATCGGAGCCGATGGCGCTGTCGGCGTTTATCGCAGATACCGTGTACCACGACAGCACCCGCCCCAGAGCCTCGTCACGAAGCTCCGAGGGCTCATCAGACGCAAGCTTCTCCATCGCATACGTGCGCAGCAGATCGTGGAACTCGTACCGCCCCTCCCTGCGCTGTTCAAGCAGATACTCGTCGGTGAGCCCTTCGAGCAGATCCAGTGCGTCGCCCACACTCGTCCCGAGCAACGCGGCCGCCGACTCGGCGGTGGCATCGCGCCCCGGATGCGCCGCCAGGAGCCGGAACATCTGCCGCGCCCCGGGCTCCAGCGTCGTATAGGAGAGTTCGAAGACCGGTCTCGGCGTGTTCGACGCGGGCCCGAACCCGTCGAGCCGGTCGGCACGAAGGCGTCCCAGCACGTCCCCCAACGTCCAAGCGGGGCGGGAACGCAGCCGCGCGCCGGCCAGAGCGACCGCCAGCGGCAGTCCGCCGCACAGCGCGACGATCTCACCCGCCGCCTGCTGTTCCGCGGCGACTCTGTCCGCGCCCGCGATCCGGGCCAGGAGCGTCGTGGCCTCCTCCGAGCTGAACACGTCCAGACGGTGCGAAATCGTGTTGTCCAGGCCGGCCAGACTCCGACGGCTCGTGACCAGCACGAGACAGCCGGGGTCGGCCGGGATCAGACTCCTGACTTGCTCTTCGCTTCCGGCGTTGTCCAGAACCACCAGCGCGCGCCGACCGTGCAACCGGTCACGGAACATCGCCGCCCGCTCGTCGAGCGCGTCGGGAATGTTCTGCGGGGCGACCCCCAACTGCCTCAGGAACGACCCCAACACAGTGCACGGATCCGCCGGAGGATATTCCGGGTCGAACCCGTGCAAGTTCACGTAGAACTGCGCGTCAAGGTAACGTCCGGCGCGGACCAGCGTGTGCGCGAGGCGGAGCGCGAGCTGCGTCTTCCCGATGCCGCCCATGCCCTCGATCACCGAGACCACCACCGTGCCACCGTGCTCGGGCGCGGCCTCGATCGCCGTCGTGAGCTCGTGCAGATCCCGCACCCGCCCGGTGAAGGTCGGCAGATCCGCCGGCAGCTGCCGAAGCACCCCGGACGCCCCGCCGGCCTTGGCCTCGGCATGGACCCGGACGCAGGCCTGACGCCACTGGGCCACCGTGGACTCGCTCATCCCCAGCGCCGCCACCACGGCCACCACCAGATCGAGGTCCAGCCGCCGCCGCTTCGGATCGAACATCTCGCTCAGGGTGACGTGCGACAGCGGCCGCGCCGGCGTCAGGCGCGCCCCCACCTTCTTGGCCAAGGTGCGGTACGAAGGCATGCCGCACGACATCCTCAGCTGCTCCAGCAACCTGATGAAATCCGGGAGATCCACCGCCCGCCTCGGATCCGGATACCCGCCGGCCCGCACGTCGAGGTCTCGGAGTGCTTCCCCTTTCGCCATGGGCTTGAGTTTATGGAATCGACAACACGTTCGCATCGGATGGCTACGTGGCAACGAGCTGCGCCCGCTCCCCCAGCGCCTTCTCCGAGTCGTAGCGAAGCAGCGACGGAACCAGCGCGGCCAGCAGCCCGATGCCGGCCAGGCACGCCAGGCCGCCGGACACCACCGATATCCGCGGCGTGAAAGCCGTTGCCACCGCTCCGGATTCCAGGTCGCCGAGGCGTGGACCGCCGGCGACCACGACCATGTAGACGCCCTGCAGGCGGCCCTGGAGGCCCGGGGGCGTCACCACCTGCATCATCGTCGAGCGGTACACGGCGCTGACCTGGTCTGCGGCACCGGCCAGCGCGAGCATCAGCAGGCCGAACCAGAGCACGGAGGTGGCGCCGAACACCGCTATGGAGCCGCCCCAGACCACGATCGCCAGGATCACGCCGAGCCCCTGGCGCCGGACCCGGGTGATGAGGCCGCCGAGGCCGGTCATCAGCAGCGCGCCGGCGGCCGGGGCGGCGTACATGAGGCTGGCCGTGCCCGCGCCGCCGTGGTACTGGCCGAAGGCCAGCGCCGGGTACAGGGCCTTGGGCATACCGAAGATCATCGCGTTCACGTCCGCCAGGAACGAGGCCATGATGATCCGCTGCCCGCGCACGAAGCGCAGGCCCTGGAGCACCGAGGCGAGCCCGGCCCGGGGCGCGTCCTCGGCGGCGGGCAGCGCGGGCAGGCGCGCGACCGCGTAGAAGGCCGCGACGAACGACGCCACGTCGATCCCGTACGCCCACGCGAAGCCGCCGGCCCCGACCGCGACCCCGGCCAGCACCGGCCCCACGATCACCGAGAAGGTCATACTGCCGTAGGACAGCGTGTTGGCCGCGGGCAGCTTCTCGGGGCGCACCAGCAGCGGCGTGATCGAGCGCCGCGCCGGGTTGTCGACGGCCGCGAAGCCCGCCTGTACCGCGACACAGACGAACAGCAGCGGCACGCTCCGCAGCCCGGCGGCCGCCTGCGCCAGCAGCGCGACACTCACCGCCGTCGTCGCCACCGAGGTGGCCAGCAGCAGCTTGCGCCGCTCGACAGCGTCCGCGATCGCCCCGCCGTACAGGCCGAAGAACACCAGCGGCACCAGCGCCGCCAGGCTCACCAGCCCGACCTGCAACGACGAGTGCGTGATCGAGTACACCTGGACCGGCACGGCGACCTGCGTCACCTGCGTCCCGATCGACGACACCGCCTGCCCGGCGAACAGCCGGCGGTAGGCCGGCGACTCCCGCAGCGGCGTGATGTCCGAGACGGCTGCTCGGGCCGCTCGGCCCAGACGTGCGGTAAGGCTCACCGGGGCATGCTATCTGTGACGGCTGCGGCGAGTGGCGGCGAGCGGCGGACGTGGCGGCGGCAAGCGGCGGAGCCGGCGTGCTGATCGCCCCCGGCCAAAACGGCGGCGTCCGCCTCCCCACAGGTTTGTCCGCACGGACCATCGAGGTACTTCAGCAGGCGGCGCACGAGGTGTTCACCCGAGCACTGATCGATGCGCCGACAAACCCCCGTCAAAAGCCCTACCGTCATTCGCACGTGGACCCGCAGCCAGGACCTCGGTGTCGCCGACCGTGGCCGCCCGCCCATCGGAGTCGTCAAAGCACGGCGAGCGGCTCAGGGCTCCGTACTAGACTGCGCTCGGTTTATTCGGGTTCTTAGATACTCGGGGGTCGGACGATGGCAATCGATCCGCCGCGGCAGGCCGCAGGACCGTCTGACGACCTCGCCGCGGCGGCGGCGAAGGCGCGGTCGCTGGACGATCTGGCCGAGCTGTTGCGGGCCTTGCGGCGTCGGCATGCGCGTGCGCATCGGGACAGCAGCCTGACGTATCAGGAGTTGGCGAAGCGGACCGGGTGGTCGCAGACGGCCATCGCGGAGTACTTCACGGCCCGGACTCTGCCGCCGACCGATCGGTTCGACGCGCTGGTCGAGCTGCTCGGCGTGACGCCGGCCGAGTGGCGTGCCCTGGCCGAGGCCCGGGACCGGGTCGAGGAGATCCAGCGTCGGGCGAAGGCACGGCCCTTCGCGGATTCGCCCCCGACCGGCGTGCGTCCGGGAAGGACCGTGCCGCGCCAGCTGCCGGCGAGCACGTCGTTGTTCACCGGCCGCGAGGAGGAACTGGGGCGCCTCTTCGAGCTGATCGAGCTCGCCGCCGGCAAGCAGTCCCCGGGCACCGTGGTGATCTCCGCGATCGACGGGATGGGCGGCGTGGGCAAGACCGCGCTGGCTCTGCACGCCGCGCACCGTCTGGTCGAGCGCTTCCCGGACGGTCAGCTGTTCCTCGATCTGTACGGCTTCGCCGAAGACGCCGCGCCGCGCGAGCCCGGTGACGCGCTGGCCGTGCTGCTCGCCTCGCTGGGCCTGACGGCCGGGCAGATCCCGTCCGACGTCGACTCACGCGCGGCGGTCTATCGGGAGCGCCTGGCCGGCACACGGACCCTCGTCCTGCTGGACAACGCCGCCGACGAGGCGCAGGTGCTTCCGCTATTGCCGGCGGCGACGGGATGTCTGGTGTTGGTCACCAGTCGGCGCCGCCTGAAGGCCTTGGACGACGCCCTTCCGATTCCGCTGGACGTTCTGCCGTTGGAGGAGGCGGTGGCGCTGCTGCGCCGCGCTGCGAGATGGCCGAGCGAGCGGTCCGAGCAGGCCGAGCAGTCCGAGCGGTCCAAGCAGTCCGAGCAGCCCGAGCAGGCCGGGTGGGAGCACGTCGCGGAACTATGCGGTCGTCTTCCGCTGGCTCTGGTGATCGTCGGAGCCCTCCTGCGGACCGGCGGCAAGGCCTGGGACCTCGCACGGCTGATCGAGCGGCTCACTCCGGGACGGGAGGAAGACGCACTGGCCGGATACACCGACGAGGTCCGTAGCCTGCGCTCAGCGTTCAATCTCTCCTACAAGCACCTGAGCCCGGACGAGCAAGTCCTCTTCCGTCACCTCGGCTTGCTGCCCGGGCCGGTGGTCGACGGGTACGCCGCCGCCGCGCTGCTGGAAACCGATCCGGCGACGGCCGATCTGTCGCTTCAGCGCCTGGCCGACCACAGCCTGCTGACGGGCGTCTCACCCGGCCGCTACCGTCTCCACGATCTGGTCCATGCCTACGCGGGCACACTGGCCACGTCCCTGGACTCCGAACGCGATACGGCCCGAACCAGGCTTCTTCAGTACTACAGCCACACGGCCCAGACGGCCTCGGCCTCCATCGCCCGGCATCCCCGGCTCACACCGACGGGCCCGGCCCCGGCCTTCGCTCCCGACGTCCTCGAGCCGGAGGCGGCACGACGGTGGCTGCGCGCCGAGCACGGCAACCTGGATGCCGCCTTCGCGTTCGCGCTCGCTCACGGGCTCGACCGGCACGCGATCGATCTGGCCACGGGGCTGGCCGAGATCCTTCTGGCCGACGGCCCGTGGTCCCGTTCGCTGGAGATCCACCACGCCGCCGCCGAAATCGCCGAACGTCTGGCCCGGCCCGCCGATCTCGCCGCGGCGCTGGTCGACCTCGGACATGCGCGGTACCTGGCCGGCGACTACTCAGGGGCCTTCGATGCCCACAGCAGGGCGCTGGAGCTCCAGCACGCGCTCGGGAACCGCCGTGGACAGGCCGCCGCGCTTCACGGGATCGGTCGGGTGCAGTACATGACCGAGGACGATCCCGCCGGAGCCGTCGCGTCCTACAGCCGGGCGCTGGAGACGCACCGGCTGCTGGCCGACCGCCGCAATCAGGCCATCGCACTGACCGACCTGGCACGTGTGTGGTACTTCGCCGGGGATTCCCCCGCGAGTGAAGCGGCATACGTCGACGCGCTGGAGATCTTCCGCGCGTTCGGCGACCGTCTCGGCGAGGCGACCGCTCTGCACGGCCTGGGGCGCATTCACCAGCTGGCCGGCGCCTATCCCGAGGCACTCGATGCCCACGTCCTGGCGTTGGACATCTTCCGCGCACTCTCCGATCGCCTGGGTGAGGCCGCCGCGCTGACCGACGTCGGGGACGTGCGGCGCGCGACCGGAGATCGTCTCGGGGCGATCGAGGCCCACACCCGGGCTCTTGAACTTTTCCGCGGGCTCGGCAACCGCCACGGCGAGGCCGCCGCTCTCAACTACGTCGGCGATGTGCTGCGCGCGAACGGGGACTTCGCCGAAGCGCTCGACGCCCACGCACGTGCGCTGGAGATCAACCAAGACCTCGGCAACCGCGGCGGCCAGGCCGCGGCGTGGTTCGGGCTGGGGCGCGTCCGCCAGGTGACCGGCGATCACCCCGGCGCGCTCGATGCCCACACCCAGGCCATGGAGATCTTCCGCGCATCCGGGGCCCGTGGCGACGAGGCGCTGGTACTCAACTCCTACGCCGCCACCCTCGCCGCGAGCGGGCACCGTCCGCGCGCGCTCGAACTGTACCGGCAGGCCTTGGCAGTGCACCGAGAGCTGGGCAAGCCCGACGACGAAGCCATCTCCCTCGAAGGCATCGGCGAGCACTACCTGGCTGTCGGCGATCGCGCCGAGGGGCTGGACTACCTGCGGCAGGCACTGGAAATTTACCGGCGGCTCGGAATGCGTGCCGATGCCGATCGAGTCCAAGACCGGCTGGACGATTGAGGCTGCTGTCTTCGTCGATTTTCGGCGTTGTCCGGCCGCGTGCGGAATTCCCCGCTCGACCGGTTCGCGGACCCCACCATGGTCACGCGTCGCCACCGGCGCACCGCCTCGCCTCGGCGGTCCCACCCCGCGTCGAAGGGTTTTGTGATGAGGAAACGATTGGTTCGCACGGTCACCGCGGTACTGCTGGCCGGCGCGCTCGCCGTTCCGGCTGGGGCGGGCGCGGCGAGTGCCGCGGTGCGCAACCCCGCGCCGGCCCGCCCCGCCGATGTCACCGCCGTGATCGCGGTCATCCAGAAGATCTACAGCATCTATCAGCAGTACTTCAGCGGCGGCAGCAACGGCATCACCCTCCAACAGGCGACCACCGAGATCATCAACGCGATCAACTCGGCGCAGAACGCGATCATCTCGCAGATCGACCTGGTCGCCGCCGCCGACGTCCAGGGCTGCGCCAACGCCACCGTTATCGACTACGCCGACATGCCGGCCCTGACCCCGACCGCTCTCCAGACCTTCGCGATGAACGCCACCTCCTGCGCCACCGAAGCCGACAGCCTGCTCAACACCGTCACCGACGAGGGCGCGATCGACAAACTCGGCTTCGCGGTGAACATCGAAGGCCCGCTGGCCATGATCGCTCGCGCCTACGCCGGCCTGACCACCCCCGGGCTGCGCGCGGTCCTGATCGACGCTGAGAACGCCGACATCAACCGCGTGATCACCGACGCGAACTGCACCTGGTACAACGACACCGTCGAAACCATGGAAGTCGACTGCACCGCCTACAACGGCGACGTCGGCACGGCCGGACGGCTCTACCACGGCCGCCCCCCGGGCCAGGAGCTGTACAACACCGCGATGACCAACGCCGCCGTGCACACCAGCCGACCGATCGCGGTCGCCGCGCTGACGCAGCTTTAAGGTTCCGCTGTTCAATCAGGCCTTCCGCTCCGCACCTCGCGGAACGGAAGGTTTTGCGCTGGTTGCGTCCGGTTTCGATCATCTCGCCGGTCGGACACTAGGCCTGCCGAATACCCGGGTCTGGCAGGCCGTGCCCGGGTGGGACCGCGCCTGACGCATCCCCGTCGAGCGAAACCTGCACGGCCCCGTGGGAGCACCGATCGATCCCTCGCGGGCAACGGCGATTCACGCCATGACGGCCTTCGCGGAGTTCCACAACACGCCGCGGTTGATCCGGTCGGGGTGGCGGGCGAGCATCTCCTCGTACAGGTCCAGGTAGCCGGTCGCGTTCCCGGCGGCGGTGTCGAAGTCCTGGATGTAGCCGCGGGTGCGGGCGATGTCCGCGGGGCTGTCCGGGTCGCCGTCGCGCTTGTGACCGGAGACGACGGCGGTGGGCGCCAGCCGCTCGATGACGTCCAGCGCGTCGAGCCAGTCGCGGCGTCCGGTGCCCTTGGACTCGGCGAGGTACAGGTGCACATCGCCGTACACGGCGTCGCCGGCCACGACCAGGCCGATCGAGGGCACGTGCAGGGCGCTGGCGCTGTCGGTGTCGGTGTGCCCCAGTTCGATCGCGCGCAGCTGCTCGCCTTCCAGCTCGATGACATCGCCGGCCAAGGGTTCGGCGGTGACGTGGTCTCCCGAGATCTGGCCGGGGAAGCGCGGATCCCAGAACCCGTCGAACCACCGCGGGCCGTACTGGACCTCCATCAGCTCGGCGACGCGGGGCGTGCTTACGAGCCTGGCGCGGGGAAAGCGGTCGAGGATCGCCGGGGCGCCGAAGAAGTGGTCGCCGTGCGCGTGGGTGATGTAGATCGTGGTGAGGTTCTTGCCGGTCGCGGCCACCCAGCCGGCCAGCGCGCGGGACTCCTCGATGGTCATCAGAGGGTCCACCAGCACCGCGTCATGTTCACCGAAGATCAGGGTCGACGAGGTGGGCGACCACATTCGCCGCGCCTCACCCGGCGGCAGATCGTCGGAGACCGCAGGCTTGGACGGTGCCACGTAGACGGAGTACTGCAGCGTGTTCATGGATGCTCCTCGATCAGTAGTAACAACTCTTGTTACAACAAAGGGTGTGCAAAGAACCGGGTTACGGGTTGCGGGTTACCGAGCTTGGCGCTAGGGCGCGGCTACGGAATCGCGCAGTACATCGGCCACGCTGGTACGGGCCAACTGCGCCCGCAGAGCTTGCTCTGCGCCGTCGTACACCGGCCCCAGCGCGGTGCCGATGCCGTGGCCGACCGGACAGTTCTGGTTCGGAGTCGCCGAATGCATGGCGAACAGGGGGGCTTCCTCCACAGCCTCATACACCTCGGCCAGGCTGATCGACTCTGGCGCACGCCGCAGACGCCAGCCGGCCCCCGCGCCGCGCCGTGACTCGACGAGCCCGGCCTCGCGCAGGTCGCCCAGCAGCCGCCGGATCACGACCGGATTGGTGTTGACGCTGTTCGCGATCTGCTCCGAGGTGGCCACCTCGCCGCCCATCCGCTCGTTCAGGCCGATCCAGGCCAGGGCGTGCGCGGCGATCGTGAGCCTGCTGTTCGCTCCCACATCCATCCTCCTGACGTAACCATATCAGTTACAGTCATCGAGGGCGAGCGCATGGGAACGAACGAACGCCACCGCGTCGTCGATCTCCTGACCGGCCACATCGTGGCTCAGTCGCGGGTAGATCCGGACTGCGGCATCGGTATGCCGCCCCATCCACATCGACGTCCGCTCGATCGCCGACTCGGGGATCACCCCGTCGCGCGCACCGCGTCCCCAGAAGACCGGCGGGCGGAGCGTGGCCAGATCGGCATCACCGGGCTGGACGTCGTCCACCACGAAGCCCGCGAACTGGACGCCGTACGCGAAACGCCTGGGCTCGCGCCGGATCAGTTGCAGGACCATGGCGCCCCCCTGAGAGAAGCCGCCCAGGCCGATCGAGGAGAACACGGGCTGGCCGTCCAACCACCTCAGGACCGCGTCGGTTCTGGCGTTCGCCACAGTCGGCTGCGGATCGCCGATCGGGTTGCCCCTGCTCGGGAACCAGGCGAATCCGCCGGCTTCGGCGACCGGTGCCCGCAGCGACGCGACGACGATCTCGTCGCGAAGCCGCGGTTCCAGCAGTTCGTACAGGTGCGTCTCGTCGTAGCTCCAGCCGTGCATCAGGACCAGCAACGGCCGCCCCGCCCGTTCCTCTTCCGGAGCCGACCACAGCACAGCGTCGGCGTCGAGCGAACCGGCGCGGTCTCGTTCATAGCTGCTCATGTACGTGCTCGATTCATCGTCCGGCGCAGGCCGTGACACTCGGCTGTGTTCAACCAGCATGATTCGCCCCTCGCATGCCAGTCCAATACCTTCTTGAGCTCGTGTGATGCCTTCTGGGTATCAGCGCCCAAGATCTTCATAGCCTTCTAGCGCCGCAGTCCGGTGACGCCCTCTGCCACGCCGCGCCGGATCAGGTCCGCGGCGACGGCGCGGCGCGGGCGCAGCCACTGCTCGCGGATGGCCGTGGCGATCTCGTCCTGGGACTGGGCGTCGGCGATCAGAGCGCGCATCAGCGGACCTGCGGGGGTGTCGTCGAAGAGTCGCGCGGCGCTGGCCTACATCCACGCGAACCGGTTCACGATCCCGCGTGCGGTGCCGGTGCGGGTGGGCGTCACAGGGTTTCGGCTCCTGCGGTCAACCGCCGTACTGCCGGTTCGAGTTCGGTGTGCACGGCGGTGATCGCGCCGGCCAGGAAGCGATCGCGCATCGCGGCGCGGCGGATCTTGCCGCTGGTGGTGCGGTCGACGCTGCCGCGCCGCACCAGCAGGACGTTGCGGACCGGCGCACCGGTGGCGGCGGTGAGGCGGCGGATGACGGCTGCCGCGGCGGCGCGCAGTTCCTCGGCCGATACGGTCGGGCCGACCTCGTGCACCAGCACGATCCGCTCGTCGGGGGCCTGGACGCCGAAGGCGGCGCCGACGAACCTCTCCAGCGCGGGGTGGGCTGCGCGCGCCTCGTTTTCGAGGTCGTGCGGGTAGAGGTTGCGGCCATGGACGATCATCACCTCCTTGAGCCGGCCGGTGATGAACAGTTCGCCGTCCGCCAGGGCGCCCAGGTCGCCGGTGCGCAGCCAGCCGGGTCCGGTGTCGTCAGCGCCGGCGGGACGGGCGTGGAAGGTGCGGGCGGTGAGGTCGGGTTTGTCCCAGTAGCCCCGGCCGACGCTGTCGCCGCGCAGCCAGATCTCGCCGACCTCGCCGGCGGGCAGGGGGCACAGGGTGGCGGGGTCGACGATGAGGACGTCGAAGCCCTCGGGGAGTCCGACGCCGGTGATCTCCTTGCCGCGGCCGTCATGGGCGGGAACCAGCGCGGGGTGGTCGGCGTCGGCGAGACGCTGGGGGTCGACGACCAGGACAGTCGGCTGACGCGTCATGGCAGTGCCGCTGGCGTAGACGGTGACTTCGGCCAAGCCGTAGCCGGCGACGACGGCTTCGGGGCGCAGGCCGATGGGGGCGAACCGCTTGGTGAACGCGGCGATGGTGGGGGCGTGGATCGGCTCGGAGCCGTTGCACAAGAAGCGCAGCGGTGACACGTCGAGCCCGTCGAGTTGTTCGTCCTTGATGAGGCGCAGCGCGGTGCCGTACGCGAAGTTGGGGGCGGAGCTGGCGGTGGTCCGGAATTCGTTCATCATCCGGAACCATTCGACGGGCCTGCGGGCGAACGCCATCGGCGGCATCAGGACCGTTGTCGCGCCATGGAAGAGTGCGCAGCTGAGCTGAAAGAAGAGACCGAAGTCGTGGTGCAGCGGCAGCCAGCTGCCGAACGAGTCGTCATCGCTCAGGCCCCCCATGAAGGAGCTCAGGGCCGCGAGGTTCGCCTGGACGTTCCGGTGGGCGAGCATCACGCCCTTCGGGGTGCCCGTGGAGCCGGAGCTGTATTGGAGGACGGCGAGGGCGTCCTGGTCGGTGTGGCGGCCGTGGAGCGCCGCGGGGGGTGCCTCACCGGCCGGCACGGGGGCGGCGGCCCGGACGGGGAGGTGGCCCAGGCCCTGCGCGTGGAAGCGCTCGGTGAGGGTGTCGAAGTCCCCGGCGGTGCCGAAGACCAGTCCGGGTGCGCAGTCCGCGGCGATCGCGGCGACGCGCTGGGCGGCGCCGGCGGAGCCGGTCGCCGGCGGGGCGGGCACGGCGGTGACACCGGCCAGCAGGCAGGCGAGGTAGAGCTCGACGAACTCGGTGCCGGTGGGCAGCGCGATGAGAACGCGCTCACCGGGGGCCAGGTGCTGCGCCAGGTCGGCGGCGCGCAGGCCGGCCCGGCGGGCGAGTTCGGCGTAGCTGAGGCTTTCGTGCACGGCCTCGGTGGAGTCGCGGTAGATGGTGACCGCGGTCTTGTCGGGGTTTTGGGCGACGCGCGCGGCGAACGCGTCGCCGAGGTTCCGGTAGCCGGTCAGCTCGAAGGCCATTGCTTCCCCCTGGGCTTGGCGCTGCGTCGGTCTGGGCGGCGCACGGACAGCCACGGCTTGCGCCGCGCGGCTGGGCGGTGTCGTTCTCGACTGTCGCGATCAGGCTGTTCGACCGCAGCTCTGCCCACGGTTCCTCGGTCCGGTCCAGGCTTCCTGACATCCGGCCTCGCCGAACTCCGTCGGTTCCTGGCGGCGCAGACCACTATGCCCCAGCCACTGGCGATGGTGCCGGTGTTCAACCCGGTGCAAATGGTCAGCAGGGGTGTTCAACCACCGCCGTGCGCCAGTACCGCCGCGCCAAGGGCGACTGGAACTCCACCGACAAGCCGTGTCGGGCCACCCGCACCAGCCTCCAGATACCCAAGAGCTCCAGTTTCACCATGCGCCTCGCTTCACTATGGTGCAGGCCCGCTCGACTGATGAATCCTTGATGCTCGCCACGGCCACCGTTCAACTGCGTTGGCGCACCGGTTGAACGACGCCGGACATTCGCCCCGGTCTATCGGCACGGCCGACGCTCCCGGCAGGCGGCCGAACCGAATCAGTGCGTCCAATCGGGGCGCCTCGTAGGTTGAACGACTCGACGCCCAACCTCCCAACCACCAAGGAGATATCACCCATGAGCGTTCAGCAGGGCTGGGCACCGCACCTGTTCACGCCCGAGAGCACCGGTGCCGGCGCGACCACCCGGGGACTGACGCAGTACCTCGGCTCGGTCGCCGTCGGCGAACTGCTGGGCCGTCACCAGGCCCTGCTGTTCCGGGGTTTCGACGTCACTGAGACTTCCTTGGCGGACGTGATGCCCGCGCTGCTGCCCGAGCGCCTCGCGTACGTGCACGGCAACACGCCCAGGACCAAGGTTTCCGACAACGTCTACACCTCGACGGAGTACCCGCCCGACTACGCGATCTCCATGCACAGTGAGCTTTCCTACGCCCACGCCTGGCCCTCCCGACTGCTCTTCTGCTGCGTGCAGCCGGCTGCCACGGGAGGCGCCACTCCGCTGCTGGACGGCGCCTCCTGGCTGGCGGCACTCGACGAGCGGATCCGCGCGGACTTCGGCGGCGGTGTCCGCTACCAGCAGTACCTGCACGGTGGCAGGGGCTTCGGCAAGAGCTGGCAGGCGACGTTCGAGACGGACGACCGGGCGGAAGTCGAGAAGCTGCTGGCCGAGGCGGGCGTCAGCTGGGAGTGGACCGCCGGCAACGCGCTGCGGACGCGTCAGGTCCGGCCCTCGACGCTCCGGCACCCGACCACCGGTGAGGAGGTCTGGTTCAACCAGGCGGACCAGTGGCACCCCGCGACGCTCGGCGAGGAGACCATGCGCGAGCTCGCGGCCATCGTCCCCGCGGACGAGCTGCCGCAGTCGGTGACCTTCGCCGACGGCTCCCCCATCCCCGACGAGTACGTGCGCGCGATCCGCGAGAAGGGACTGGCGCTGGCCGTCGACGTCGACTGGCGGCAGGGTGACGTCCTGGTCATCGACAACGTCGCCGTCGCACACGGACGCAGGGCGTTCGCCGGAAGCCGCCGGGTCCTGGTCGCCATGTCGCGCTGAGAGCACCGGGCAGAACGCGGGAGCCCTGGTCCGCAGCCGGTGGACCAGGGCTCCCGGTTCGGGCGGCGGCGACCGGGGCGTCCACGCCGTTCTCCTGCGAGCCCGGGCTTCGCGGTGCCCACGAGAAGGGCGGGGTGGAGGGCCAGGTCGGCTACTGGCGCCGCGACTACCTGGCCCCGGTGCCGCGCAGAGCCGCACTCACCGAAGACGACTTTGTGGATCCGTGCTCAGGACCTGCGGCTGTGGCCCACCCGGGTCAGGATCCGGCGCTCTGTGTCGAGGAAGGAGCGACGCCCGTGCATGTACCGGGCGTTGTCCAGCACGACGATGTCGCCTGCCTGCCAGGCCATGTCGTAGGTGACCGCCTCCGCCTTCGCCGCGATGCCGCGCAGCAGCTGGTCGGGGAAGGCCGAGCCGTCGGCCAGCGTGGCGGTGCTTTTCGCGTCGCTCATGGTGACGATCACGGAGTTGCAGAATGCCTCACGGAGCCCGTCGCCGGGGCGGGTGACGAGGCTGGTCCGGTAGGCGCCCTTGAGCGTCTCCCCCTCGAACGTCCCGCTGAGGGAGCCGCCGTCGCGCGAACGGCCGTTGATCGCCTCGATCGCGGTGAGCGCCTCTTCCTGGGTGGTGACGCCCAGGAAGGAGCGCCAGCGTGCAGGGTCGACCTCCCACCTATAGACCAGTTCATTGGTTCGCAGGAAGTCGCGCGTCGCTTCGTCAAGGGCCTCGAACAGGACGACACCGTCGCACAGGATGGTCTGCCCGCCATCGGCCGACGGCGTCTGGCAGAGGAACATCAGCTGGTCGGGTGTGCCGGGCGCGTACGACAGCTCCCGGTGCAGCGGGATGTTGCCCTGGCCTTTGTTCACCGTCGCCGTCGCACCGTCCGCGCTCACCGGCTCACGTTGCATGTCAGCGACCGCGGGGTGTACCAGCCGAGTCATCAACTCGTCCGCCAAGGACTCGAACTCCGCCAGCGACCGACCGCCGGCCCGGCGCAGCAGTACCGCCCCACGAGCCCTGAGACCGGCGCGTACCTGTTCGGCCGAAGCCTCTTCGAGCAGCAGCGGGGCGCTGGCCTCCTGTACGCCCTGCGCCTGGTTGCTGAGTTCTGTTGTCATCTGTTTCTCCGGATGGTTGAAAGTCACGTGCGGGGTTGTGTGGCGTCAACGGCCTTGAAATGGCCCCACTTATCCGGCCTGAGCTGGCCCCCCTTCTCCACTCGCCGATGGGTTGTTCCGGCTTGAGGTGGCTCCGGGTGCCGGTTCGGACTCGGACTGGCCCCGCCGCAACCGGCCCGAGCCCAGCCACCCCTCGACTGCGGCCCACACCTCGCCCAGCGTGTGAGGCCGCACCATGTCGGCGTGCGTGTAGGGGAGGCTCACCTCGGTGATCTCCCCGGAGATGTACGGCTCCCACCGCTGCGCCCACGGCACATCGGTCGCCTTGTCCTGCGCCGCGACCACCACCAGGGCATCCCCGCCGAACCGACCGGCCCGGTGCTCCACCTGCAGCTGGCTGCAGTTCTCGAAGACGCCCATGACGCGGATCAGCTCCTCGTCCGAGATCCCGCCGAGGACAGCGCCCATATCCGCCCGGAGCTCCTGGAGCCTCTGGGCTCGCACGTCGTTCTCGCCGGACGCCGACGAGCTCGCCGGGTCGTCGGACCGGTCCGTCTCCCGAGCATCGCGGGATGCCTCGCCGACCGCGGCGGGATCCGCGTCCTGCTCCACCGGAAAGGTGTCCAGAATGACCAGCGCGGCCACCTGCTCACCCGCAGCCTGGAGTTGCACCGCGATCTCATGCGCCACCGTCCCCCCGAAGGAGTAACCCACCAGATGGTAGGGGCCGCTCGGCTGCACGGAACGAATCTGCTCGATGTACGCCGTGGCCATCTCCGCAGCAGAGGTCGCGAGTTCACTCGTGCCGTCGAGCCCGTCAGCCTGCAACCCGTAGAGCGGATACTCCTGCGGGATGTACCGGGCCAGCGGCAGGTAGCACCAGCTCGACCCGCTTCCGGGATGCACGAAGAAGAACGGCGACTCGCTGCCGCTCGGCCGGATGGAAAGCATGCCGCTGAGCGCGTCCTTGACCGACGACAAGGACAGCCTGCTGAGCAGTCCCGCCACAGTCGGGTTGGTGATCACGTCGCGCACCGTCACCGACACACCACGGGACCGCAGCTCCGCCGCCAGCGACACCGCCAGCAGCGAGTGCCCGCCCAGGACGAAGAAGTCGTCGTCGAGCCCGACGCTCGCCAACCCCAGCACCTTCGCGAACGCGTCGCACACGGTCTGTTCGAAGGCACTGAGCGAGCCGGCGCCGTGGGGAGCCTTCGCACTCACGGCATACTCCGGTGCGGGCAGGGCCTTGCGATCCAGCTTGCCGTTCACGGTCAGTGGCAGCGCGTCCAGCAGCACCACCGCCGACGGAACCATGTAGGACGGCAACCGCTCAGCAACGAATTCACGGACGGACGAAGCGAGTTCGGCACTGTCGCCGTCCGCCACGACATACGCGACCAGGCGCTTGTCGCCCGGCACGTCCTCACGGACCAGCACCACGGCCTGCTCCAGGCCCGGGTGCGCGGCCAGGACCGCCTGCACCTCACCCGGCTCGATCCGGAAACCACGAATCTTCACCTGCTCATCCGCACGACCCGCATACACCAGCTCGCCGTCGACGTTCCACCGCGCCAGATCTCCCGTGCGGTACAACCGCCCACCCGCCGGCCCATACGGATCGGCGACAAACCGCTCCGCCGACAGCCCCGGACGCCCCACATACCCACGCGCCAACCCCGCACCCGCCACATACAACTCACCAACCACACCCACCGGCACAGGACGCAACGCGGCGTCCAACACATAGACGCGCATGTTGTCCAACGGACGCCCAATCGGCAACACACCCTCCCCGTCCACCACGGTATGCGTGGCAACGAACGTCGTGGCCTCAGTCGGCCCATACCCGTTCACCACCACAATCTCCGGACACGCCGCCCGCACCCGAGCCACCGCCACCGACGACAACACCTCACCACCCGCCCACACCTCACGCACCCCAGCCAAACACCCCGGATCCTCCTCCACCACCAGCGCAAACAACCCCGCCGTCAACCACAACGCCGTAACCCCGAACGAACACACCACCTCAGCCAACGAAACCGCCGTCACATCACCGACCGGCATCACCACAACCCGACGCCCCGTCAACAACGGCACCCACAACTCCAACGTCGACGCATCGAAGGAATACGGCGAATGCAACAGCACCCGCTCCAACCCCACACCCGCGAACCGCCGATCCAACGCCAACGCCACCACATCCGCATGCGTCACCGCCACACCCTTCGCCCGACCCGTCGAACCGGACGTGTACATCACATACGCCAACTGACTCGGCGAACACGGAACCTCGACCGGCCCGGCAGTCGTCACATCAACCGGCCCGTCAACCGGCTCGGCAGTCGCCGCATCAACCGTCAACACCGCCAAGCCCAAATCGGCCGCCTGACCCCGCAACCCGGCATCGGTGAGGACCACCGAGGCACCCGTCTCACCAACGATCGTCCGACGATGCGCCAACGGATACCGAGCATCCAACGGAACATAGAAACCACCCGCCTTCACCACCGCCAACAACCCCACCACCAACTCCACCGACCGCTCCATCAACACCGCAACACCACACTCCGCACCCACACCCAGCTCAACCAACCGCCGCGCCACCGCATCAGCCCGCGCATCCAACTCCGCATACGACAACTCCACGCCACCGGACACCACCGCCACCGCATCCGGCGCCCGCACCACCTGCGCCGCAAACAACCCCGGCAACGTCAACGACGACGCCTCCACCTCGACCGCCGTGTCGTTCCACTCCTCCACCACCAGGCGACGCTCAGCCGCACCCAGCACATCCACGGCACTCAACCGCGTCCCCGGCTGCGCCGTCACCGTCTCCAGCACCTGGACCAACCAGCCCGCGAAACGCTCCGCCGTCCCCACATCGAACAGATCCGCCGCCGCGATCAGCCTCCCCCGGATGCCCGCCGGCTTGCCCCGCGCATCAAAGGCCTCACCAACAATCACTTCCAGGTCGAACTTCGCCGCCCCCAGACCCGCTTCAAGCGCCCCAGGCTGCAGCCCAGGCATCTCCAACCCTGCCGAGGCCGTGTTCAGCACCGTGAGCAGGACCTGGAACAGCGGGTGGCGTGCCATCGACCGGGCCGGCGCCAACTCCTCCACCAGCTTCTCGAACGGCACATCCTGATGCTCGAACGCCCGCAGACTGACCTCCCGCACCCGCTCCAGCACCTCGTCGAAACTCGGATCACCAGACAGGTCCGTACGCATCACCAACGTATTCACGAAGAACCCGACCAGATCGTTGAGCGCCTCGTCCATGCGCCCGGCGACCGCCGCCCCGATCGGGATGTCCGCGCCCGCGCCCAACCGGTTCAGGGTGACCACCAACGCCGCCTGCAGCACCATGAACAGGGTCACCCCCCGCTCACGCGCCACCTCCAGCACCCGCGCATGCAACTCGGCCGAGGCATCAACCAGCACCTCGTGCCCACGGTACGAGGCGACCGCCGGGCGCCGGCGATCGGCCGGCAGCTCCAACTGCTCCGGCACCCCCGCCAACGCCTCGCGCCAATACGCCACCTGACCGGACAGCACACTGTTCGGGTCCTGCTCGTCGCCGAGCAACTCTCGCTGCCACAGCGCATAATCCGCGTACTGCACCGGCAGCGGCTCCCACACCGGCGCCCGACCCGCGGCCCGCGCCGCATACGCCACCGACGCATCCCGCGCCAACGGCGCCATCGACCAGGCGTCCCCGGCAACGTGATGAACCACCACCACCAACGCGTGGTCGTCCTCGCCGAGCGTGAACAGCGTCGCCCGAAGCGGGATCTGCACGGCCAGATCAAACAGGTAGCCAGAGGCTTCGGCCACCGCGCCGTCCAGCTCCTGCGGCGCCACCTCGACCACCGGCATCTCGAAGCCGCACTCCTCCAGCGACAGCACCCGCTGGAACGGCTCACCATCCACCGCCAGCAGGACCGTGCGCAGCACCTCGTGCCGCCCGATCACGTCCCGCAACGCCTCAGCCATGGCCCCACGGTCCAACTCCCCGGTCAGCCGCAGCGCCAGCGGGATGTTGTAGGTGACGCTCGGACCCTCCAACTGCCCCAGGAACCACAGCCGACGCTGCGCGAACGACAACGGCACCCGCTCCGGCCGCGCCACCGGCACCAACGCCGCCCGGCCTTCGGTGACCGCCGATTCGGTCAGCCAGGCCGCGAGCCCGGCCGGCGACGGACGCTCGAACAGCATCCGCAGGGGCAACTCCACACCCAGCACCGCACGCACCCGGCTCACCAGCCGCATCGCCAACAGCGAATGACCACCCAGCGCGAAGAAGTCATCCTCCACACCGACCGCCGGCAGCCGCAGCACCTGCGCGAACGCCTGGCACAGCAACTCCTCCTGCACCGTCGCCGGCGCCCGACCCGCGCCGGCGGCGTACTCGGGGGCGGGCAGAGCCCTGCGGTCCAACTTGCCGTTCACCGTCAGCGGCAACTCCTCCAGCACCACCACCGCAGAGGGCACCATGTAGGACGGCAACCGCCCAGCCACAAACTCACGGACAACAGTGGCCAACTCGGTACTGTCGCCATCCCCGACGACATACCCGACCAGGTGCTTGTCGCCGGGGACGTCCTCACGGACGACGACGGCGGCCTGTGCCACCGATTCGTGCGCGGCCAGCACCGCCTGCACCTCACCCGGCTCCACCCGGAAGCCACGCACCTTCACCTGCTCATCCGCACGACCCAGATGCACCAGCTCACCCTCAACGGTCCACCGCACCAGGTCACCCG
>NZ_JAACYW010000609.1 GCF_015356825.1 Catenulispora rubra | reverse complement strand
CGAACTCGCTCTTCTACGCGACTGCCAACCGCGGGCCAAGCACCACCCCAGAGCCTCCCGCCGCGTCGCCGGACCACGCTCCGACCGAACCTCCCGCGCCACCCGCCCCTGTACCGACCCCTTCATCGCCAACTTTCTGCCGCGCGCCCGAACCAGTCCTCGTCACGTCCGCCCCGCACGACCCCACGGCCGCAGACCGCCGTGCGCGCCTCGTCCTCCATCACGCCTCCGAGCCCGGCGACGCGCTGCTCTGTCGCCTCGTCGCACGCTTCGGCGCCCCGACCGTCGCCTCGGCGCTCCTCTCCGGAAGCGCCGCAGACCTCCTGTCGTCCCAAGACGAAGCGTCGGCTGGCGATCGTGCTGCTCTCATCGCCCGCGCCAACACACTCCAGACCCGCTGCTACCGCGCTGATCCCGATGCCGATCTGGCGGTCGGCGAGAAGACCGGCGCCCGCTACGTCATCCCGGCCGACCCGCAGTGGCCGACGGCGCTCGACGACCTCGGCGACGCCGCCCCGCTCGGCATGTGGTTCCTCGGCACGGCCGATCTGGTCGCGGCGTCGAGGCGCGCCGTGTCGATCGTCGGCGCGCGCATCGCCACCGGTTACGGCATGCACGTCGCTGGCGAGCTCGCGGCCGGCCTGGCCGAGCGCGGATGGGCCGTGATCTCTGGCGCGGCGCGCGGTATCGACGGTGCCGCACACCGTGGAGCACTGGCCGCGCGTGGCGTGACGGTCGCGGCCCTCGCCTGCGGCATCGACCTCGTCTACCCCGCCGGCCACGAAGCGCTGATCGGAGCGATCGCCTCCGACGGTCTCGTCGTCTCCGAGCTGCCGCCGGGCACCTCCGTCAGCCGCTTCCGATTCCTCGACCGCAACCGCGTCATCGCGGCGCTGGGTCTTGGAACCGTCGTGGTGGAAGCGGCGGCCCGCAGCGGCTCCCTCGTCACCGCACGCCTCGCCGACGAACTCGGCCGTCCCATACTCGCGGTGCCGGGCCCGGTCACCTCGGAGGCCTCCGAGGGCTCCCACCAGCTGATCCGCGACGGCGCCCTCCTGGTCACCAGCGCCGCCGAAGTCATCGAACAACTCGGCGAACTCGGCGCCGACCTGGCCGAGCGCACCAGCTCCAGGCGTCCCCGCGACTCCCTCGACCCGATCGCGGCCCGCGTGCTGGACGCGCTCCCGGTCGCGGGCCGCGGCACGCTCGACACCGTCGAAGCCGCCCTGGCCGCGGGCCTCGAACCCCGCACCGTGCACGCGGCGCTGAACCGGCTCACCGCGGCCGGCTGGGTGGACCGCGAGGAGAGGGGGTGGTGCGCGCGCCTGCTCCCGTGAGCCCGCCGCGGCGAACTACGAACGCCGCCGCCGACTCGCTCTCTTGCTCACGACTTCAGCCACGACCTTAGCTACGAATTCACTCCCGACGTCAGCCACGACTCGACTCAGCACCCGAACCCGATTTCCCCATCGAGAAAGGAGCCGCGATCGACCGCCCCCCGACCCCTTCCCCT
>NZ_JAACYW010000608.1 GCF_015356825.1 Catenulispora rubra | reverse complement strand
GCCAACCTGCCCGGTTTGGCGGTGTCAAGCCGGACGGAGCCGGACCACAGCAGCAGCGATGCGGCTTGATTCCGCCAAACCGGGCTGGTTCCGTTTACGGCGATGACGCGGCGAGGGACCCAGAACCTCGGCGACCACAAGCAGCGACCGCCGCCAACCAACGCGACGCAGGCAACAGCGGACAGAAAGCCGAACAGTCGCGGGCCGCCGCCATCAAGCCCGACGTACGGGTCGCCCCCTCGTCGAGGAGGCCCGCCAGAGGCCTCAACGCACCCACCAAACGCGGCAGACAGCCGCCCACACGACGCGTGCGCAGTGACTCGGACTCATGCGCGGTCTTGCCCACGAAAACCGGCGGCCGCCAGCGCAACGGCCTCGCTCAACCGAACTGCGTCCCCTGCGAGGCCATCCAACCATGCGCGAAGCCGTAAAATTCGCCTGTAAACCCACAAACCAACCGCACCCCAACCGCACCCCAACCGCCCCACAGGTAACCAAAAGCCGTCCCCCAGCCACACCTCAGGCCACTGACACCTTGACCTGACACCGATCCAAGCGTAAACAATGCGAATACCACTCCGAATCGCAAGCGAAGCAACATTCGGACATCGCACGGATCGGTACGCATCGGACAAGCACCGGCACGAACCGGCAAGCACCGGCAAGCACCGGCAAGCACCGGCAAGCACCGGCCAGGGAGGGACGCGCGCATGAAAGACGGTGGTCGGCACCTCCGCGTCGAGGTCCTGGGTCCACTGCGTGCGTTCGCCGACGACCAAGAGCTCAGCCTCGGCGCCCCGAAGCAGCGCGCCGTCTTCGCCGCCCTGGCCATGGCCGCAGGTACCGTGGTGGCACGCGGCGAGCTGATCGACCGCATCTGGGGCGAAGACGTCCCGATGACCGCCGCCGGAAACCTGCACACCTACATCTCCGGACTCCGCCGCGCCCTGTCAGGGCTCGGCCTCGGCGACCCCCTCCCCCTCGTCAGCGGCAGCTCCGGATACCGGCTCCAGCTGGGACCGGAGGCGCTGGACCTGAACCGCGCCGAGCAGTTCGCGGCGACAGCACGCACCGCCAGAGACAGTGGCGACCGCCATGGCGCAATCGCAGCGTTGGACTCCGCACTGGCGTTGTGGCGCAACGGCCGGCCACTAGAAACACTCCCAGGACCGTTCGCCACCGAGCAGCGCACACGGCTGGCAGACATGCGGCTACGACTCCTGATCGACCGCACCGAGCTCATGATCAACGCCGGAGATGCCGGGGACGCCCCCTCCGCCGACCTCGCCGCAGCCGCCGACGAACTCGCGGTACACGCGCGGGCCCACCCCTTCGACGAGCGCCTACGATCAGCGTTGATGATGGCCCTGCACCGCAGCGGTCGCACCGCCGACGCGTTGGCGCAGTACCAAATGCTGCATCGCGTGCTGGCCAACGAGCTGGGAATCGAACCAGAGGCCTCCACCCAAGCTGTGCAGATGGCGATCCTGGCCCAGGACACGCCCCGCGCACCCCACTCACTC
>NZ_JAACYW010000607.1 GCF_015356825.1 Catenulispora rubra | reverse complement strand
TCTACCTCTACCTCGCCGCCGCGTTCGTCACCGTCCGTGCACTCATCCGGGAAGCCCGCACCCGCTACCGATGGGACACACGACCCACCACTCGACGCCTGAAATGACCCCTATCCTCGGTCGCTCTAAGAGCGGGCCGAAGCCAAGGCCGCGACGGTCGCGTTGGTGAGCACATCGAGATAGCGGTCGTCGACGGGTCCTCCGGTCAGTGCGAGCCGGAATACCAACGGGGAGATCAGCAAGTCGATGCAGGTTTCGACGTCGATGTCGGGCGGGACCTCGCCCCGGCGTCCGGCGCGCTCCAGCAGTTTGCGGACCGCGTCGCGGCGGGGCACGGCGGCGATGTCGCGCAGTTCCGCGGCCAGGGTTTCGTCGCGGGCGCTCTCGGCGAGCATGTCCAGGGCGACCTGGACGACCGACGGCTTGCGGGCCTGCGCCACGGTGAAGTCCAGGAACGAGCGGACGTCGCCGGCCAGGCTCCCGGTGTCGACGGCCTCGGGGAGGGTGCGGCGGATGGCGTCGGCCACCAGGTCGATCACCATGGCCCGCTTCGACGGCCAGCGGCGGTAGAGCGCTGCCTTGCCGACGCCGGCCGCGCGGGCCACGGCCTCCATCGACATCCGGGCGTATCCCTGGCCGGCCAGCTCCGCGAACATCGCGTCCGAGATGGACGAGGTGACCGCCGGTTGAAGGACGGCGGCGCCGGCCAGGGCCCGCTTGGCGGGTGCTTTCTCCGTCGACATGGCCGGCAGTTTACATCATGACGGAACAGTAGCGTTCCATCGTTGAGGGGCCGTCACACGGTTTCCCGAACCTCAGTGACCGTGGGGGCCGAGGTGTCTGCGCTGCCGACCGCGCTGCCGACCGCCCCGCCGTCGGCTGCCGGCGCGAAGCGGGGGAGCCGGGCCGGGTTGATGTTGGCGAGTTCGTCGAAGGTGGCTCGTTCGTAGGACTTGGCCCAGGCGAGGTCCGCATCGGACAACTGGCCGTCGGCCAGGCCGGCGATCAGCCGCTCGCCGTATTCGGTGTGGTCGTGCGAGGTCAGGATGAGGAGTTCCGGGAGTTCCCGGCGCAGCCACTGGATGCGGCGGATCGAGTCGACGTACTGGGACTCGCCGCCGGTCTGGATGGCGCGGACCTGGTCGACGGCGAGGTGCCCGATGGTGTACATGGCGTCGCCGGTCAGCAGGAATCGGCGGTCGACCAGCACGCTGGTGCTTCCGGGGCTGTGCCCGGGAGTGGGCAGGGCGATGACGCTGCCGTCGCCGAACACGTCCGCGGAACCGGAGAACCCGCCGATCGGCGGACCGGTGAATTCCAGTCCGCGCCAGTCGTCGATCGCCGCGATGGAGGGCGGGTAGGCGAGCGGCACGAGGCCGAACACCTTGTCCTCGCGCGCGGCGTACTCGGCCGCGCTTAGGGCCCACGCAGAAACAACTTCCCTCAGTTCGGGTGTGTCGTGTCGGTGCGCGGTGTCGTGAGGACTGTGTAGTTCCAGTCGGGATGGAAGACATGGCGGTTGAGCAGGGTTTTCTCGAAGGT
>NZ_JAACYW010000605.1 GCF_015356825.1 Catenulispora rubra | reverse complement strand
GGGTGTGGGTCGCGGGTGTTCGCGCTGGGGCCGATCGGCACCACGCGGTCCGCGAGCGCCGCCAGGGCTGGGCGGTGTGCCACCACGAGCGTGGTGCGGTGCTTGATCAGGGTGCGGATGCTCGCCACGACTTCGGCTTCGGCTGCTGTGTCCAGGGATGCCGTGGGTTCGTCGAGGAGGAGGACGGGGCGGTCTGCCAGGAACGCTCGGGCGATGCCGAGGCGTTGGCGTTGGCCTGCCGACAGGCCGTGGCCGCCTTCGCCGATGCGGGCTGACAGGCCGCCGGGGAGGGCTGCGACGAAGTCCGCTGCCGCAGCTGACCGGAGTGCGGTCCAGACCGCCGCGTCCGATGCCTCTGCGCGGGCTAGGCGCACGTTCTCCGCCACCGTCCCCGCGAACAGGTACGGATGCTGCGGCAGCCATGCCACCGGTCCGGCCGCGGCCGCCACGGTCGCCGAGCCCGACGATGCCTCCACGAAGCCCAGCAGCGCCTTCAGTACCGTCGACTTGCCCGCGCCCGATGCCCCGACCAGGGCCACGCACTCCCCCGGCGCGACCGTCAGCGAGAAGTCCGACAGCGCGGGTTCGGTGCGGCCCGGGTAGCGGACTGTCAGGTTGTTGATTTCGATGCCGGAGCAGACGGCTGCGGATCGCGGGCTGGGTACTGGAGCCGACAAAGGTGCAGGCGCAGGCGCAGAGGTAGGCGCAAGGGCAGGCGCAGGGGTCAAGTCCAAGAGCGCCAAAACATCCCCCGCAGCAGCCTTCCCCTCCGCGCTCGCATGGTAGAAAGCCCCCACCTGCCGCAGCGGCCAGTAGGCCTCCGGCGCCACGATCAGCACCAGCAACCCCGTCCGCAGGTCCAGCGTCCCGCCCACCAGCCGCAGCCCGACCCCCACCGCGACCATCGCCACCGAGATCGTCGACGCCAGCTCCAGCACCAACGACGACAGGAACGCCAGCCGCAGCGTCCGCAGCGTCGCCGCCCGGTCCTCGTCCGTCGCCCGCCGGATCGCGGCGGCCTGCGCCCGCGCACGTCCGAACACCAGCAGGTCCGGCAGGCCCGCGACCACATCCAGGAAGTGCCCCGCCAGCACGTCCAGCGCCCGCCGGCGGCGCTCCACGTGCGTTCGCGTCGCCACGCCGACCAGCCACAGGAACAGCGGGATCAGCGGCAGCGTCGCCAGGACGACGAGCCCCGATTCCCAGTCCGCGCCGAACAGCACCGCCAGAACCGCAGCCGGCACCGTCGCCGACAGCACCACCTGCGGCAGGTAGCGCGCGAAGTAGTCATCGAGGCCGTCCACCCCGCGCGTCGCCAGCGTCACCAGCGGGGCCGTCTTACGCGTCGCCAGCCAGCGCGGGCCCAGCGCCATCAGATGCGCGGCCAGCCGCAGGCGCAGGGCCGACTTCACCGACGCCGACGCCCGGAACGCCGCCGCCTCCGTCGCCCAGGACAGCGCCGCCCGCACGCAGACACAGCACCCCAGCACCGCCAACCACGGCCAGACCGAAGCCGACGCGGCCGCCGCCCGATCCGCAGACCCCGCGGACCCCACCGAC
>NZ_JAACYW010000604.1 GCF_015356825.1 Catenulispora rubra | reverse complement strand
GACACCGACGCTCCTGGTATGTGTGCTGGTCGGGCGGGGCGCAGTGCGGTTGAGCTGTGGGTTTACAGGCGATTTTTACGGCTTCGCCAATGGTTGGATGGCCTCGCAGGGGACGCAGTTCGGCTGAGCGCAGCCGGTTGCGCTGGCGGCTAGCCGGTTTTCGTGGGCAAGACCGCGCGCCGGTCCGAGTCACTGCGCACGCGTTTGGTCTGGCGGCTTCCTGCCGCGTTTGGTGGGCACCTTGAGGCCTCTGGCGGGCCTCCTCGACGAGGGGGCGACCCGTGCGTCGGGCTTGATGGCGGCGGCCCGCGACTGTTCGGCTTTCTATCCGCTGTTGCCTGCGCTGCGCTGTTCGGCGGCGGCGCTGCTTGTGGTCGCCGAGGTTCTGGGTCCCTCGCCGCGTCGTCGCCGTAAACGGAACCAGAACCAAACCCCCGCATGATCCGGTCGGACACGGCGAAGCGCGTGGTCGGCCACGCTCAGCGGCTCGTCACCCGCAGGTAGTACCCGTCTGGGTCGAAGAGCCGGAAGTCCCGCAGGCCCCAGGGCTGCTCCGTCAGGCCGTCGGCGATCGGCCAGCCGCTCTCCGTCGCGCGGTGGTGGGCCGTCTCGACGTCGTCGACTTCCAGGACCAGCTCTGCGCCGGAGGGGATGCTGCGCACCGCCAGCTCCAGGTCGCCCCAGGAGCGCACTGCGCCGATGCGGGCTGTGCCCAGGGCGACTGCGGCGTATGGGCTGGCGGTTGCGCGGCGGTCGTCGGAGAGGGTGAAGCCCAGCACCCGTGTGTAGAAGTCCACGAATGCGTCCAGGTCGGCGACGAACACCTCGACTCGCAGTGCCGCCTGGTGCTCGCGCGCCAAGATCCCCATGCTTACGACGTCGTGCCAGCGTCCGGCCCTGAACATCGCCTCGCGGCGGCGGCCCTCCTCCGTGAAGCCGGCCTTGCGGTACGCCGCCATCGCCGCCGGGTTGTCGCCGTTGACGCTCAGTTCGATCCGGTGCAGGCCCAGCTCCGTGAAGCCGTAGTCGACGATCGTGCGCACCGCGTCCGTTCCCAGGCCGCGGCCCTGGTGCGGCGCGCCGATCATCACCGCGAGTGTCGCGCAGCGGTCCTTCACCGTCGCGCCGAACAGCGCCACCTGCCCGATCAGCTCGCCGCTCGCGAGTTCCACCACGGCCAGGCCGACGTCGCTGCCGATGTTGGCGCACCACGTGCGGAACGTCGCCGCGACCTCGGCGGCGGGCTTGGCGACGAACGGCCCGCTCGTCTGGCGGGCCAAGGTCTGCGGGTCCGACTTCCACGCGACCAGCGCGTCCAGGTCCGACTCTCGAAGCACCCGCAGCCCGACCAGCCGGCCTGTCAGGGTGAAGTCCGCCACAGTGAAGTCCATCGAATCCGCCCCTCCCGCCGGCGGTGGCAGGGGCCAGCGCGGCATGGTTCACAGGGATCGTATCGATCACAGGCCGAACCGCTAGTGTCCTGCGCCTGAAGTTCGTTTCAAATATTTAGCGAGTGAGTTGAGGATCTCCTCGGCCGTCTTCTTCCAGACGAACGGCCGGGGGTCCTCGTTCCATGTTGCTATCCAGGCTCTGATGT
>NZ_JAACYW010000603.1 GCF_015356825.1 Catenulispora rubra | reverse complement strand
GTCCCGGGGGCTGGTCGAGGCCATGGGCGGGACGCTGACGCCCGAGGAGACGCCGGGCGGGGGGATGACGATGGTGGTTTCGCTGCCGGCGGCGGGGACGACGCAGAGTGCGGAGGCTGATGTGCCGGTCGAGGCGTCGGCGGAAGCGGCGGCGGAGGGTTCGGAGGCGGCGGTCGAGGCGTCGGCGGAGGCGTCGTCCGAAGCTTCGCCGGATCCTGTGTCAGATTCCTTGTCGGACGTGTCCACCGGTGCTGAGGAGCCCGCTCGATGATCAAGGTCCTGGTGGTCGACGACGAACCGCAGCTGCTGCGCGCGCTGCGGATCAATCTGACCGCGCGCAAGTACGAGGTGGTCACCGCCGTCGACGGCACCTCGGCGCTGGCCATCGCCGCCCGCACGCTGCCCGACCTGGTGGTGCTGGACCTGGGCCTGCCCGATCTGGACGGGGCCGAGGTGATCAAGGGGCTGCGGGGCTGGACGGAGGTGCCGATCGTGGTGCTCTCCGGCCGCGCGGACGCCTCGGACAAGGTGGAGGCCCTGGACGCCGGGGCCGACGACTACCTGACCAAGCCGTTCTCGATGGAGGAGCTGCTGGCCCGGCTGCGGGTGGCGCGGCGGCACGCCGACCGCAACGCGCCGAAGGCGGCGGTGCAGCGGGTCGGGGACTTCGACGTGGACGTGGCCTCGCACACCGTGACGCGGATCGCCGAGGCGCCGGAGACGGTGCCGCCGACCGTGCACCTGACGCCCACCGAGTGGGGCATCGTCGAGGTGCTGCTGAAGAACGCCGGGCGGCTGGTGTCGGCGCGGCAGCTGCTCACCGAGGTGTGGGGGCACGGGTACGAGAACGACACGCCGCTGCTGCGGTTCCACTTCACGAAGCTGCGGCGGAAGCTGGAGCGGGAGCCGTCGCGGCCGGCGCACCTGCTGACCGAGCCGGGCATGGGGTACCGGTTCCAGCCCTGATTCGGGCTCATCCACCAGGAATTGTCACGCTATACGCATATTGACACACCTGGCGCCACCCTCGCGAGGAACATTCCAGGTCAACCGCCAGACCTCCATTGATCCCACCATTGGACAGCCGGTCACATAATGCGCCATCGGTGGGAACCGACGGCGCGCCGGACATAACGCAACGCCGTGCTCCCCATATCTGGAAGCATGCGTACCTTGCGATTACTGCTGGCGGTCGGGCTCAGCCTGGCCCCGACGCTGGCCGCGACGGCGGCCGGCACCACGCCGGCCTTCGCCGGCGGCGGCGCGGGCATGACCCTGACCGCCACGATGGACGGCCAAGACCAGCGCCTGCTGGCCGGCACCAAACACATGGTGCACATCACCCTGGCCGACACCCCGGGCGAAGCCGACCTGCGCGACATCACGGTCAGCCTCAAGGACCTGGACCCGCGCCCCCTGCCCGTGGACTGCCCGGGCGGCCGGATCGGACACCTGTCCCTGGAGCCGGGCCAGTCGCTGCAGTGCACGTCCCTGGTGACGGCGGCCGTCGGCTACCGCACACTGGTGGCCCGCGCGACGGCGTACGTCCCCGGCGAAGGCAGCCTGGTCCGGACGGACCCCCTGCACTACGACGGCTTCATGC
>NZ_JAACYW010000602.1 GCF_015356825.1 Catenulispora rubra | reverse complement strand
GGCTTGGGGTGTGCGGCCGGGTCGGCTGGCGCGGTCGGCGTGCCGGGCATGCTCGGCGTGGTGTGTGCGGCCGGGTCGGCTGGCGTGTCGGGCGTGGCTGCCCGGGTGGCCCAGAAGCGGGCTCGGGCGGCGGCCGGTGCGGGTTCGCCGTTGATGGTCTCGGTGGGCTCGTGGCCGGTGGTGGGTTCGAGGGCGCGTCGCGATTTCGTGCTTGCGGTCGTCGGCTGGCCTGTCGCCTCGATTTGGGCTTCCAGCTCGTCCATGTCGGCTGGCAGCCCGGCGATCGCCTCGATCGCGGACTCGTCGGCGCCCAGCAGGCGTTCCTGCACCGCCGCGATGGTCAGTCCCTCGGCCTGGAGGCGTTTGATCGCGACCAACTGGGCCAGGTGCGTGCGGCTGTAGAGCGCGGTCCGGCCGCGCATCGCCGCCGGGCGGCCGAGCAGGCCGATGGAGGTGTACCAGCGGATCGTGCGCACGTCGGGTACCTCCCTGATTCGGCCGTTGGGTTGGGTCAGTGCTGGTTGGGTCGGTGTTCCGGCCGCCAATGCCGCCGCGGCCAGGCGTGCCAGCCGGTCGATGGTCCAGGGTGCCGAGTCGCCGTTCACGGGACTGATGATGACACTGTCATATGACAGTGTCAATGGGACGGTGACGGTGACCCGACAGTGATCGCGGAAGTGACCCGCCAGCGACCGCGACAGTGACCGCGACGGATGTTGATCGTGGCACAGGGCGCTGATACGGTCCCGCGTGTGGTCGTGAGCCTCCGGTTCCGTGTGTTTGTTCTGCTCGGCGCCGTTGTCACGGCGTCGGCGGTGGTGCCGTCGGCGGGGGCGGGCACAACGGCCTTCGCAACGACGTCGGTGCCGTTGCCGCCGGACGTGGATGTCGCCTCGTATTTGATCGTCGACTACGACACGGGGCAGATCCTCGCCGAGCAGGACCCGCATCGTGAGCTGTATCCGGCCAGCACGCTCAAGGTCCTGACTGCGGACACGCTCATCCCGCGGCTGGACCCGAACCGCGAGGTCACGCCGCAGGCTTCGGACTTCGCCGCCGAGCCGGACGGGAGTGTCGTCGGTATGACGGCGGGTGTTACGTACTCCGTCGCCGAGTTGTGGCGCGCGACGTTCGTGGAGTCGGCCAACGATGCTGTTGCGGAGTTGGCGCATCTGTCCGGGGGGTTGGACGCCACCGTCGCGGCGATGCAGAAGGAGGCGCGTAGTCTCGGCGCGCGCGACACGACGGTCGTCGACGCGGACGGCTACGACCAGGACGGCCAGCTCACCAGTGCGTACGACCTCGCGCTGTTCGCGCGCGCGGGTCTGCACATCCCGGCGTTCCGCGAGTACTGCGACCTGAAGCAGACCACGTTTCCCGGGCCGAAGGGGACGACGCTCACGCTTACCAGCCATGATCCGATGGTCAAGGCGTATCCGGGCATGATCGGGATCAAGGGCGGGCTGACGACGAAGGCCGGCCATACGTATGTCGGGGCTGCGACGCGCGACGGGCATACGGTTATTGAGACGATGATGCTTGGCGGGACGGATGTTTTTGATCAGGCGGCGCGGTTGATGGACTGGGCGTTTGAGGTCGATGGGAAGGT
>NZ_JAACYW010000601.1 GCF_015356825.1 Catenulispora rubra | reverse complement strand
GGCGGTGGTCAGGGCCGGGTCGGCGAGGGTGATGGTGCGCATCGCGTGGCGCGGGGGGTGCAGGGCGGTGCCGCCGAGGTTGCGGTGCTGGGGGCAGCGGGTGCCCGGTTCGCGGACGTGGCGTTGGCACGGGCTTCCGTCGCGTGTCGGCGCGCCGCAGTGAAATGCCATGGAGGCAGTTTCCCGATTCCGGCTCGGGTCTGTCATGCGGTTCGTACCAGATCGTTAACACGGGAATCCCGTAGTGGGCGGCCGGTGGCCCTTCGCGTCCTTACGCCAGCCATACACGGGCCTTGCGATGATCGCGCCGGAAGCCATGTCAGCGCGTCGCGACGTGTGGTGGTACGCGCCTCAGTGCGCCTCAGTGCGTCTCAGTGCGTCTCGGTGCTCCCCAGAATCGCCGACGTCATCTGCCCCATGTCGCTGAAGTGGACGGCCGCGCCGCCGGTGACCGCCGTGATCTTGTTCAGCAGCGTCAGATCCACGTCCGCTCCCAGCGCCACCACGAACACCCGCACCGGCCGCGCCGGATCGACCGCGGCCTGCAGCTTCGCAATCAGCTGGTCCGAACTCATGCTGTTGAGGTTGTCGTCCTTCCCGTCGGTGAAGACTGCCACGGTGTTCACCCGCGTCGGGTCCCACCCCTTCTGCACCGCCTGGTACGCCGCCAGCACCGCGTCGTACAGCCCGTTGCGCGACCCCGGCTTGTCCGCCAGCGCCCCGTACGCCGCCGCCATCCGCTGCCCGTGCGTGGCCCCGCCGGCGTCCGCCGCGCCCAGCTCCGCGATCGGCAGCACCTGGTCGATGACCGTCGAGCCGTCCGCGTCGCGCGTGGTGGTGAACGTCCACAGCCCCATCGCCGCGTGGCTGCCGAACAGCGTCATCGCCTTCTCACTCGCCCCCGCCGTCAGCTCCAGCCGCGTCTGCCCGGTCCCGGCCACCGTCTGCGCCATCGACCCCGACACGTCCACCACCGCCAGCATCCGCAGCTGCCGCGTCAGCGTCGCCCACAGCGCCAAAGCCTGCGGCGCCTGCCCGTGGTCGGCCCGCGTGGCCGCCGCCAGCCGGCTCCCGTGCAGCTCCGGATCCGCGGCCAGCACCTGCGACGGCGCCCCGTCCGGCGACCGGAACCCCTGCTGCCGCAACGCGTCCTGAGCTGTCGTCCGCAAGAACGTCAGCAGCGCGTTCGCCGCCATCGCGTGCGCGTTGTCCGCGCCGTTGAGCACCACCAGCGGATAGTCCAGCGACGCCGAACCGTCCGACGGATACAGCGCCGCCAACGGCACCGCGGGCTTGCGGCTGTTGTACCGGAACACCTCCTGCTCCGACGCCGGGAACGCCGCGACGTTCGCGGCTGGCTTCCCCATCAACGCCGTCATCGAGCCCGCGACGTTGTCCGCCATCGACTTGACGAACCCGGTGATCCCGACCTTCAGCTGCGGATCGTTCACCGCCTGCGCCAACATCCCGTCCAGCACGATCAGCGCCGACAGCCCCGCGCCGTCGTGCGTCGGATCGGCGATCGCCACCACCGGCGCCGCACCGGCCTTCGGGTTCTGAGCGTTCGGCGTGCCCTGGCTCTGTGTCAGTGCCAGCTTCACCAACTGCTCCCAGCTGAAAGC
>NZ_JAACYW010000600.1 GCF_015356825.1 Catenulispora rubra | reverse complement strand
CGTTCTTGTCGCGCATCAGCTCCAGCTCGTACTCCTTCCAGCCGAAGATGGACTCCTCCAGGAGCACCTCGGTGGTCGGCGAGAGCGCCAGGCCCGTGCCTGCGATGCGGCGTGCTGAGCTGCGCCGAACGCGCGACCCGGGCGGCCTGAGCGGCCTGAGCGATCCGGGCGGCCGTGCCGATGTCACGGGGCGGCCTCACAGGTCGAGGTCCACCACCACCGGCGCGTGGTCGGAGGCTCCCTTGCCTTTGCGTTCTTCCCGGTCGACGAAGGAGTCGGTGACTTTCCCGACGAACGCCGGATTTCCGAACACCAGGTCGATGCGCATGCCGTTGTTCTTCGGGAACGCCAGCTGCCGGTAGTCCCAGTACGTGTACGGCTTGTCGTACTTCAACGCCCGCGGCAGCACCTCGGCCAGGCCCTGCGCCTCCAAGTCCGCGAGCTTGGACCGCTCGGCGGGGGTGACGTGGGTGGATTCGGTGAACAGCGACATGTCCCACACGTCGGCATCGGTCGGGGCGATGTTGAAGTCGCCCAGGACCGCGTAGGGCTGCTCGGCGCGCGCCGGTTCGGCCACGGCGGCGGTGAGGGAGTCCAGCCAGGCGATTTTGTAGGCGAAGTGCGGGTGGCCCAGCTCGCGGCCGTTGGGGACGTAGACGCTGGTGACGCGGACGCCGCCGCAGGTCGCGGTCAGGGCGCGGGGCTCGAGGCCGCCTTCGAACTCCGGCAGGTCCGGCCAGCCACGCTGCACGTCGGTGATCTCAGCGCGGGACAGGATCGCCACGCCGTTCCAGCGGCCGGTGCCCCAGGTCGCGGCGTGGTAACCGAGGTCGGCGACCTGCGCGGCGGGGAAGGCGTCGTCGGTGGTTTTCAGCTCCTGCAGGCACAGCACGTCCGGTTCGGCCGTACCCAGCCAGCCGGTCAGACGGTCCACCCGAGCCGTCACCGAGTTCACGTTCCATGTCGCCACCCGCAGCACCATGCCGGACAGCTTATGGGTCACAGGCCGAACTTCGCGCTCCGCACTGCCGCGACCGCTTGTTCGGGGCCGTCCATCTCCACCACCGCGTGGGCCTGCCGCCCCGACATGAACATCACCAGCTCGCCGGGGGCACCGGTGACGGTGACCACCGGCGCGCCCTTGTGCGCGACCGCGGTCTGCCCGTCGGGGCGGCGCAGCACCAGCCCGGCCGGCGCGCGCCGCCCGGACAGCCGCGCCATGCCGGCGGCACGCTTCCACAGCACTTCGGTGAGCGCGGCATCGAGGGGGCGCGGCTCCCATCCGGGTTTGGCGCGCCGCACGTCTTCGCAGTGCACGAAGAACTCCACGACGTTCGCGGCCTCGTCGACCGGCGCGAGCCCGAGCAGCGAGCGCCGCGACGGCCCTTCGGCGACCATCTGCAGCAGCTCGGTCCAGGGCCGCGCGGCGAACTCGGCCTGCACCCGCGCCAGCCGCGGCGCGAGCGCCTTGACCATGATCCCGCCGGCCGCGTCGACCCGCCGCTCCCGCACCACGACGTGCGCCGCCAGGTCCCGCGTGCTCCAGCCTTCGCACAGCGTGGGGGCCTCGGGGCCGGCTTCGGTGAGGGCTTGGGCGAGGTGGGCGCGTTCGGCGCGTGCGTGGGTAGCCATGAGGCCAGGGTAGGCGGGTTTGGTGGTTGGGCGGAGGGCTGCGGATGGG
>NZ_JAACYW010000060.1 GCF_015356825.1 Catenulispora rubra | reverse complement strand
CCGTCGGGGACCGTGAAGATCCCGTCCTGGGTGAAGGTCTGCGAGGTCTGGGCCCACGCCGGGGCGCTCCCCAGGCAGGCGCCGATCAGCACAGCCGCGCCTGCGGCCGTCGCCAGGCGCCGGGTCAGGACCGGCTTCACGTCCTCGCGCACGATGGCTCCCTGGGTCGCGGTCGACCGGTCACGGTCGACCGCCATGGACGAGCACTGTCGGCGCTTACTTGACTACCGCCGACCGCCTGCCGCCAAGTCCCTTTGCGCCGAATGAGTGCATTGTGACGTGCCGGATCCGGCTCCGCGTGTCGCGCCGGAACTCAACCGCGTCAGACGTGTACGGATAAGGCCGAACAGGCCCCAAGTCGTCGGTTTCCCCTCATCGAACTGGACATTTCCATGCGCCGCCACCTCAGATTCCGCGCCGCCGTGCTGGCGTTCGCGGCGGCCCTGCTCGGGGTGCCGCCGTCACCGGCCCGCGCCGACACGTTCGCCGCCTCGCCGACCATCGTCCAGGTCGTCGCGCACGCGGACGACACGTTCCTGTTCTTCAATCCGGACCTGCGCAAGGTCTACGACTTCCCGCTCGTCACGGTGTTCCTCACCGCCGGCGCGGCCACCACGCAGGTCGGGCCGGGCCAGCCGTTCTCCAGCACCTGCCTGTACGGCAAGAGCCGCGACAAGGGTGCCCGGGCGGCCGCCGCGGAGATCGCCGGCGTGCGCAACCCGACCTGGACCCGGACCCCGCTCACCTTCGCGGGCAGGGTCGTGGAGGAGGACACCCTCGACCAGGCGCCGCAGGTCAAGCTGGTGTTCTTCAAGATGCACGACGCCGGGGACGCCAACTACGTCAGCGGCGTGAACCACCAGGGGATCCTGGAGCAGATCTACAACTCCGGCCAGATCACCGGCTGGCACGAGGCCACCATGGGCACCCTGGCCGCGGACGGCGGCTCGGACTGCGAGCAGCAGTACGCGAACCAGACGTACACGAAGTCCCAGCTGACCGCTTCGCTGACGGCCTTGTACGCGCACTACAACGCGACCGTCGTCTACGGCATGGACCCGCACCGGTTCGACAGCGACCCGGGGAACACCGACCACCTCGGCGCCGGCGGCTTCACGCTGGACTCGGTCGCGGCCTACCACGGCCCGGGCAGCAACGGCCACGTGCTGCTGCGGCCCTACCGGGACTACAACATCAGCAACGAGGAATCAGACCTCGACGCCGGCAACGCCGCAGCGAAGAACGGCGACTTCCTCAGCTATCTCGGTCCGGACCGCGGCGACATCCCCGGGGTGTACCACGGCCTGTACGACACCTCGCCGGATCCGAACAACTCCTTCTACTCGCCGTTCTACACCCGCCAGTACTCGCGCTGGCCGAACGGCTCGGTGTGGACCGCGACCGACGGGACCGGCAAGCTCAACGCCTTCGCGATCCTGGACAGCCAGATCCAGCAATGGGTCGAGACGAGCCCCGGCGGGGCCTGGACGGGCCCCACACCGATCCCGGGCAGTCCGGGGCTGACCCCGAGGCTGTCGGTCACCGTGGACCCCTCAGGCATGGTGCGGGTGTTCACCACAAGGCTCTCGGACTACGCGGTCATGACGGACGTGGAGACCGCGCCGGGCGTCTGGGGCGGCTGGAAGTCGCTGGGCACCCCCAACACGTCGAACCCGACACTGGTCGGCGATCCGGCCGCGTTCACCGAGCAGAACGGGAACGTGACCGTGTTCGTGCGCAACCTCGGCACCGGGGTCAGTGCCAAGACCCTGAACGCCGGGAGCAGCTGGCCCAGCGCCTGGGCCGATCTCAGGGGCTTCCAGGTGCGGGACGACCTGGCGGTGGGCTTCGGCGGCAGCGGCGCCGGCGAGCTGTTCGCGCCGTCCGGCCAGGGCATCCTGCACTGGAAGCAGAACGCCCAGCGGCGGTGGGCGATGGACAGCGCGCCGCTGACCCCGGCGGCGATCGGCAAGACGCAGGTCTCGTTCGCGGTCAACGGCGACGGACGGCCGGAGATCTTCTACGCCGACCCGGACAATCCGACGGTCGCGACGCAGTGGACACAGCTCAACGGCGCCTGGACCACGTCGCCGGGGCTCATCGGCGGCAGTCCGCCGATGCTGGAGAGCGTCGGCGCCACGACCGCCGGCGACGGCCGGATCACCATCGCGATCCGGAACTCCGGGGGCGGGGTCAGCATCGTGTCGCAGACCGCGCCGAACGCCGGGTTCGCCGGGTCCTGGCCGGATCTGGGGAACGTGATCGTCGGGGCGCCGGCGTTGACGGTCGACTCCGACGGAGCGCTGGTGGTGCTGACGTTGGAGCTGGACGGAGCCCTGCACGTCAACCGGCAGACGGCGGTGGGGACGGACAGCCCGTTCGGCGGGTGGCAGTTGGCAGGGGCCTGATACGTGGCCTGATGCCACTGCGGCGAACGGCCCGCTCCCCTTCGTCGGGGTGCGGGCCGTTCGCCGTATCAAGTGCCGCTCAGCGCTGCCCGATGCAGCTCGGTGCTGCTCAGTGCCGCTCCGTACTGCTCAGTGCTGCTGGTACGGGTCGTCCCGGAACTGGCGGACGTCGATCATCCCGGTGTCGAAGAACCCGGACGCCTCGGGGTGCTGCTGGTGCGAGGGCTGCTGGGCGTACTGCTGTTGCTGCTGCTCGTGCTGCGGGTACGCCTGGTACTCGCCGGTGTGGTACTCCGGCTGCTGCTCGTACTGGGCGCCGTAGGGCTGCACCGGGTACGGGACCGAGGCCGGGTCGTTGTAGTTCGCGGCGTAGCCGTTCTCCTGGTCGTAGCCGTAGCCCACCGCGACCTGCGCCGGCTGCTGCTGCTGCTGGTGCTGGTACTCCTGCGGCGCGTAGTCCTGGGAGAAGTCCGGGCGCTGGAAGACGCCGCTCATGTCGGCCGCGGCGAACTCGTGCGAGAGCTCCGGCTCCGGCAGGCCGTACTCGCTGTGGCCGTACTCGTTCTGGCCGTATTCGCCGGCCTGCGCGTAGGCGGGCTGCTGGCCGTAGCCGGCGTCGGCCGGGTAGGCGGCCTCCTGGTAGGCGGGCTGCTCCTGGTAGGCGGGCTGCTCCTGGTACGAGGGCTGCTCCTGATAGGACGGCTGCTCCTGGTACGCGGGCTCCTGGTAGGCGGGCTCCTGCGGCTGGTAGACAGGCTCCTGCTGGTAGCCGTCCTGCTGGGCCTCGTACCCCTCGTCGGTGTACTTGGGGTACTCGCCGGTGTTGTACTCGATGCGGGCGCCGGCGTCGCGCTGGTAGCCGGTGGGGACCTCGTCGCGGTCGTCGAAGTCGTACTCCGGCCGGGTCGCCGCCTCGACGGCGTCCTGCTCGGCCATGTGCTCGCCGAGCTCGGACATCGGGTCCCGGCCGACCATCTTGGCCCGGCCCCGGCCCACGGCCGAGAGCGTCTTGGTCAGCACCACCTCGAAGTTGGCGAGCTTGTCGTCGACGTAGTTGTCGGCGTCCTCGCGGATCCGGCGCGCCTCCTCCAGGGCGGCGCCGCGGATGCGCTCGGCCTCCCGGCCCATCTCGGTGCCGGAGAGCATGCTGCCGCGCTCACGCCGGGCGGCCTCGATGTGCTCGGAGGCGTCCCGCCGAGCCTGGGCTATCACCTCGTCGCGCTCGGCCACGAGGCGCCGCGACTCGGCGAGTTCCTCGGACACCCCGGCGGCGAGCTCGTGCAGGATCTCCAGGACCTCGGCGCGGTTGATCACGCAGGAGGCGGACATGGGGACCGCCTTCGCGGTCTCCACGATCTGCACGAGATCTCCGACCATCTGCTCCAGGCGGTCGCTTGTGGTCACTTCTCACTCGCTCCTCTAGCGGCCCCGAGGGGCCGCCCCTTCTTGGCGACGGTCGGTCTTCGCGGGGGTCCTTGCGCGAGCCCCTAGCGGCAAAGGCTACGCGGACTTCTTCTTCCGTTCAGCCAGTCGGTCGGTAAGGGCCGAAAGCACCAGGTCGGGGACCAGGCCCGAGACGTCCCCGCCCAAGGAGGCGACCTCCTTGAGCAGTGACGAGGACAGGTAGCTGTACAGCGGATTCGAGGCCACGAACAGGGTCTCGATGCCGGACAGCCGGTGGTTCATGTGCGACATCTGGAGTTCGTACTCGTAGTCGCTCACCGCGCGCAGGCCCTTCATGATGGCCCGGATCCGGTGCGTCGCGCAGAAGTCGACGAGCAGTCCCTCGAAGGGCTCGGCCCGCACGTTCCCATACTCGGCGCTGACCTGCTCCACCAGATCGATCCGCTCCTCGACGGTGAACAGCGATCCGGCCTTGCCGGCGTTCACCCCCACCGCGACGATCACCTCGTCGAACAGCCCCGAGGCGCGTCCGATGATGTCCAGATGACCGTTGGTGATCGGGTCGAAGGACCCGGGACAGACCACTCGACGGATGACGGGCTCGTCCATGGTTACTCCGGCGGATTGAGGGGACCGGTCGTTGACGCGCCGCGAACGTACCAGACAGCGAAGTTCATGCGGGCCTCCCCGTAGCTCTTGGTCCGCGTGGCCTCATAGCCCGCCGGCCAGCGGAAAACCTCGTCGCGCGCTGATCGTTCCAGGACGACGACGGCGTCCGGAGCGAGCCAGCCGCCCGCGCCGAGCGCTGTGAGGATGGTCACGACCTCGGCGTCGGGCACCGCGTACGGAGGATCGAGCAGCACCAGGTCGAACGGCGCCTCCTTCGGCACGTCACCGGCCACGGCCCGCTCGGCCCGGTCGGCGACGACCCGCGCCCCGGGCAGGTCGACGGTGGCCACGTTCTGCGCGATCAACCGGGTGACCCGCCGGTCTGCCTCGACCATCAGAACCCTGTCGGCGCCGCGCGAAAGGGCCTCCAGACCCAGCGCGCCGGAACCGGCGAAGAGGTCGAGCACTGACAATCCGGACAAGCCGCCGAACTCGGATTCGAGGGCGGAGAACAGGCTTTCCCGGGCCCGGTCACCGGTCGGCCGGGTGCCGTCGCCCGGCGGGACGGCCAGGCGGCGGCCTCGGGCGGTGCCGGCGATGATGCGGGTCATGAGTGGCGCACCCCGAGGTCCGCTACGGCCTTACCGCGATGGACATCGACATCGGCATGGACGGCACTGGCATCTGCGGGCACGGCGGCACGGCCCGGGCGGCACGCGCCTTCGAGCGCGGCGGCGCGAGCCGAACTGCGGCCGGCGAGAACTGAGCTGATCATGTCTTGCCCAAGTATTCCGCCTGCTCCGGGTCCAGCAAGACGGCAATTGTCCGGGCGAGCGCCGGGTAGGCCGCCAGCGTCGGGTCCGCCTCGACCAGCGGGGTGGCCTCATCGCGTGCGGCGCGGATCACGTCCTCGTCGTCGATCACACTCAGCAGGCGCAGTGAGCTGCGGTAGCCGGACTGCGTGGCGCCCAGGACGTCGCCTTCCTTCCGGATCGCGAGGTCTATCTTCGACAGCTCGAAGCCGTCGAGGGTGGAGGCCACGGCCGCCAGGCGTTCGCGGGCCGGCGCCCCGTCCGGCGACTCGGTGACCAGCAGGCACAGGCCCGCCCACTTGCCCCGGCCGACGCGGCCGCGGAGCTGGTGCAGCTGGGAGACGCCGAAGCGGTCGGCGTCCATCACCACGATCACCGTCGAGTTCGGGACGTTCACGCCGACCTCGATGACCGTGGTCGCGACCAGCACGTCCAGCTCGTGCGCGGCGTACGCGCGCATCACCGCGTCCTTGTCGTCCGGCGCCATGCGGCCGTGCAGCATGCCGACGCGCAGGCCCTTCAGCGGGCCCTCGGCCAGCTTCGCCGCGACGTCCACCACGGCCAGCGGCGGCCGCTGCTGGCCGGGTTCGGAGACGAGCTCGGAGCCGTCGTCGCTCGCTTCTTGATCAACACTGCCCTCGCCGGCCTCGCCGATGCGCGGGCACACCACATAGGCCTGATGCCCCGCGCCGACCTCCTCGCGGATCCGCCCCCACACCCGCGCGAAGTGCGAGGGGTGCTCGTGCGCGGCCACCACGTGGGTGGCGATCGGCGAGCGCCCGGCCGGCAGCTCGGACAGGATCGAGGTCTCCAGGTCGCCGAAGACCGTCATCGCCACGGTGCGCGGGATCGGGGTCGCGGTCATGACCAGGACGTGCGGCGGGTCCTCGCCCTTGGCGCGCAGCGCGTCGCGCTGCTCGACGCCGAAGCGGTGCTGCTCGTCGATAACCACCAGGCCGAGATCGGCGAACTGGACGTGGTCCTGGATCACCGCGTGGGTGCCGATCACGATGCCGGCCGCGCCGGAGGCCGCGTCCAGCAGGTTGCTGCGGCGGTCCTTCGCGTTCTGCGATCCGGTGAGTAGCGCGACCTTCACCTGCTTGCGGGACGGGTCGAAGGGGGTCGCAGCAGGGTCGGCAGCCTCGGAGAACAGGTCCATCGGCACATCCGCCGAGGCGCCCAGCATCTGCACGATCGACCGGTGGTGCTGCTGCGCCAGCACCTCGGTCGGCGCCAGCATCACCGCCTGCCCGCCGGCGTCCACCACCGCGAGCATGGCGCGCAGCGCGACCATCGTCTTGCCCGAGCCCACGTCGCCCTGCAGCAGCCGGTGCATCGGGTGCGAGGAGGCCAGGTCCTGCTCGATCTCCACGCCGACCTGCTTCTGGCCCGCCGTCAGGGTGAACGGCAGGGCGGCGTCGAACGCGTCGAGCAGGCCGCCGGGGACGCGGCGGCGCGGCACCGCCGGCAGCGCCTTGAGGGCCTCGCGCCGCTGGGCCAGCACGACCTGCATCGGCAGCGCCTCGTCCCACTTCAGGCGCTTGCGGGCGACCGCGATCTCCGGCCAGTCGTCGGGCCGGTGGATCCTGCGGAACGCCTCGGTCAGCGGGAGCAGGCCCTGCCGGGCCCGGACCGGGCGGGGCAGCGGGTCGTCCGCCAGATCGGCGTCGAGCTGGTCCAGGACCATCGCGACGCAGCGCGCGATCATCCGCGGCGCCAGGCCGCTGGTGGTGGGGTAGATGGGCAGCAGCTCGCCGGCCCAGCTGTCCACGTCGGTGTCCTCGGTATCCGCGTCCAGCTTCTCGAACTCGGGGTTCGTGAGCTGGATCTTGCCGTGGTACTCGCCGACCTTGCCGGCGAACATGCCGAGCATGCCGGGCTTGAGCGCGTTGGCGGCGCGCGGGTTGAAGAACGTGATCTCCACCGGCACGTCGGCGGCGTCCCGCACCTCGACGGTCAGCATCTGGCCGCGCCGGGCCGCCATCGAGCGCCGGCTGACCTTGGTGACCTGCGCGACGATCGTGGCCTCGGAGCCCGGCTCCAGCTCGGAGAGCTCGGTCAGCTGGCCGCGCTTGACGTACCTGCGCGGATAGTGGCGCAGCAGATCGCCGATCGTCTCCAGGTTGAGTTTGGTGCGCAGCACCTTGGCGGTGCGGTCGCCCACGGCCTTGTGCAGGGGATCGTCCAAGCGGATGCCCATGGTCCGGACACCTCCCGGCTCACTCGACGCCGATCAGGAGCGGGTAGCCGGTCTGCCCGCCCTCGTACACCACCACGTCCACGACCGGATGCCGGGCGCGCACCCGGTCGGTGACGGCCTCGGGCATGCCGGGTTCGGTGCCGTCGCCGACCACCAAGGTCACCATCTCACCGCCCGCCGACAACATCCGCTCCAGCACCGCCTCGGCCGCGGCCGCCTGGTCGTCCTCGATCAGCGCGACGTCGTTCTCGACGTGCCCGAGCACCTGCCCGGGCCGGCACACCCCGGCCATGGTCCAGGCCTCGGTGGCGGCCACCTCGATGGCCCCGTACCGGGTCGCGCCGGCCGCGGCGGTCATGGCCACCACGTCGGCGTCGAAGCGCCGGGACGGCTCGTGCACCGCCAGCGCCGCTATCCCCTGCACGGTCACCTTCGCCGGCACCGCCGCGACCCGCATCGACGGCTGCCCGGCGGACAGCCGCTCGGCCACCGCCGCGGCGACCGCGGTGGTCTCCGCGTCGTTGGACAGCAGCACCACCTCCGAGGCGCGGGTGGCGGCCACGGCCCGCTCGAAGTCGGCGGCGCTCGGCGGCCGGCCGGGCTCGGCGCGCAGGACGTGCGCCCCGGCCGACTCCAGCAGCCCGGCGATGCCGTCGCCGTAGGCCACGGCGACCACGGCCCGGGTCGGGCGCAGGATCGGCGCGGCCGAGGCGCCCGGGGCACCCGAGGCGGCCGAGGCCGGCAGCGGCTCGGCGTGCGGCGCGGCCTGCGAGGCCAGGTGGGTGATCTGGATGTCGCGCGGACGCCCGGCGGCGATCCCGGCCTCCAGCGCGACCCCGGCGTCGTCGACGTGCACGTGGACCCGCCACAGCCCGTCGCCGCCGACCACCACCAGGCTGTCGCCGCCGCCGCGCTCGCAGAACTCGTCGAGCTCGCGCCGCAGCTCGGCGATCGCGGAGTCGGTGGCCTCCACCAGGTAGATGACCTCGAACTCGGGATCCGTCCGGGCCGGGGCCGGGGGCCGCTCGACGGCCGGGGCGGCGGCCAGCCGCCGCTGCCGGTAGGCGCCGCGCGGGTCGAGGCCGCCGGTGTAGGCCGCGAGGGTGTCCAGGAGCACGACCAGGCCGAGCCCGCCGGCGTCGACCACGCCGGCCTGGCGCAGGACCTCGAGCTGGTCGGTGGTGCGGGCCAGCGCCTCGCGGGCGCCGGCCGCCGTGGCCTGCGCGACGTAGGCCAGGGAGTCGTTCGCGGTGAGCTGCGTGGGGGCGGCGGTCAGCTCCCCGATCGCCACCACCGCCGCCGAAGCGGCCTGGGCCGCGGCCGCGGCCACCGACAGGATGGTCCCGGGCGCGGGCCGCGCCACCGCCTCGTACGCCGACTCGGCCCCGGCCGCGAGCCCGGCGGCCAGCGCCGCGCCGTCGACCGCCGAACCGGTGTAGCGGGCCCCTGCGGCGCCGCGCAGCAGCTGGCTGAGGATGACCCCGGAGTTGCCGCGGGCGCCGAGCAGGGCGCCGTGGGCCAGGGCCTGCAGCGCCTCCGGGACCGAGGGCGCGGGGCCCGAAGCGGCCAGGCGGTCGTCCAGGGCGCGGCACGCGGCCTCGAACGTGAGGTACATGTTGGTGCCGGTGTCGGAGTCGGCGATGGGGAAGACGTTCAGCGCGTCGATCTCCTCGCGGTGCCGGCCCAGCACCGCCAGCGCCGCCCCGGCCCAGCGGCGCAGCGCCCCGGCGTCGACGGGGGAAGCGTCGGGTGCCGCGTCGGGTGTCGCGCCGAAGGACGCGTCCGCGCGCGAAGGCGGCACGGCGGCGCTCGCGGCGGATCCGGGGACGCTGGGGGGCATGGCCGCCAGGGTACCGCTGCGGCCTGTGGCAACCGGCGCACGCACCGCCTGGACGCCGTATGTGCGGTGTATATGCACCGCACAGGCACCGGATTGGCGTCACGCCCCGCGCGTCGGGTACTCTGACCAGGTTGCCAGGACGGGCAGTGCCCCCCGGCCATCAGTACCTGCCCGCCGATGACGGCGGGGCTCAAGCAAGCACGCAGCCGCAAAAGACAAGCAACCGGCAGCGTCAACGACTCGGTAGAGGTGAATCGAAGTGGCTGCCAACTGCGACGTGTGCGGCAAGGGGCCGGGCTTCGGCCACAACATCTCGCACTCGCACCGCCGGACCAAGCGGCGCTGGAACCCGAACATCCAGACCGTCCGCGCGGTCGTGAACGGGACCCCGAAGCGCGTCAACGCCTGCACCTCCTGCATCAAGGCGGGCAAGGTCGCGCGCTGAGCGTGTGCGTCGGCGCCGTGCTCACCAAAAGCACAAAGCGGTAGTAAAGACCGCACGCCGTGACGACTTGAGAAACCGCAGGTCAGCCCCACCGGGGCAGACCTGCGGTTTTTCGTGTTCAGAAAACGGTAAGGCTCTCGGCCCACGACTGTGTCGGTACCGCATGTCACGATGGAGTGCATGACCCATCTCACGGTGGAAGGTGCCCTGGAGTACATCTCGGGCATCTGTTTCAAGACCGGGCCGCCCAGCCGTGTCGGCGTGGAACTGGAATGGTTCCCCCGGGACGCGCGCCGCCCGGAGCACCTGCCGGAGCGCGAACGCCTCATGCGTGCCTTCGCGGACGCGGCGGACCAGCCGTTGTCCGGTTCTCTCACGATGGAACCCGGCGGCCAGTGGGAACTCAGTTCCTCCCCCGCCGACACGGTCCGCGATCTGATCGCCGCCACGGACCGTGACCTGACCCTTTTACGGCGATCGGCTGCGGAGGCAGGCTTAGAGCTCGTCGGCACGGGCCGCGAGCACGGCCACCCCCCGAGTCGCGTCATCGACCATCCCCGCTACGTCGCGATGGAGCACTTCTTCGACCGCGACAACGGCTCCGGCCGCGTCATGATGTGCTCGACCGCCTCGATCCAGGTCAACCTGGACGCCGGCACCGAGCACGACGGTCCGGAGGGTTTCCGCCGCCGCTGGCGGCTGGCGCACCAGCTCACCCCGGTCCTGACCGCCGTCTTCTGCCGGACCGACCGGCCGGCGGTGTGGGCCGCGATCGACCCCGGGCGCACCGCCGCCCCACCCCTGGAATCCCCCGACCTGCGTCTGGCGTACGCGCAGTACGCGCTGGACGCCAAGCTGATGTGCGTCCAGCGCCCGGACGGCGCGCCCTGGACCGCACCGCAGGGGCTCACCTTCCGGGAGTGGATCAAGACCGGTGCGCTGGAACCCGGCGAGGACCGCGCCCCCACCCTGGACGACCTCGCCTACCACCTGACCACCCTCTTCCCGCCGGTCCGGCCGCGCGGGCACCTGGAGTTCCGGGTGCTCGACGCGCTGCCCGGCGATCTGTGGCGCGTGCCGACGGCACTGCTCACAGCCCTGTTCCACGACGCCCGGGCGACGGACGACGCCCAGGCCGCCCTCGAACTGACCCCGATCCGGAAAGCCGCCGCGGCCTGCTTCGACGCCGCCCTGTCCGCCCTGGAGCGGATGGACGTGCCCGCCGAGCTCACAGCCGAAGTCGCGCGCTACGCCGAGGAGGACCTCCCATGACAGTGCCCATAGACCACACCAGCTCAGAAGTCGGCGCAGCCGACCTCACCGAGCGCATAGCCCGCAGCCTGGAGCGCGCCCGCGAGCGCACCCAGGGCCTGACCGGACCGGTCGACGAGCCGGACCTGATCCGCCAGCACTCCCCGTTGATGTCGCCCCTGGTCTGGGACCTGGCGCACATCGGCAACCAGGAGGAGCTGTGGCTGCTGCGCAACCTCGGCGGCCGCGAGCCGATGCACCCCGAGATCGACCCGCTGTACGACGCCTTCGAGCATCCGCGCGCCGAGCGCCCCACTCTCCCGCTGCTGCCTCCGGACGAAGCGCGCCGCTACGTCCACGAGGTCCGCGGCCGGGTGATGGACATGCTTGAGCAACCCCGATGGGGAGACGCGGAGCTGAGCCGGGGCGGATTCGCCTTCGGCATGGTCGCGCAGCACGAGCAGCAGCACGACGAGACCATGCTGATCACCCACCAACTGCGGACCGGCGAACCGGTCCTTCACCGCCCCGCGCCCCCCGCACCGCCGGCCGACGCGCACGCGCTGCCGGCGGAGGTCTTCGTCCCGGCCGGGCCGTTCACCATGGGCACCTCGACCGAGGCCTGGGCCCTGGACAACGAGCGGCCGGCGCACGAAGTCGACGTCGCAGGGTTCTGGCTCGACACCACGCCGGTCACCAACGGCGCGTACACGGAGTTCATCGCCGACGGCGGCTACGACGACCCCCGCTGGTGGTCGGAGGCCGGCTGGGCGCACCGGCAGAAGGCGAACCTGGTCGCCCCGCTGTATTGGACGCGCGAGGGTGAGCAGTGGCTGCGCCGACGTTTCGGCGTCGTCGAGCCGGTGCCGGCCCAGGAGCCGGTCGTCCACGTCACCTACTACGAGGCTGAGGCCTACGCGGCTTGGAAGGGCCGGCGCCTGCCGACCGAGGCCGAATGGGAGAAGGCCGCGCGGTACGACCCGATCAGCGGCCGGTCGCGGCGCTACCCGTGGGGCGATGAGGATCCCTTGCCCCAGCACGCGAATCTCGGCCAGTCGCACCTCCAGCCCTCGGCCGCCGGCTCCTACCCGGACGGCGAGGCGCCGTGCGGGGCACGGCAGCTGATCGGCGACGTCTGGGAGTGGGTGTCGTCGGACTTCCTGCCCTACCCCGGCTTCGTGGCGTGGCCGTACCGGGAGTACTCGGAGGTCTTCTTCGGCCCGGACTACAAGGTGCTGCGCGGCGGATCGTTCGCCGTCGACCAGGTGGCGTGCCGGGGCACCTTCCGGAACTGGGACTACCCGATCCGGCGGCAGATCTTCTCCGGCTTCCGGACCGCGCGGGACGGGGCGCTCTGATGTGCCGACACCTGGCCTATCTGGGGCCGCGGAAGTCCTTGCGGGAGTTATTGATCGACCCGCCGCACTCCCTGTACCGGCAGAGCTGGGAGTCGGCTCGGCAGACGCACGGCGTGGTGAACGCCGACGGATTCGGCGTCGGCTGGTTCGCCGACGGGGACCCGGTTCCGGCGCGGTACCGGCAGGGCGGCCCGATCTGGGCCGATCCCTCGTTCCCTGACATCGCCCGGGTGACGCGCAGCGGTGCGGTGCTGGCGGCCGTCCGCGACGCCACGACCGGCTCGGCCACCGGCACCGAGGCCGCCGCGCCGTACCAGGGCCGGGGTTGGCTGTTCAGCCACAACGGATCGATCGGCGGCTACCCGGGTTCGGTGGCGAAGCTCGCCGAGACCGTGCCAGCCGCCGATCTGCTGGCCCTGGAATCGCGGACGGACTCGGCGTTCGTCTGGGCCCTGATCCAGGCCCGGGTGCGCGAGGGCGCCGCGATGAACGAGGCGGTCGCCTCGGTGGTCGCCGACGTCACCGCGGTCGCGGAGGCCCGGCTGAACCTTTTGGTGATGAACGACACCACGATCGTCGCCTCGGTCTTCGGCGACACCCTCAGCGCCCGGACCGGCGACGGCTTCACGGTCGTCGCCTCGGAGCCGGACGACGACTCGCCCGGTTGGGCCGACGTCGGCGAGGGCGTCCACACGTGGAGCGCAGAAGGCTGGAAGGGATCTCAGGAAAGGTCAGTGGGACGATGAGCGGTATAGAGATCGAGCGGCACCTGCCGGAGGACTTCTTCGCGGCGGCGCTGCGGGACGACGTTCTCAAAGGCCTGACGGACGAGCCGAAATGGCTGCCGCCCAAGTGGTTCTACGACGCGCGCGGCAGCGAGCTGTTCGAGGAGATCACCCGGCTGCCGGAGTACTACCCGACGCGCGCCGAGCGGGAGATCCTGGCGGCCCGCGCGGCCGAGATCGCCGACGTGACGCGCGCCGAGACGCTGGCGGAGCTCGGTTCGGGCTCGTCGACCAAGACGACGCTGCTGTTGGACGCCCTGCGCGACATCGGCACGCTGCGCCGGTACGACCCGATCGACGTCAGCGAGGCCGCGTTGCTGGCCTCCGGCGAGCAATTGCAGCAGCGCTACCCGGAGCTGACCATCCACGCGGTCGTCACCGACTTCGAGGAGCGGCTGGCGATCCCGGAGTCGGCGGGCCCGCGGCTGGTGGTCTTCCTCGGCGGGACGATCGGCAACCTGCTGCCGGAGGAACGATCGGTATTCCTCTCACGGGTGCGCGCCGGACTTCGGCCGGGTGAGTGGTTACTGCTCGGCACCGACCTGGTGAAGGACCCTGAGACGCTGGTCGCGGCATACGACGACGCGGCCGGAGTGACGGCGGAGTTCAACAAGAACGTGCTGTCCGTCGTGGACCGCGAACTGGACGCCGACTTCGATCCCGACGACTTCGACCACGTGGCACTCTGGGACGCGAACGCGGAGTGGATCGAGATGCGGCTGCGCGCCCGACGGGACCTTTCAGTCCGGCTCAAGGAGCTGGATCTGGGGGTGTCGTTCGAGCGCGGCGAGGAGCTCCGGACGGAGATCTCGGCGAAGTTCCGGCGCGAGGGCGTGGCGCGCGAACTCGGCGCGGCCGGGTTCGCGGTGCGGCGGTGGTGGACCGATGAGGCCGGGCGGTTCGGGCTTTCGCTGGCTGAGGCGGTCTGAGGCGCTCTAAAGCGGTCTGAGGTCTGATGGTCTCCGGGGAACGGGATGCGGATCCCGTTCCCCGGACATCTCAACGCAGGTGGACCAGCCGATCCCAGCCGACCCTGTCCAGGGTCTCCTAGTAGTAGTTGGGGGCGTTCCACTGCCCGTCGGGCAGACCGTTGAGACCGCCGGACTCGTCACACGCCTTGGTGATCTGGATGAACTTGGTGAGGCAGTTGTTCACCATGAGGTTGTGGTCCTTGCAGCGGTATCTGAAGTAGCTCGGCGTCGTAGCTGTCTCAAAAAGTCGTTCACCATCTGCTGGAATGAACCGTGCCTGCGCCAGCCGTGGTCCTGGGGCCAGCGGTACGCCCAGCCGATGTGTCCTAAGTGCACCGGTGCCTTCGGCGCGTCGAACAGGCACACTCTGCCGTCCAGGTAGCTGAGCGGCTTAGCGTGCTGTCGCTGACGCGGCCGCCAATGCCGCGATCGCGCACTTTATCGCCTTTCGCAAGGTGGTCCTCCATCTCCGGGGAGGCCGCCGCGATCCGACGGCCTCTTGGGGATATCGGCCTTGTCGATCAGGGACTGAAGGGCGCGCGGTTGGGCCCTACCGCCAGCGCCAGCCGTGGTCCACCGGCCCGATGCCGGCGCCGAGGGGGAAGCCGGCCGCGATGCCGCCGGTGACGTACTCCTTCGCGGCGCGGACCGCGGTCGGGACGTCGTCGCCGAGGGCCAGGCGCGAGGCGATGGCGCTGGCGAGCGTGCAGCCGGTGCCGTGGGTGTGGCGGTTGTCGTGGCGCGGGGCGCGCAGCCAGTGCTCCGCGCCGTCCGGGCCGACCAGGAGGTCCACCGATTCCGGGTGGTCGCTCAGGTGGCCGCCCTTGACCAGCACCCAGCGCGGGCCGAGGTCGGCCAGGGCCCGCGCGGCGGCCACCATCCCGGCCTCGGCCACCACGTCCAGGCCGGTGATCAGCCGGACCTCGTCGAGGTTCGGGGTGACGACCGTGGCGCGCGGCAGCAGTTCGCCGCGCAGGGCGTCGAGCGCCTCCGGGGCCAGGAGCGGGTCGCCGTGCTTGGACACGCTCACCGGGTCGACGACCACCGGCACCGCCGGGTCCAGCGTGCCGATCAGCCGGGCGACCGTCGAGGTCAGCTCCGGCGAGGCCAGCATCCCGGTCTTCACCGCGTCCACGCCGATGTCGTCCACGACGGACCGGAACTGGCGCTCCACCGCCTCGATGGGCAGGGCCCAGAAGTCTTGGACGCCGACCGAGTTCTGCGCCGTGACCGCGGTGAGGACGGACATGCCGTGCACGCCGTGCGCCAGCATCGTCTTCAGGTCGGCCTGGATGCCCGCGCCGCCCCCGGAGTCGCTGCCGGCGATGGTGAGGACGCGGGGCGGGGCGCTGGAAACGGGAGCTGCGGACATGGTGATCAGCATACGAGCCGCAGAGGCGGGGTCGCCGGGCGCGGTCAGGCGCGGAAGTCGAGCATGTAGAAGACCTTGTCGTAGCGCCGCTCGCCGACCGCGACGAAACCCGGGAGGCGGCCGTACTCGCGGAAGCCGAGGGTGCGGTACAGGTGCAGCGCGTTCGCGTTGTCACCGCGGGCGTCGAGGGTCAGGACCTCGATGCCGGCCTCGCGCGCGCTGTCCACCAACGCGGCGGTGAGCAAGCGGCCGACTCCCATGCCCTGCGCGTCGGAGGCGATGGCGAGCTTTTCCAGATCAGCGTTCGGACGGTGCGTGGGCCGCTCGTAGCGCAGCCAGTAGCCGAGGCCCAGCAAGCGGTCGCCGGAGTACGCCAGCCGCAGCGCGCCATCGCCGACGCGCGAGGCGGCACTCACCTTCGCCAGGAGCGTGGCGATCTCAGGCTTCGAAGGCGGGTCCACCCACCCGAGCGCGGCGCCGCCGGCGACCAGGTCGGCGAGGATGGCCTGCGCGGCGTCGACCACATTCTCATCGGCCGCGACACCATCGCGGATCTCCACGGCATTGTTCATGATCCTCAGCCTGCCGGGCACCGGACCCCCGAGCCAATGGATGCTGTGGCCAGAGTGCGCGCCGCAGCTGGCCACAGAGTCGCTACCGCGGTGCCCGTGCCTACGCCATCGCCCAAGCCGCCGGGCTGAACTTCTGCGTCAGCTCCACCAAAGCCTTCAACGGCGCCGCCGCCGGCCCGATCCCGTCCCGCCACCGTGCCTCGATGGTCAGCGGCGCCAAGCCCTGCTTCAGATCCAGCATCACCAGGTCGCCGGACTCCAGCTCCGCCGCGACCGAGAACCTCGGGAGTAGCGCCGCGCCGCGGCCGTACACCGTCAGCCGCCGCAGCGCGTTCAGCGAGCCGGTGATCATCGCGATCTTCAACGACGGGCCGAGGTCGCGTCCGCTCTCGTCGAAGAGCTGCCGGTAGATGCAGCCGATCTCGGTGACCATGAACTCGGTGGCGCGGACGTCGTCCAGCGTCAGCGGGCGCACGCTCGCCAGCGGATGCGAGGGGGCCGTCACCAGCACCACGCGGTCGGTGCCGACCACCGCGGTCGGGCCGTCGTAGGCCGGGCCGCTGTCCAGCGTGAACACCGCGTCCAGGCGGGCTTCCTGCAGCTCCTCCATCAGCCGGGTGCGGCTGGTGACGGTGACCGTGACGTCTGCGGTCTCGGGCCCGGCGGCTCCGTGGTCGAAGGCCGTCAGCATCTCGGGCAGCCACTCGTCGGCCAGCGACTGCAACGCCCCGATGCGCAGCAGCGGACGCTTCCCGGAGACGGTGCGGCGCATCTCTCCGTCCAGGTCGAGCATCCGGCGCGCGTACGGCAGCAGGCGCTGGCCGGCCTCGGTCGGGACCGTGCCGATGCTCGTCCGGTTCAGGACCGGCGTGCCGAGGTCCCGCTCCAGGGTCCGCAACTGGTCGCTGACGCTGCTCTGCGCATAGCCGAGCTGCTCGGCGGCCGCGGAGATGCCACCGGCGTCCACGACCGCGAGGAACGCGCGCAACTGTCGGGTGTCCATGCCACCATCCTGCCATCGGCTTCTCCGATAGGGGCGGTCCGCAGGGTACGGTGCGTGCGAAGCCCGGGGCCGCGCGCCGGATCCCCCGGAGCCTTTGAACAGAACGCCGTCGCTGGACTGAAACTTCCATTCCCAAGGAGACATGGTGGCTCGCTTCGCCGTCGAATACGTCTACACCGCGGACACCGCCAAGCGGGACGAGGTCCGCCCGGCACACCGCGCTTTCCTGGCGGAGGCCCAGGGCCGCGGGGAACTGCTGGTGTCCGGGCCGTGGGCCAACAACACCGGCGCGCTGCTGATCTTCGAGGTCGAGGACGAGGCGGCGCTGAAGACTCTGCTGGAGCACGACCCGTTCGCCGAGGCCGACCTGGTCAGCCGGGTGCGGATCAACGAGTTCAACCCGGTGTTGGGGAGTTGGCTGGAGGGCTGAGGAGCCAACCGTCCGGCGACCAGTCAGATACGGAACAGGATCCGTTCCCGCTGAGCGCGGATCGGGTCGAGGAACCGCGACCGCACCTCGTGGTGGCCGGGGTCCGCGACCCAGGCCCGGTAGGCCTCCTCGTCGTCGAAGTCGGCGATCACCGCGGCGTCCATCGCGTCGTCCGTCAGCCGGGCGTCGCGGTGGAACTCGAAGTGCCGGCGCCGCTCGAACGGCAGGTCGCCGAGAGCCTTGCCGAAGGCCTCGATCTGTTCGTCGGTGGCTTCGGGCGTGAATTTGATGAGCAATATGCTTCTGATCACGCTCCGATCCTCGCGCAGACTCCGCTGATCTCGCCATCGGAGTCCCCGATGGTCCGATCGGAAAGAGGGTCTGTCGGTGGCAGCGGGATCGGCCCGATCCTCGAAGCATGGCACTGACCGACGAAGCCGCATCAAAGACCACCGTCCCTGTTCCCCCTGCTGCTCCCAGCGGCCGGACCAAGGCCGCGTTCGCCGGCATCGTGGCCGGCAACTTCATGGTCCTGCTCGACGCGACCATCCTGAACGTCGCCCTCCCCGACCTCAAGACGAACCTGCACGCCTCGGCCTCGGCGCTGCCGTGGACCGTGGACGCTTACACCGTCGTGTTCGCCGGGCTGATGCTGGCCTCCGGCGCGATCGCCGACCGGTTCGGCGCCCGCCGCGTGTACCAGAGCGCGGTCGCGCTGTTCGGCGTGATATCGCTGCTGTCCGCGGCGGCGCCGAACGTCGGCGGCCTGATCGCCGGCCGTGCGCTGCTCGGAGCCGCGGCGGCCGGCATGGTCCCGGCCTCGCTGGCGCTGCTCGCCGGCCTCTACCCCGACGCCAAGGAGCGGATGAAGGCGGTCGGCGCGTGGGCCGCGCTGTCCGGGATCGGGCTGGCCGTCGGGCCGGTACTCGGCGGCGCGCTGGTCGCGGCCGGCGGCTGGCGCCTGGTGTTCGTCGTGAACCCGCCGCTGGCGCTGGTCTCCTGGTTCCTGGTGCGCGGCCTGTCCTCGAACCGTTCCGAGCAGCGCAAGAAGTTCGACATCCCCGGCCTGGCCCTGTTCACCGTCGCGCTCAGCGCCCTGACCTACGGCCTGGTCGACGCCGGCACCGAGGGCTGGGGCACGCCGTCCGCGCTGATCGCGCTGGCGGTCGCGGTTTTGGCGGCCGTCGCGGTGGCCCTCGTCGAGCGCCGGGCCGAGACGCCGGTGCTGCCGCCGGAGCTGCTGCGCCTGGGCCGCGTCCGCAACAACCTGGTGACCGCGGTCGCCGCGAACTACATCTTCTACGGACTGCTGTACTCGGTCACGCTGTGGCTGGAGGAGACGCGGCACCTGAGCGCGGCCATGACCGGCATCGCGTTCCTGCCGATGATGGTGCCGATATGCATCCTGCCGTTCGCGACCAGCCGGCTGGCGCACCGGTTCGGCGCGCGCCCGATGGTGATGGTGGCGATGGCGGTGAACGTCGCGGTCGGCGCGGTCCTGTTCACCGTCGGCCCGCACACCTCGCTGGCCGTGGTGACCGTCGCGCAGGTCCTGATGGCCATCGCCACCACGATGACCATCCCCTCGATCACCGCCGACATGGCCGTGGCCACGCCGCGGGCGCTCGCCGCGACCGGCCAGGGCGCCCTGAACGCGGCCCGGCAGACCGGCAGCGCGCTGGGGGTGGCGATCCTCGGCACGCTGTCCGGGATGCACGCCGCCGGGATCGCGATGGCCGTCGGGGCGCTGGTCACGCTGGTGCTGACCGGGCTGACGCGGCGCGGTGCCTGATCCGCATGTCGGATGCCGAGGTGCGGTTTTGCCCGGCGGGCGGCGCCGGTCCCACGGGGGGATCGGCGCCGTCCGCGTTACGCCGAATGGCCGAAGTGGCTGAAGCCGCCGGGACCCTCCCAGGGCTTACCGTCCACGGTCACGGCCGCGGCGCCTTCGTACACGGTGCCGATGGGGCGCCAGCCCTCAGGAACCTCGGCGGCGAAGGTCGCGACCAGCGCGTGGTCCTCGCCGCCCGTCAGGATCTGGTCCAGGCGCGGGCCGGGGGTGGTGACCAGCAGAGTGCTGTCGACGTCGACCGCGACCCCGCTGGCCACAGCCAGGTGTTTCAGGTCGGCCAGCAGACCGTCGCTCACATCCAGCATCGCCGTGGCACCGGCCCGCGCGGCTTGCGGACCGGCCGCGTACGGAGGGCTCGGGCGGCGGTGCGCAGCAAGATAGTCAGCAGGCTGCGGAAGCGCCTCGGTCCCGGACCCCGCTCCGGTCCCGCCACCCGCCGCTTGCGCCGCGCCATCACCCACGTCACCGTGCGGATCCTGCCCGGACAGCAGCAATTCCAGCCCCGCCGCCGACCACCCGAGCCGTCCGGCCACGGCCACCGTGTCGCCCGGCCGCGCGCCCGAGCGCAGCACCGGGGCCCGGCCCTCCAGCGTGCCGAGCACCGTCACCGAGATGGTGATCAGGTCGCCGCGCACCATGTCGCCGCCGGCCACGATCGCGCCGAGCGGGGCGCATTCGGCGGCCACGCCCTCGGCGAACTCCTCGACCCAGGCCACCGGCAGGTCGCCGGGCAGCACCATGGCCAGCAGCAGCGAGGTCGGGACGCCGCCCATCGCGGCGATGTCGCTGAAGTTCTGGGCCGCGGCCTTGTGTCCGACGTCACGCGGGCCGGACCAGTCACGACGGAAGTGGCGGCCCTCCAGCAGCACGTCGGTGCTGATCGCCAGGCGCCCGTCGGGTGCGGCCAGCACCGCCGCGTCGTCGCCGGACGGCACCAGGGTCTCGGGGCTGGTCAGGGGCAGGCGCGCCTGGACGCGGGCGATGAGCCCGAACTCGCCGACGTCGTCGATGGTCTCCACGCCGGTACCGTAACCCGGCGCAGCCCGACACTACTCGTTCGGGTGAACCGTGGCGGTCCGCCCAACGGGCATGGACTCCCGGAATGGGGGAACCGCAGGCTAAGGTGGCGTTTCCGACAGTAGGAGGACACGTGGTTCAAGCGTACATCCTGGTCCAGACCGAGGTGGGGAAGGCGGGCGCCGTGGCGCAGGCGATCGCCGAACTCGAGAGCGGCATCACCACCGCCGAAGACGTGACCGGGCCCTACGACGTCATCGTTCGCGCCGAGGCCGCGACCATGGACGAGCTCGGCCGGCTGGTGATCGCCAAGATCCAGGTCATCGAGGGCATCACGCGTACACTGACCTGCCCCATCGTGCACTTCGAGTGATGTGGTAGACCAATCTTCCGTGTCGGTGACTGCGGGAGATCCCAAGAATCCATACTCGGGGAACAGGTGGATACCGGCCGCGGCTGTAGCGACAGCCGCGGTTTTGGCGTGCGTGGGGGCGGTGTGGGGCTACCACGTCGGCCAGACCGGCGCCGTCGGCGTCGGACTGCCGGAGACCTCCGACCCGGCCGTCCTCACCGCCTGCGCGAACCTCGTCAAGGCCCTGCCGTCGGACCTGGAGGGCAAGCACCGGCGCGGCGCGGTCGGCACCGACGGCCACGTCGGGCAGCGCGCCGCGGTCTGGGGCTCACCGACCACCGTGCTGCGCTGCGGCGTCGCCGAACCGGCCGCGGTCGTGGTCGGCGGCCCGGACTACACCCCGCTGTCCAACCAGTACGCGAGCATGGGGGACGACACCTCGCAGGTCAACTGGCTGATCCAGGACAACGGCACGGACAGCGTCACCTACACCACCACCGACCGCGCCGTGTACATCGAGGTCACAGTCCCCTACGACGGCGCCGCCCAGAAGCAGGACGCGTCGAACGCGCTGGTGGACCTGGCCCCGCTGATCGTGAAGACCGTGCCGACCAAGGCCGGGCAGTTCGTCAGCGACCAGATCCAGTAGTCCGGCGAGCTCAGACCGAACCGCCTCAGCGCAGCCCGGCCGGCCGCCGCAGCGCCGTGTCGATCAGCCGCGAGATCAGCTCCGGGTACGACATCCCGGCCGCCTGCCACATCTGCGGGAACATCGACGTCGGGGTGAACCCCGGCATGGTGTTGATCTCGTTGACGATGAACCGGCCCGGACCGCCGTCGGCCGACTCCTGGTAGAAGAAGTCGACGCGGGCCAGCCCCTCGCAGCCCAGCGTCTCGAAGACGCCGACGGTCTGCTCCCGGATGTCCGCGATCTCCTCGTCGCTCAACCGCGCCGGGATGTCCACCTGGGTGCTGCCGTCGAGGTACTTGGCCTCGAAGTCGTAGAACGCGTGCTCCCCGGTGACCCGCAGCTCGGCCGGCATCGAGGCCTCGGCCGGGGCCAGCGGATCGATCGCCTCCAGCACCCCGCACTCGATCTCGCGGCCCGCGATCGCGGCCTCCACCAGCACCTTGGGGTCGTGCCGCCGGGCGGTGTCGATCGCCTGGCCGAGGTCCTCGGGGCGGTCGACCTTGGTGATGCCCATCGAAGAGCCGCCGCGGGCCGGCTTGACGAACACCGGGTATCCGAGCTCTTCCACGGCCAGCCGCACCGCGGACCGGCCCTCCTCGGTGGCCCAGTCCCGGGGCCGCACGACCTCGTACGGACCGACCTCGAACCCGGCCTGGGTCAGCAGCCGCTTCATGAACTCCTTGTCCATGGAGACCGCGGAGGCCAGCACGCCGGAGCCGACGTAGGGGATGCCGGCGAGCTCCAGCAGGCCCTGCAGCGTGCCGTCCTCGCCGTAGGGGCCGTGCAGCAGCGGCAGCACCACGTCCACCTCGCCGAGCGACTTCGGCACCGCGCCGGGCTCGTGCACGGTCAGCTCGCGCGCGGTCGGGTCCCCGGCCATGGTGACCAGGTTCGCGCGCTCGGCCGAGGCGGGCTGCCCGATCTCCGGCAGCCGGCCGTCGGTGATGGCCAGCTTCAGGCCGCCGCCGTCCGGCAGGTCGGCCAGCACCCAGCGGCCGTCCGCGGCGATGCCGATCGGCAGGATCTCGTAGCGCAGCGGGTCCGGCCCGTCGCGCAGGGCGTCCAGTATGGAACCGGCGGTGACGCAGGAGATGGCGTGCTCGCTGGAGCGTCCGCCGAACACGACTGCCACCCGGATCCGCTTCTGATCGCTCATGAGACTGACCCTACCGAAGTCGGAGTAGGGTCCGGTGCATGATCGAGCGGGGTGGGAATCCGGCGGGTTACGACGATTCGTCTCGTCAGGAAGCCCCGCGGCGCATCCCCGGCTGGTTGGCGCGGGCGCTCCCGGACACCGGACCGCAGCGCGCGCTGGTGATGTCGAGCTTCGTGAACCGGGTCGGCACCGGCATGTTCCTGGCCACCTCGGCGCTGTATTTCACGGTGATCGTGGGCATCCCGGCGCGCCGGGTCGGCACCGGCCTGAGCCTGGCCGGTCTGGCCGCGCTGCTGGGCTCGGTGCCCGCCGGGACGCTCGCCGACCGGGTCGGGCCGCGCACCGTCCAGCTGGTGACACTCGCGGTGCAGACGGTCACGATGGCGCTGTTCGTGGTCGTGCATTCATGGTGGGCGTTCACCGTGGTGGCGGCCTTCGACTACGTCGCCGACGCGGCGAACAACGCGGCGCGCGGGGCGATGATAGGCCGCGTCGGGGGCGAGCGGCCGGCGCTGTTCCGGGCGAAGCTGCGGACGTTCGTGAGCGTGGCGGTGGTCGCCGGGACGCTGCTCGCGGCGGTGGCGATCCAGATCGGGACGCGCGGGGCCTACGTCACGGTGATTCTGGTGAACGCGGTGTCCTATGTGGTCTGCGCACTGTTGCTGTTGCGTGTCCCGAACTTCACACCGCTGCCGCGACCCGAGGGCGCGCGGCGGTTCGCGGCGCTGGCGGACCGGCCGTACGCGGCGTTCGCCGTTCTCAATGGTCTGATCAACCTGCAGGCGGTGGTCGTGACGCTGCTGATCCCGCTGTGGATAGCGTCGCGGACGCACATCCCGCACTGGGCCGCCGCCGCGGTGTTCGGGCTGAACTTCGTGCTGGGGACGGCGCTGATGCAGCCGGTCGGGCGGCGCATCGAGACGACCGAGCAGGGCGGGAAGGCGTTGCGCGTCGCGGGCGTCGCGATCGCGGTGGGGTGCGCGGTGCTGGCCGGCAGCGGTTCGGGGCCGCGGTGGTCCGAGACGCTGGTGCTGTTCGCCGGGGCGGCGGTGTTATGCGCGGCCGGGGTGTGGGTGACCGCCGCCGGGTTCTCGTTGAGCTTTGGTCTGGCGCCGGCCCATGCGCAGGGGCAGTACCAGGGACTCACGCTGCTGGGGCTCGACGCCGCCGGCGCCGTGGGGCCGGCGCTGCTGACGGCGTTGGTGCTGGGGCTCGGTGGGCCGGGGTGGATCGTGCTCGCGGTGGGATTCGCGGCGGCGGGGTTGGCGGGGCCGGTGGTCACGCGGTGGGCGGAGCGGACCCGGCCCGCGGACGTCGCGGTGGGCGGCGCCGCGCCGGAACCCGCGTAGCGCCCAGTACCCAGCGCGCAACGCCTAGGCCTAGGCCTACGCTCAGCATCCAGTGCCGAGCGCCTAGTGCCCGTGGCGCTCCGGCTTCACGGGCCGCGTCATCAGTTCCTTGAGCATCTCCGCCGGCGCCCGGCCGTCGTGCACGATGGCCACCACCGTCTCGGCGATCGGCATCTCCACGCCGTGCCGGTCCGCCAGCTCCAGCACCGCCTCGCACGACTTCACGCCCTCGGCGGTCTGCTTCACCTCCGCCTGGGCCTGCTCCAGCGTCAGCCCGCGCCCGAGGTGCACGCCGAAGCTGCGGTTGCGGGACAGCGGCGAGGCACAGGTGGCCACCAGGTCGCCGAGGCCGGCCAGCCCCGAGAACGTGTAGGGGTCGGCGCCCAGCGCCGCTCCGAGCCGTGCGGTCTCGGCCAGTCCGCGGGTGATGATGGTCGCCTTGGTGTTGTCGCCGAAGCCCATGCCGTCGGCGATGCCGACCGCCAGGCCGATGACGTTCTTCACCACGCCGCCGAGTTCCACGCCGGTCACGTCGCTGGCGGTGTAGGTGCGGAAGTAGGGGCCGTTCGTGGCGGCCTGCAGGCGCAGCGCCACGTCCTCGTCGCGGCTGGCCACCACCGAGGCGGCGGGCTGGCGGCGGGCGATCTCCGGGGAGAGGTTGGGGCCGGACAGGACTGCGACGCGCTCACGGCCGAAGCCGGTCAGCTCGCGGATCACCTCGGTCATGCGCTTGGCGGTGCCGACTTCCAGGCCCTTCATCAGCGACACCAGGACGGTGTCCGGGCCGATGAGGTCCCTCCACGCGGTGAGGTTCGCGCGCAGCGTCTGGGCCGGGACGCTCAGGTACGCGAACTCCGCGCCGGCCAACGCCTCGGCGGCGCCGGTGGTGGCGCGGACCGCGTCGGGGAGGCGGACGCCGGGGAAGTACTCGGCGTTCTCGTGGTCGGCGTTGATCGCGGCGATCTGCGCCTCGCGGCGTCCGACCATCACGACCTCGTTGCCGGCGTCGGCCAGGACGATGCTCATCGCCGTGCCCCACATGCCGGTGCCGAAGACGGCACAACGCCTCATGCGCTCTCGACCTGCTTTCCGCTGTCGCCGTTCTCGTTCTCGCGCTCGGTGTCGAGCACGTTCTCGCTGTTGTAGCCGTTGTAGCCGTCGTAGCCGTTCTCGCCGTTCTCGACCCCGTTGACCGGCATGTAGCGCACCGCCGGCGGGGCCTCGCCGCGCACCTTCGCCAGCAGCTCGGTGATGGCGTCCATGATGCGGTCGGTCGCCTCGCGCAGCGTCTCCGCGGTCTGCGGGAGGCCGCGCAGGTCGTCGAGGTCCACCGGGGGCCCGGCCAGCATGATCATCCTCTTGCGGGGCAGCAGGTGCGGCCGCCGCTCGTGGTACGCCAGGATCTCCTGCGGTCCCCACTGTGCCACCGGGACGACCGGACAGCCCGTCGCGAGCGCGATCCGCGCCGCGCCGCTCTTCGCCGCCATCGGCCATATCCCGGGGTCGCGCGTGATGGTGCCCTCCGGATACAGCGCGACCGCCTGGCCGTCGTTCACCGCGGCGATCGCGTCGCGCAGCGCGTTGGCCGCGTCCGCGCTGTCCCGGTAGACCGGGATCTGCTTCGCCGCGCGCAGCACCCCGCCGACGAACTTGTTCTTGAACACCCCGGACTTGGCCAGGAACCGCGGGACGCGGCCGTTGCCGTAGACGTAGTGGCCGAACGCGAACGCGTCCACGTGCGAGATGTGATTGGCCGCGATCACCACGCCGCCGGTCTCCGGGATGTTCTCCCCGCCGCGCCAGTCCCGCTTCATCAGCACGCGCAGCAGTGGCACTAACACCACAACGATGAACCGGAAGGCCGCGCCCTGTTTCCTCGGCGGCCGGTAGGGGGTGCTGGAGGGCATCCCCCAAGTGTTCCCGAGTGCGGGGCGTCCGAACAAGTACGCCGGTCGTCGTCCCGGCGTGACAGGATCAAGTCATGCCCCGGTCAGACCTCTCCGAGCACGGCGCGAGCAACACCCCGCGCGCCGCGGACGCCACGGACGCCACCGGCTGGTGCCTGGTGGTGCCGGTGAAACGACTGGGGCTGGCCAAGACCCGCCTGGCCGGCCCGGATATGCCCCCGGCGCTGCGCGAAAGGCTGGCCCTGGCCTTCGCCGCGGACGCGGTGAGTGCGGCCCTGTCGGCGTCCCGGATAGCGCACGCGGTGGTGGTGACAGACGACCCCCGGGCCGCCGAAGTCCTCGGCGCGCTCGGCGCGACGATCGTCCCCGACAAGCCCGACGCGGGATTGAATGCCGCATTCTTGTTCGGTGCCACAGCCGCCCGCCGCGAATTCGGAACCGAAATGGGTATCGCCGCCTGCACAGCCGATCTCCCGGCATTACGCGCCGCCGAGTTGGATATTGCACTTGCGCACATCTCTTCGGCCGCACACAACTCCGGCCCCACCCGCCATTTCATCGCCGACGCCCACGACATCGGCACCACGATGCTCTTCGCACCCCCCACCGCAGACCTGAACCCCAGCTTCGGCGGCCCCTCCCGCGCAGCCCACACCGCCAGCGGCGCCATAGAACTCCCGCCACTGCCGCCCACCGGCATCAGCTCACTGCGACGCGACGTCGACACCGCGTCGGACCTCGCCGACGCCCTCCGCCTGGGAGTAGGACCGCACACCACCGAGATCTGGAGCGCACGGGACCGGGTCGCCTCGGGTGTATAAACAGTGCGTGACGCGCAAAGAGGCCCAAGGCACCGCAAGGGTTTTCGACCCCACGACCCGCACCGGCACCCTCCTGCTCGACGACGGCACGGAGGTCGCCTTCGACACCGCCGCCTTCGACGCCGGCGGCCTGCGCCTGCTGCGCGTCGGCCAGCGCGTGAAGATGAGCGTGGAGGACGGCCGGGTCACGGCGGTGACGCTGGTGACGCTGCCGCTGCCGGAGTAGGGCGCGCGCAGCTGCCGTAGAGCGAGCCGCGACCAACCAAGCCGGGCCAGCCGAAGCACACCATCGCCTGCACATATCGAGCGGCTGGGACAGCCTCGATCCCGACAGCGCACACAGCCCGCCGCCGCCGACCCCATCAGCCCCCAGGCCGCGGGACATCATCATCTGAGCACTCTGACTCGCCGCCGCCCGGACCCCGAGCGCGCCCCCGCGCCAAAGCGACGAGGCGGCGCCCCACCAGGGGCACCGCCTCGTATCAGACTGCTGGGACGGGGGTCCCGGCCGTCATACCATCTGCGCGCGGAACTAGCGCTTCGCGGCGGTCTTCTTCGCCGGGGCCTTCTTGGTGGTGGTGCGCTTGGCCGGGGCCGCCTTCTTGGCCGGGGCCTTGGCGACCTTCTTCGCGACCGGTCGGGCGGCGGCCTTCTTGGCCGGGGTGGCCTTCTTGGCCGGGGCCTTCTTGGCGGTGGCGGCCTTCTTGGCCGCCGCCTTCACGACGGTCGCCTTCTTGGCGGCGGCCTTCTTGGCCGGCGCCGCCTTCTTCGCGGGCGCCTTCTTGGCCGGGGCCGCCTTCTTGGCGGTGGCCTTGACGGCGGTCTTCTTCGCGACGACCTTCTTCGCCGGGGCGGCCTTGGCGGCGGTCGCCTTGGCCGCGGTCTTCTTGGCCGGGGCCGCCTTCTTGGCGGCGGCCTTGACGGTGGTCTTCTTGGCGGCGGCCTTGGCGGCGGCGGGAGCCTTCTTGTCGCCGTTGACCATGTCCTTGAAGCCCTGACCCGCCTTGAACTTCGGCGCGGAGGAGGCCTTGACCTTCACCTGCTCGCCGGTGCGCGGGTTGCGGGCGGTGCGCGCCGGGCGCTTGACCTTCTCGAAGGAGCCGAATCCGGTGATGGAGACCTTGGTCCCCGAGGCCACCGAGGCGATGATCGCGTCCAGGACCGCGTCGACCGCGTCCCCGGCGTCCTTCTTGGACGCAGCGAGCTTGTCGGCGACGGCCTCGATCAGCTGGGCCTTGTTCATGTCTACCTACCCTTGGGGCTGTTGGTACGTCTTGCTCTGATTTCGGCCGTACGTCGCATGCTTGCTCCGTATCAGAACCAATCGCACCGTATGGTGGCGCCAGAGGGCGAATCAAATACCTAGGGGTTAAATCACCCTTGTGTCGCAGTGTTTTTCCCAGAAGGGGTGTCTGCGGGGCCGGAAACGGGGGTGGAAACCACCCCGGGAGCCAGGATCGCGAGTTCGCAGAAAAACTCTTCCAAACGGTGTGCCGCGACCGTCACGTCATGCCGCGACAAAGCGGTGATGGCGAGCACCCGCTTGGTGAGTTCGGCACGCCGCTGCGCGGGGATGCGCGGATCGCCGAGCGCCTTGTGGACGTCCTTCAGACGCGCCGCGAAGGCCGCATAACGCGAAGGGCGGGGCCGCAGAGGCGCGTCGGGTGACATTCACCCATAGTGCCCCTGGGCCCCGCCCAAGAAGAAACTGATCAAGCCGGGACGTCAGCCGACATCAGCCGACGCCGCCAAGCCTTACGCCGACGCCGACCCTCACACCGCCGCCGGCAGCGTCTTCGGCTTGAACCCCGGACGCGTCTCCTCGAACTCGTCGATCACCTCGCCGTGCCGCAGCGTCAGGCTGATGTCGTCCAGCCCCTCCAGCAGCCGCCACCGCGTGTACTCGTCCACCTCGAAGCTGAACACGTGCCCCTCGACCCGCACCTCGCGAGCCTGCAGGTCGACCGTCACCTCCAGCTCCGGGTTCTCCTCCACCAGCTTCCACAGGAGCTCGATGTCCTCCTGCTTCAGCACCGCGGTCAGCAGCCCGTCCTTGGCCGAGTTGCCCCGGAAGATGTCGGCGAACCGCGCCGAGAGCACCACCTTGAACCCGTAGTCCTTCAGCGCCCACACCGCGTGCTCGCGCGAGGAGCCGGTGCCGAAGTCGGGACCGGCGACCAGCACGGTCACGTCCTGGTACTGCTCCTGGTTCAGGATGAACTCCGGGTCCGCGCGCCAGGCGGCGAACAACCCGTCCTCGAAACCGGTGCGCGTGATGCGCTTGAGGTACACCGCCGGGATGATCTGGTCGGTGTCGACGTTGGAGCGGCGCAGCGGCAGCGCGCGCCCGGTGTGCGTCGTGAACTTCTCCATGACTGTCCTCGCTCCTAAAATCTCTGCCGGCTCAGACGGCCAGATCCGACGGGGACGACAAGGTCCCCCTGACCGCCGTCGCGGCGGCCACCAGCGGCGACACCAGGTGCGTGCGCCCGCCCTTGCCCTGCCGCCCCTCGAAGTTGCGGTTGGACGTGGACGCCGAGCGCTCGCCGGGGGCCAGCTGGTCGGGGTTCATGCCCAGGCACATCGAGCAGCCGGCGAACCGCCACTCGGCGCCGGCCGCGGTGAACACCTCGTGCAGCCCCTCGGCCTCGGCCTCCAGCCGCACCCGCGCCGAGCCCGGCACCACGAGCATCCGGACGCCCTCGGCCACCTTGCGGCCCTTGATGACGGCGGCCGCCGCGCGCAGGTCCTCCAGCCGGCCGTTGGTGCACGAGCCGAGGAAGACGGTGTCCACCCTGATCTCCCGCAGCGGCGTGCCGGCCTCCAGGCCCATGTACTCCAAAGCCTTGCGCGCCGCGACCTTGTCGGTCTCCACGCCGAAGTCCGTCTCCGGGTCCGGGACCGACGCCGACAGCGGCAGGCCCTGGCCGGGGTTGGTGCCCCAGGTGACGTACGGGGTCAGCGCGTCGCCGTCGATGACGACCTCGGCGTCGAAGGTCGCGCCCTCGTCGGTGCGCAGCGTCTTCCAGTACGCGACCGCCGCGTCCCAGTCGGCACCGGACGGCGCGTGCGCGCGCCCCTTCAGGTACGCGAACGTGGTCTCGTCCGGCGCGATCATCCCGGCGCGGGCGCCGGCCTCGATGGACATGTTGCAGACCGTCATCCGGCCCTCCATCGACAGCTTCTGGATGGCCTCGCCGCGGTACTCCAGGACGTAGCCCTGCCCGCCGCCGGTGCCGATCTGCGCGATGACCGCGAGCACCACGTCCTTGGCGGTGACGCCCTCGGCCAGCGTGCCGGTGACCGTGACGGCCATCGTCTTGAACGGCTTCAGCGGCAGCGTCTGGGTGGCCAGCACGTGCTCGACCTCGCTGGTGCCGATGCCGAACGCCAGCGCGCCGAAGGCGCCGTGGGTGGAGGTGTGCGAGTCGCCGCACACCACGGTCATCCCGGGCTGGGTCAGGCCCAGCTGCGGGCCGACCACGTGCACGATGCCCTGCTGGGCGTCGCCCAGGGAGTGGATCCGCACGCCGAAGTCGGCGCAGTTCTTGCGCAGCGTCTCGATCTGCAGCCGCGACACCGGGTCGGCGATCGGCTTGTCGATCTCCAGCGTGGGGGTGTTGTGGTCCTCGGTGGCGATGGTGAGATCGGGGCGGCGCACGGACCGGCCGGCCTGGCGGAGTCCGTCGAACGCCTGCGGCGAGGTCACCTCGTGCAGCAGGTGGAGGTCGATGTAGAGCAGGTCGGGCTCGCCGTCGGCCGAGCGGACCACGTGGTCCGCCCACACCTTTTCGGCCAGGGTGTGGGGCATCGTCGCTCCTGTCTTCCCACTTGGATACTTCTGTTGTCGCCGATCGCGCGCCGGCGGCCGCCACAGCGGCTTCGATCATTCCCCGCGCACGCCTTGCGTCTCGGGATCTGAGACGGCAGAATTCGGTCTATGGACAACTCTAGCGGAGTCGGCGTCCTGGACAAGGCCGCCGTCGTATTGAGCGCCCTGGAAGCAGGCCCGACCACCTTGGCGGGCCTGGTGACGGCCACGGGATTGGCGCGCCCGACAGCACACCGGCTGGCGGTGGCCCTTGAGCACCACCGTCTCGTATCCCGGGACATGCAGGGCCGCTTCATCCTCGGGCCCCGGCTGCAGGAACTGGCCTCGGCGGCCGGCGAGGACCGGCTGCTGGCCGCGGCGGGGCCGGTGCTGGCCGCGCTGCGCGACCACACCGGCGAATCGGCGCAGCTCTACCGGCGCCAGGGCGACCTGCGCGTGTGCGTGGCCGCCGCCGAGCGCATGTCAGGGCTGCGCGACACCGTGCCGATCGGCTCGGCGCTGCCGATGACGGCCGGTTCGGCGGCGCAGATCCTGCTGGCGTGGGAGGAGCCGGACCGGCTGCACCGCGGCCTGCAGGGCGCGCGGTTCACCGCGACCACGCTGGCCGGCGTGCGCCGCCGCGGCTGGGCCCAGTCGGTCGCCGAGCGCGAGCAGGGCGTGGCCTCGGTGTCGGCGCCGGTGCGCGGGCCCAACAACCGGGTCATCGCCGCGGTGTCGGTCTCCGGCCCGATCGAGCGCCTGACGCGCCAGCCCGGCCGGCTGCACGCGCAGTCGGTGGTGGAGGCGGCGGCACGGCTGAGCGAGGCTGTGAAGCGCGGCTCGTAACGCCCGCCGCGCAGGCATCAGGGGCACACTGGACCGGTGAGGTCCTTTCGGAGTCGACGACACAACGGCGTGTCCGTCGCCCGGGCCGCGGGAGTGCTGGTGGCACTCGCGGTGGCCGCGGCGGCAGGCTGTTCGGCGCACAGCACCGCCAAGCCGGCGCCCTCGTCCACAGCGGTGACCGCGGTGAGACTCGATGGACCGGTATATGGAGAACCCGCCGATGGCGGGAACGAAGTCTTCGCCGCCACAGAGAACAACACGGTCTACGCGCTCTCACCGACCAATGGTTCGGTGATCTGGAGCAAGCATCTGGCCGAACCCTTTAGGCCGCACGGGTGCGGGAACATCGTTCCCCTGGGGATCACCGGGGCTCCGGTATACGATCCCGCGTCTCATCTCGTGTACGCGGTCGCCGAGGACGCGAACGCACACCACGTGTTGTACGGACTCAGCGCTGCGGACGGCCACGTCGTCTCGCACGCGACAGTCGATCCACCGGTCGGCGACCAGGCCTTCCTGCAACAGCGTTCGGCGCTGACACTGTGGCACGGACATGTGTTCGCAGCCTTCGGGGGTCTGTACGGGGACTGCGGTACCTACACCGGAGCGGTCGCATCCGTAGACACCGCCTCGGGATCCGTCAATTGGTTCGAGGCCTCGTCCGACGGCCGCGGCGGCATGTGGGCTCCCGGCCCAGCGGCAGTGGGCACGGATCGCCTGTACTTCTCGATCGGCAACGGCAACGCGGATAAGGCAAGCCAACCCTTCGACGGCACCGACTCGGTCGTCGCGCTGGACGAGAACGCCAAACGGGTGGACTTCTTCGCACCGGCGTCGTGGGCCGCCGACAACGCGTCAGACCTCGATCTGGGCTCGATGAACCCGACGCTGGCCGCCGGACATGTGATCATCGCCGGTAAATCAGGGCAGGGATACCTGCTGGATCCGACGCGGCTCGGCGGCATCAGCGCGGGGACGGCGTTCACCGCTTGCGCCGCCTTCGGCGCGGCCGCGGTGCAGGGCGACGTGGTGTACCTGCCGTGCGCGGACGGCACGCGCGCCTTCCGGATCGGGAGCCAGGCGACGCAGCTGTGGCATGCGGCGCACAGCAACGGGCAGCCGGTCGTGGCCGGCGGCCGGGTCTGGGTCACCGACTACGACGCCGGGGTGCTCTACGCGCTCGATCCGGCGACGGGGCAGACGACGCGGCAGGTGTCGGCCGGCGCGCTGCCGCATTTCGCCACGCCGGCCGTCGTCGGGGACAAGCTGTTCCTCGGGACGACGGCAGGCGTCGCGGTCATCAGTACGACGCCATAGCGTTCGACCCGAGGTCGCCGCCGCGTAAGTCGGCGCTCCCGTAAGTCAGCGCTCCCGTGAATCAGTGTCCCGTCACTCAGCGCCCCGTCACGCCCCAACAGTCAGCGCCGCGTGAGCTGCCGCCGCGCCGCCTCCACGGTCTGCTCCAGCAGCACCGCGATCGTCATCGGCCCGACGCCGCCGGGCACCGGCGTGATCAGGCTCGCCTTCTCGGCCGCGCTGTCGAAGTCGACGTCGCCGACGTTGCCCGGGTTGTAGCCGGCGTCGATGACGACCGCGCCGGGCTTGATGTCGGCGCCGGTGATGAACCTCGGCCGGCCGACCGCCGCGACCAGGATGTCCGCCTGCCGCGTGTACGAGGCCAGGTCGACGGTGCGCGAGTGGCAGTAGGTCACCGTCGCGTCCCGGGCCAGCAGCATCATCCCCACCGGCCTGCCCAGGATCGGGCTGCGGCCGACCACCACCGCGTGCTTCCCGGCCAGGTCGACCTCGTACTCGTCGAGCAGGCGCAGGATCCCGCCGGGGGTGGCCGAGACGAAGCCGGGCTCGCCGAAGGCCATCGCGGCGAAGGAGTGCATCGTCACGCCGTCCACGTCCTTGGCCGGGTCGATGGCCTCGAAGGCGGCGCGCTCGTCGATGTGCGCCGGGACCGGGTGCTGGAGCAGGATGCCGTGCACGTCCGGGTCCTGCGACAGTTCGGTGAGCGCGGCGACCAGGGTGCCGGTGGTGATGGTGTCCGGCAGTTCCACGTGCCAGGAGCCGATCCCGGCCTTCGCACTGCGGTTCTGCTTCATCCGGACGTAGGTCACCAACGCCGGGTCCGAACCGACCAGCACCGTCGCCAAACACGGCGTCACGCCGTTGGCGGTCAGGGTGGCCGCGTCGGCCGCGGCCTGGTCGACGATGCGCCGGGCCGCGGCGGTTCCGTCCATGAGCATGAGCACGCCTCCTGAGCGGCTTGAAGGAAGTCGCCCAGGCGCACGGCAAAGACAGCGAGTGTCAGGCCGCTCCCCGGTGGTGACCCACCTCAGCGCCAGTCACGGCCTGACAGCACTATGGCACAAGCGCCGCCAACACGGCGGCTAGGCGGCGGCTACGCGTCCGGCGCGATCTTCGCCATCGCGTTGATGACGCGGTCCATCGCGTCGCCGCCCTTGGGGTCGGTGAGGTTGGCGAGCATCTTCAGCGTGAAGCGCATCAGCATCGGGTGCGACAGCCCGCGCTGGGTGGCCAGGCGCATCACCTTCGGGTTGCCGATCAGGCTCACGAACAGCCGGCCCAGCGTGTAGTAGCCGCCGTAGGTCTCCTTCAGCACCCGCGGGTACGCCGAGAGCGCGAGCTCCCGCTCCGGGCCGGAGGGGCGCGCCAGGGCCTGCGCGATCACGTCCGCGGCCAGCTCGCCGGACTCCATCGCGTAGGCGATGCCCTCGCCGTTGAACGGGTTCACCATGCCGCCGGCGTCGCCGACCAGCAGCACGCCGCGGGTGTAGTGCGGCTGGCGGTTGAAGCCCATCGGGAGCGCGGCGCCGCGGATCGGCTCGGTGCGGTTCTCCTCGTTGAAGCCCCACTCCTCGGGGGTGTTCTTCAGCCAGGCGCGCAGCAGGTCCGGGTACTTGACGTTGCGGAAGGACTTGGTGGTGTTCAGGATGCCCAGGCCCACGTTGGAGGTGCCGTCGCCCATGCCGAAGACCCAGCCGTAGCCGGGGAGCAGGCGCGTGCCGTCCCAGAGCTCCAGCCAGGACTCGAGGTAGTCGTCGTTGGTGCGCGGCGACTTGTAGTAGGTGCGGTAGGCCACACCCATCGGCCGGTCGTCGCGCTTGTGCAGGCCCAGCGCGATCGAGAGCCGGGTGGAGTTGCCGTCGGCGGCGACGATCAGCGGGGCGTGGAAGGCGGTGTCGCGCTTGCCGCCGTCGGCGTCGGTGATGCGCGCGGTCACGCCGATCACCCGGTTGCTGCGCTGGTCCACGATAGGACCGGTGACGTTCGTGTTCTCGTGCAGCCGGGCCCCGGTCTTCTGCGCCTGCCGCGCCAGGATCTGGTCGAAGTCGGCGCGCGGCCGCACCAGCCCGTAGTTCGGGTAGGCGGCCAGCTCCGGCCACGGCAGCTCCAGCCGCATGCCGCCGCCGAGGATCCGCAGGCCCCTGTTGTGCAGCCAGCCGGCTTCCTCGGACGTGTCGACGCCCATCCGCACGAGCGACTTCACCGCACGCGGCGTCAGGCCGTCGCCGCACACCTTCTCCCGCGGGAACTGGGACTTCTCCAGCAGCAGGACGTCCAGGCCGGCGGTGGCCAGATGATGGGCCGTCGCCGAGCCCGAGGGCCCGGCCCCGACCACGATGACGTCGGCGACGTTCTCCGAGGGCACGGCCTCGCTCGGAGCGGTGGAAGAGGTTTGCGCGGTCACCCGCCCGATTCTAAGCGCAGGCCGGTCGGGACCTGCGCGAGGGCCGGGCAGTGCGGCACACGGCGCACACACGAGTCGCGGCGGTCGCGACCCGGCAGGCGCGAAGCGGCGAGCAAAACCGCGTGACGCTCAAGCCGCCGTGCCGGTCGCGACCGCGGCAGGCACGGAGCGGCGAGCAAGGCCTCGTGAGGCTTGAGCCGCCGAGCCGGTCGCGACGCCGACAGACACGAAGCAGCGAGCAGGACTGCGTGAGCCGGCCGCCGAGCCGCCGTGCCACCCCCCGCACAAGCGCGACACCCGCTAAGGCGCCACCCCGCCCCGGCTCGGCGCCGGCTTGAGCTTCGCCATGTTGTCCACCGCCGGGTGCGCCTGGCCGGCCGGGCCGGCGGCGAAGGCCAGCAACATGTTGGCCGTCACCTGCTGCGCGAAGGTGTGCGCGGCGGCGTCCATCTTGTCCGTGCAGCCGCCGCTGACCAGGGCGCAGTTCCAGCGCATCGTGCCGCTCGCGAAGACGCCCGCGCCCGAGGGCACCGTGTAGTACGCCGAGTCCGCGTAGGAGGCCTTGCCCTGGCAGGTGATAGGCGAGTGGGTCAGCGCCTCGATCGGGTGCGGGGTCGTGGAGTCCGCGACCACCCGGTCGTACTCCACGCCGACCAGCCCCTTGAACGACTCCCCCGCGTGCGCGTCCGTGCCGGCCAGGAGCCAGGACGTCGGGTCGTACACGACCATGTTCGCGTTCGCCGGGTTGCACTCGTAGTAGACGCCGGTCAGGACGTTCTCCGGCCGCGGGTCCGGCGGGTTGCGCCAGTCCTGGGTCGACTCCTCCGGGTTGGTCACGTGCATCGGGTCCTCGGCCGCGTCCTTGTAGTCCACCTGGATGCGGTCCTTGCCCAGCGGCGAGTCCTGGAAGCGTATGTGGCGGAAGATCGCGTTGGCGCCGAGGAAGGCGAGGTTCGTCCCGGCGCCGCGCGCCTGCGTCAGGGTCTGGCGCATCTGCGTCGAGTAGTACTCGTCGTGGCCCAGCGAGATGATCGCCCGCGCGCCCTGGAACATGCCGGGGTTCTCGTGCAGGTCGAGGTCCGTGGCATAGGCGAGCTGCAGGTTGTGGGAGGCGGCCAGCTTCTCGGCGAAGACGATCGAGGACTGCTCGTAGGTCTGGAACCGGTCCGCGCCGGTGGTGTCGTACGGCCGGTCGAAGGACACGATGCGCGCGCGGTGCCCGTAGTCGTTCTTCGGGCCGCCGCTGTAGAGGTCGAAGCCGCCGTAGGAGTTGTAGGCCTGCCACGTGGTGACGCCGTTGAGCAGCACCACCTTGCCGGCCGTGGACGTCGACTTGACGGTGATCGGCACGAACCGTGGGCCCTTCACCTTGCCGCCGACCGCGTCCAGCCGGATCAGGTAGGAGCCCTCGGGCCAGTTGTCGGTGGCCACCGTCAGGGACGGCTGCCAGGTCGTGCTGACCGTGTTCACCTGGGCCTCGACGGTGAACTTCGGCTGCGCCTTCCCCTGCGTCGCGTCGGACTTCCACACCTGCCGGGCCTGCGTCCCGCCGTAGTAGCCGATCCGGTACGCGGTGGCCGTGAACTGCGGCGCGGTGGTGTTGACGTAGAGCTTGAAGCTCTGTCCGGAGGTCACCGCGATCTGGTCGGCGTACCCCTCGATGCCGTGGTCCTCGCCGGAATCTATGCCCTTGTTCCAGTTCGGCGCGCCGGGCTGGGCGTTCTCGGCCGCGGCGTTCAGAGCCCCAGCGGGAGCCCCAGTAGGCCCTCCGGGATTCGTCCCGGACGCACCGCCCTGAGCAGTACCCGGCGCCCCGCCGTTGTTAGGACCCGACTGCTTCGAGCCGCCCCCCGAACACGCCGCCGCCGATGCCACCATGAGCACCGCGGCGACGAGAGCTGCCGCCCGGCCTATTCGAGCCTTCACAGGCTCAGTCTTCCTTATACGCGCGATGCAATGCGACGATTCCGCCAGTCAGGTTACGGTGCGCGACCCGGTGCCAACCCGCAGCACCGATCACACTCGCGAGTTCCCGCTGGTCCGGCCAGGCGCGGATGGACTCGGCGAGATAGACGTACGCGTCCGGGTTCGAACTCACCTTCGTCGCCACCGCGGGCAGCGCCTTCATCAGGTACTCGATGTACACGGTGCGCAACGGCGCGAGCGTCGGGTGCGAGAACTCGCAGACCACCAGCCGCCCGCCGGGCTTGGTGACGCGCAGCATCTCGCGCAGTCCGCCCTCGGTGTCCTGGACGTTGCGCAGCCCGAAGGAGATCGTCACCGCGTCGAAGACGCCGTCCCGGAACGGCAGCCGCGTCGCGTCCCCGGCGGCGAACGTCAGGTGCGGCAGCCGGCGCTTGCCGACCTGCAGCATGCCGAGCGAGAAGTCGCAGGAGACGGTGTCCGCGCCGGCGTCGTGGAACGGCTGCGTGCTGGTGCCGGTGCCGGCCGCCAGGTCCAGGACGCGCTGCCCGGGCCTGGCGTCCACCGCCTGCCGCACCGCCCGGCGCCACAGGCGCGTCTGGCCGAGCGCGAGCACGTCGTTCGTCAGGTCGTAGCGCTCGGCTACGCCGTCGAACATGGCGGCGACCTCGTGCGGCTGTTTGTCCAGGGATGCTCGGCTCACGGGGCGATTCTCTCACCCGGGGTGCGCGGCTCCCGTACCGCCTCAGACGGTGCGGTGCACGATGGTGCCGCCGAGCACGGTCGCCACGCACGTCCCGTGGTCGATCAGGCGCCGGTAGGGATCGCCGTGGCCTTTCTCAACGCCGCTTTCTTCAACGCCGCTTTCTTCAACGCCGCTTTGTTCAACGGAGAACACGGCGAAGTCGGCGCGCACCCCGGGCTCCAGCCGTCCGACCCGATCGGGCCCCTCGGTCAGCCCGAGCGCGACCGCGCCGCCGAGCGTCGCCGCCTCCACGATGCGCCGGTCCAGATCGTCGGCGGCGTACCCCTGAGCACGGGCCACCGCGCGCAAAGCCCGCGCCTCGTCGAGCAAGTCGAGCGACGGCGAGGAAGCGGCCGAGTCGGTGCCCACGCCGATCGGCGATCCCTCTTCCAGATACGCGGCCACCGGCGGCTCGCCGGCCTCCAGGATCCGGTTCGAGCGCACGCACAGCGCCACCGCCGTCCCGCGCTCGCGCAGCAGCGCGCGGTCGGACTCGCTGACGTGGATGCCGTGCGCGATGTGGCAGTCGTCGCCGAGCGCGCCGCGCGCGTCGGCCCACTCCACCGGCGTCATCCCGGTACCGCGGTCGAGGATGTCGGAGAAGTCGAGCCCGAACTGCTTAGCGTTGTCGGCGAAGGGGCCGGTGCCGGTCAGCACGTACTCCGATTCCTGCGTGGTCTCGGCGATGTGCGGGTGCAGGCGCTTGCCGCGCTCGTGCGCGATCGTGACGCAGTCCTCGTACACACCGGTGCTGATGGTGAACGGCGTGTGCGGCGAGACGCCGCGGGTCGGGCCGCCGGCGCCGTCGACCGCCCCGACGAGCTCGGCCCGCTTGCCGGCCGCCCACGAGGCGTCGTCGGCGAAGACCGCCTCGATGTAGGCCACGCCCCGGATCCCGCTGCGCGCGATCGCCGAGAGCACCACCGGCTCGGTCACGATGTCCGCGACCGCCGTGGTCCCGGTCTTCAGGTAGGCGTGCAGCCCGCGCCGCGTGGACTCCTGCCACATCGCGTCGGTGAAGGTCGCCCGGCGCTCGACCATCTGGTGCAGCCACTCCGGGAACGGCAGGCCGGAGGTCGCCAGGTCCGCGAAGTCGTAGTACTGCGTGTGGGCGTGGCTGTTGACCAGTCCCGGCGTCAGGATGCCCGGCCAGTCGCGCACGCGCGCCTCGGGATGCGCGGCGACGAGGTCGGCGCGGGTTCCGACGGCGATGACGCGGTCGTTGTCCACGACGATCGCGCCGTCGGCGATCGGGGCGGAGGTCATCGGGAGGACGAGCGGGGCGGCGTGGAGGGTCAGCACCGTTCGAGGTTAAGGCACGGCGTGCGGCCGGGGCCGCGCGAGGGCTTACGGTCCACGGAAAACCGCCGGGCCGGTGCGCGGAACGCACCGGCCCGGCGGCCTTGTCTCAACTCACCTCAGCTCACCTCAGCTCACCTCGGTTGAGCTCGCGATCAGCTCAGTCGCACTCGCGGCCGAGCTCCGGCAGCACCTTGGTGTGCTCGATCCGCACCGCCTGCAGGCGCTGCGAGTCCAGGCCGAGCAGGCGCAGGATGGTCGGCGCGATCTGCGTGGTCTCGACCTTCTGGTCGTTCACGCCGCGCTCGCTGACACCGGCGCCCGACACCACGATCGGCACGTTGGTGTCGTCCGCGGCCGCGCCGCCGTGCTCGGCGATCTTGCCCTTGCCGCCGGTGAACACCACGCCGTGCTGCGCGATGGCGAAGATGTCCGGCACCCGGTTGTCGCCCGGCTGCACGTGGAAGTACTTGCGGGCCTCGGCGCCGGCGTAGACGGTGGTCAGACCGCTGTGCGTGTACGCCTTCGGGTTGCCCTTGATGTCGTTGCCAGTGCCGCTCTGGGCCAGCAGGTACTTCTTGGCGAAGTCGGCGGCGGCCTGGCTGCGGTCGTTGAGCCACAGCAGCATGCCGTCGTCGTCGGTGGACAGCGCGACCAGGTCGCCGGCGCCCGGGTGGGCCTTCTTCCAGGCCGCGTTCAGGCCGTCGAGCAGCGGGCCGTCCGGGATGCGGGTGAGCGCGGCCGGGTTCTTCGGGGACTGGGCGTGCTTGGCGGACAGGATGATCGTGGTGCCCTTCGCCAGGCCCTTCTTCTTCAGCTCGGCGGTGAACTTGCCGACCTCGCCGTTGACGAAGTCCAGCGCGCCGGACAGCAGCGGGCCCGGGGTCTGGCCGTCGGCGAGGTAGCCGCCGGGCTGGCCCTCGGAGGTCGGGAGCTTCTGCGCGGTGGAGACGGACTGGAAGTTCAGGCCGAAGACAGCCGGAGTGCCGACCTTGGTCTTGCCGCTGTGGTCGTAGCCGTCGATCTCGTTGAGGACGGCCTGGACCTTGTAGTCGTCGTACTGCCGGGTCGCGGCGTTGTCGGTGGTCCAGTCCTTGCCGGCGGGCAGCGCCGGGTCCTGGCTGTTGATCTCGGGCGCGAACAGGTCCTGGATGCCGTTGCCCTCGGGGCCGGACAGCAGGTCGTACGCGGCGTGCTTGTCGGACCACGCGGTGCGCAGGCCGGCGTCGTGAACCACGTTGAAGACCGTGTTCACCTGCAGGTAGCTGTTCGGGTAGACCGGCTTGCAGGTCTTCGGGTCCACGGGCAGGTTCGCCGGGTTCATCAGCTTCTTGGCGTCACCGGTGAGGTTCAGGATCGAGTTCGGCAGGCCGGTCAGGCCCTGGCCGGCGTCCAGCGAGTTCAGGTTCCAGTCGGCGGCCTCGGTGTAGGACACCTCGGCGCCCAGCGGGACACTGCCGTCGCACTTGGTGGTGCCGGCCGGCAGCAGGCCGTGGTTGAAGGTGTCGTCGTAGTAGACCCCGGTGGTACCCGGGTTGCCGCCGGTGACCTGCGCGGTCATGCCGGGGAAGGAGTCCGACGGGACCGGGGTCGAGGCCGCGGAGTAGTCCACGCCGCCCTTGACCAGCTTGGCCAGCGCCGACTCCGGGTGCTGCTTCACGTACCAGGCCAGGTCGGACTGGTGCAGGCCGTCCACGGAGATCAGGAGCACGTGCTTGGCCGGGGCGTGCGACTTGGTGGGCGAGGCCGCCTGCGACGGGGCGACGGCCAGGACGCCGCCGAGCAGGGCGGTGAGGCCGCCGGCTACGGCGAGCCGGGTGACGGTGCGGGACAAGGTTGGGACCCCCTTGTGATGTGCGAGCAGCCCGGGATGGCCGGTCGCCGCCCGGTATCCTCCGAGGCGAAAGTGGACGGCGGGCGCACCGTCGGTTGAACAAAGCCCCAACTGCGCGCTTCTGGATCATGGATCGTACGACAAAGAGGGGCGTTGTGGATGGCAGGGGGCTGACGTCACGGGGTTGCCAAGCGGGGTCGAAGGCCCCGGACGTCAGCAGGATCCGGTGGCGAACAGGGTGCTTATCAGTTCACCTTGCGCTCCCGGCCCTCCCAGTACGGCTCGCGCAGTTTGAACTTCTGGAGCTTGCCGGTCGCGGTGCGCGGCAGCGTCTCCCGGAACTCCACACTCGTCGGCGCCTTGTAGCCGGCGATCAGGCCTTTGCAGTGCTTGATCACCTCGGCCTCGGTGGTGGCGCGCGAGGAGTGGTCCTCCTTCAGGACGACGAGCGCCTTGATGGTCTCGCCCCACTTCTCGTCCGGCACGCCGATCACCGCGCACTCGGCGATCGCCGGGTGCTTGTAGAGCGCGTCCTCGACCTCGATCGAGGAGACGTTCTCGCCGCCGGTGATGATGACGTCCTTCTTGCGGTCGGAGATGGTCAGGTGGCCGTCGGTCCCGATGGTGCCGCCGTCGCCGGTGTGGAACCAGTCCTCGGCCAGCGCGCGCTCGGACTCCTCGGGCTGCTGCCAGTAGCCCTCCAGGACCACGTTGGAGCGCACCAGGACCTCGCCCTCGGGGTCGGTGACCATCCGGGTGCCCAGGGACGGCACGCCGGCGCGCATCAGGTTCTGCGCGCGCTCCAGGCTCGACAGCGCATCCCACTCCTCGCGGGTGCGGTTCACGGTGACCAGCGGGGCGGTCTCGGTCAGGCCGTAGATCTGGTTGAACTGCCAGCCCAGCACGTCCTCGACCTGCTGGATGACGGTGCTCGGCGGCGGCGCGCCGGCCACCACGATGCGCACGCGGTCGCGGCCGGGGATCTCGCCGTCCCAGTCCTTCGCGGCGGCCAGCACCATCGCGATGACGGTCGGGGCGCCGTTCAGGAGGGTGACGCCGTGCTGGTCGATGCGCCGCAGAACCTCGGCGCCGTCCACCTTGCGCAGGACGACCTGCTTCGCACCGAGGCCGGTGACGACGTACGGCATGCCCCAGCCGTTCGCGTGGAACATCGGGAGCGTGTGCAGGTAGACGTCCCGGTCGCTGACGCCGAGGTGCAGACCCATCAGGACGGCGTTCAGCCACAGGTTGCGGTGCGTCAGCTGCACGCCCTTGGGGCGCGCGGTGGTGCCCGAGGTGTAGTTGATCGTCGCGGTGTCGTTCTCCCCGACCGCGTGCCGCACCGGCTCGTGGTCGCCCTCGAAGAACTCGGCGTCGGTCTCCGCGCCGATGACGAAGCGGTGGCGCGCCTTCACGTCTGTGAGCGCGTCCTCCAGCTCCGGATCGACGAGCAGTACGTCGGCACCACTGTGCTCGACGATGTACGCCACCTCGTCGGCGCGCAGCCGGAAGTTCACCGGCACCAAGACCCGGCCGTAACCGCTGACGCCGAAGAAGGAGGTGAGCAAGCGCGCGGAGTTGTGTGAGACCACTGCCACCCGGGCCCCTGCGCCGACGCCTAGGCGGTCGAGAGCGGCCGCCTGCGCACGTGCACGCTTAGCGATGTCCTTATACGTAAGTGTGCCCCAGGACGGCGCAGGCTGATCGGGTTCGTCGACGACAGATGCTCGGTCGCCGTAGACGACTTCTGCGCGGTCCAGGAAGTCGGAGACAGTGAGGGGAATCTGCATTCCCTCACTGTCTTACTTCCCAGTAGCTCTGCATAGAGGCTGTTCGGCGTGTCGCGGTTCTCAGTTCTGCTGCTGCTTCTCGGCGGCCACCGCCGCGTGGATCTCTATGGTCAGCTGGTGGATGAGCTCGGTGACCTTCGTGTTGTGGTCGAGCTCCAGTTCCTGCTCCCGGTAGTCGTGGTCCGCCTTGGCCTGCGAGATCTCGGCCTGGCGGTTCTGGCCGATCATCACGAAGGTGGACAGGAAGATCGCCTCGAGCGACACGACGAGCGTCAGCGTGGGCCACGGGCTCTTCTCCAGCCCCAGCATCCAGACGGCGAAGAGCACCGCGTGGATGTAGACGAACTGCATCGACCCGGCGAAGCGGGTGATCTGGTCGGCGATCCGGAGCTGGACGCTCTGGGCACGCTTGCGCTGGACCGCTATGACAGCCGGGTGCCGGAGCGTCGAGTGGTGCTTGTCAGCCGGGACGTGCTGCGGCGTTTCAGTCGCACTGGTCATGCGCTGAATTATCGGGGACGCCCTACCGCACGTCGACGAGCTTCAGCTCCGGATGCGCGGTACCGCCCTCGATCGCCGTGGAGGCGATGTGGCTCATCACGTGGTCGTCGACCGGGTCGTGCGCCGGGTCGTCGTGCACGGTGATGAGGTCGTAGGTGGTGCTGCGCTGGGCCGGGACGCGGCCGGCGGCGCGGATCAGGTGGATCAGCTCCATGCGGTTGGAGCGGTGCTTCGCGCCGGCGGAGGAGACCACGTTCTCCTCCAGCATCACCGAGCCGAGGTCGTCGGCGCCGTAGTGTAGGGACAGCTGGCCGGCCTCCTTGCCGACCGTCAGCCAGGAGCCCTGGATGTGCGCGACGTTGTGGAGGTACAGGCGGGCGACCGCGATCAGGCGCAGGTACTCGAACATCGTGGCCTGCGTGCGGCCCTTCAGGTGGTTGTTCTCCGGCTGGTACGTGTACGGGATGAAGGCGCGGAAGCCGCCGGTGCGGTCCTGGACGTCCCGGATCATGCGCAGGTGCTCGATGCGCTCTGCGTTGGTCTCTCCGGTGCCCATGAGCATCGTGGAGGTGCTCTCCAGGCCGAGGCCGTGGGCCGTCTCCATGATCTCCAGCCAGCGTTCTCCGGACTCCTTAAGCGGAGCGATGGCGGTGCGGGGGCGGGCCGGCAGCAGTTCGGCGCCGGCGCCGGCGAAGGAGTCCAGACCGGAGTCCTTCAGGCGGGTGATGGCCTCTTCGATGGTGACGCCGGAGACCTTCGCCATGTGCTGCACTTCGGAGGCACCCAGGGAGTGGATGACCAGCTGCGGGTACTCGGCCTTGATGGCGCGGAAGTTCTCTTCGTAGTACTCGACGCCGTAGTCCGGATGGTGGCCGCCCTGGAACATGATCTGCGTGCCGCCGAGGGCCACGGTCTCCGCGCAGCGCCGGAGGATGTCCTCCAGCGGACGGCTCCAGACCTTGTCGGACTTCGGCGCCGCGTAGAAGGCGCAGAACTTGCACGCGGTGACGCAGGCGTTGGTGTAGTTGATGTTCCGCTCGATGATGTACGTCGCGATCTCACCGTGCTCGCCGTACACGCCGGAGTAGCGCTTGCGGCGTGCCGCGTCCGCGGCGGTGCCCAAGGAGTGCAGAGGCGCGTGGCGGTACAGCTCCAGCGCTTCCTCGTACTCGATGCGGCCGCCGTCGGCCGCCCGGTCGAGGGCGTCTTGGAGCTCCGCGGAGATCTGCTTGCTCATCGGGCGTGCCCTTCGTCCGGGATCTTCAGTGCCCCTCCAGGGTACTTCGGCTGTCAGTGCGGAAGTACTTCGGCTGTCAGTGCGGAAACTGTCTGGGTATCCGGCGCTCGGCCAGACTGTCACGAAACCGTCCGATGATCGACGAGATCTGTCGGAAGGTCTGAGTACCTTCCAACTCCGGCAAGTAGAGGTGTCGGGCCGCGAGCCCTTCGACGGTGACTGTGAAGTACATCGCCATGAGGGGGTTCACGAAAAGCACACTGTTGTGTGTGCGTTGTGTGAAGTGGATGTCGCCACACACGCCGAGCATCGCCGAGGCGATCTGGCCGTGCACGATCGAGGGCCGCAGAGGGGTGTTCTCCTGCGCGTACGCCACGGCGTCGAGGTAGAGCGAGCCCTCGCGGCTGGCGCGCGGGATGGAGAAGGCGCCCAGGTACGCGCCGTCGGTGTCGAGGTCCGCGAGGTTCTCCAGAACCTGCACGTGGTTCACGCCGTGGTAGGCGTCAATGCCGAAGCCGATGCTGACCACCAGCCGGACCGGGATCTCGGCCAGACCCGCCACGGCCGCCAGGCTCAGCATGTCCTCCTCCGGCGTGCCCAGGCCCGTCTCGTCGCCGCGCATGAGGATGTCGGTGCCGCCGTCCACCAGCACGATCGCGTCGATCTCGTGGTGCGCGATCAGGGCCCGGTACGCCTCGCGCAGGGGCTCGACGCCGGTGCGCTGGAAGGAGTAGACGGTCGACGGTTCGCCGACGGTGTCCAGCCAGCGCGCGAGCGTGCGCTCCGGGAAGTAATCGGTGAAGCCGCCGCTGGTCGGCGTGATGGCCGCGACGTCGGGGGCGAGCCAGGCGTCGAGGCTGAAGCCGGAGGAGACGAAGGTCAGGTTGCCGAGGAAAACCTCGGCGCCACGCTCCCGTAGCGCCAGGGCCAGGGGGATCCCGCCGAGGACGTCGAACCCGCCGCCGGCGCCGGCGATCAGGACGCGGCGGGAGTCGGCGAGGGCGGCGAACAGCGGCAGCTCGCGCAGGCTGGTGGTCATGGCTGAGGACGATAATGGGAGGGCGGCTGCTGTGCGCGTGGTTACGCGGTGCGCTCTGTTGTGCGCTGCTGTTGTGCGCGGCTAGCGTGCGCCGCCGCCGCCGCGCTGCTGCTGCTGCGTCCGGTCGCTGTCCGCGCGGCTACTTGTCGCCGGCGCGGAAGATCATGCAGGTCGAGGTGGCGGTCGCGTAGAGCTTGCCGTTCCCGTCGACGATGCGCGCCTCGGCGAGCGCCGTGCGGCGGCCCATGTGCGTGACCGTACCGATGCATTGGACTTGGCCGGTGTCCTTGGTCATGCCGCGCACGAACTTCACCGACAGGTCGAGCGAGGTGTAGTAGTCGCCGGCCGGCAGCAGTGACTGCACCGCGCAACCGCAGGAGGAGTCCAGCATCGTGGCGAAGACGCCGCCGTGCACCGACCCGATCGGGTTGTAGTGGAACTCCTGGGGCGTCACGGTGAACACCACCCGGCCCTCCTCGACGTCGCCGAGGTAGATGCCGGTCGTCGCAGCGATCGGCGGCCACGGGATCCGGCCCTCGGCCATGGCCCGCAGGTATTCGATGCCGGACAGGCCCGCGCCTTCGGCGAAGGAGGCCAGCGGATCGCTCCAGCTGTAGGTGCGGGTGCGGTCGGCGTCGGCCGCGGCGGCGTCGTCGACGCCCTCAACGGTCTCGGTCATGGCTGCGGTCCTCCCAGATCCGGGCGCGACTCACTGAGTTAGCTACCGATAAGTAACAACCAGTCTAGCCCACGCCGCGGTTCCAGGCGGTGTGCGGACGACCCCCGTGGCGCCGGCTCCCCTCCGGCGCCCCCGGACGGACCCGGCTCAGATCTGCTGTGGCAGCAGCATGACCTCCGGCACTTGCAGCACGCCGATCTGGTCGCCGACCTGGCGGGCGAACTCGCGGACCCCCTCCAGCTGGCGCTCCCCCAGGGAGAAGTCCAGCGTCGTGAAGTAGTCCTCCAGCTCCGCGGCCGGGAACTGCTCCCAGCGCTCGACCTGGCGGGCCACCTTGTCGACGTGCTCCAGGGAGATGTCGCGGCTGCGCAGGAAGCCGCGATGGACCTCGTGGACGATGTCCGGGCAGCGCTCCAGGTACTCCTTGCGGACCGCCCAGACGGCGAACACCATCGGCAGCCCGGTCCAGTCTTTCCAGGCCTGGCCGAGGTCGAGGAGGTTGGTGCCGAGGCGGTCGGAGTCGTAGAGCCAGGCGCGCAGGGCCGGGTCGCCGATGATCACGCCGGCGTCCCCCTCGCGGAGCATCTGCTCCAGGTCGGGGGCGCAGGGGAAGTAGTCGGGCGTGACGCCGTACTTCTCGCGCAGGATGAGCTTGGCCAGCTGGACCGTGGTGCGGCTGGTCGAGCCGAGCGCGACGCGGGCGCCGTGCAGCTGCTCATAGGGGATCTTGCTGACCAGGTTGCAGCTGGTCACCGGGCCGTCGCTGCCGACCGCGACGTCGGGGAGGACCACCAGGTCCTCGGCGTTGCGGAGGTACTCCACCAGGCTGATCGGGCCGATGTCCAGGTCGCCGGCCACCAGCATGTTGGAGAGCACGTCGGGGCTGTGTTTGATCAGCTCCATGTCCAGGATCGCGCCGGAGTTGACCAGACCCCAGTAGATGGGCAGGCAGTTGAGGAACTGGATGTGCCCGACGCGGGGTCGCCGCCGGCACTGGGAGAGATGCGCTTCGAGCCGCGCTCCGGAGAGTTCGTCCACGGGGTTAGGGTACGACCGGGTGATCAGGTGTCCAGAGGCGGGGCAGTCGGGCGAAAGCGGCGAGCCGGACACGCGCCCCCCGGCGCGCCGCGTGGGGCGGGCCGGTGCTCGTCTCGGTTCCGGCTCGGTCCTCGTCTCGGTCCCGGCTCGGACCCCGTCTCAGTCCTCGTCCTCCATGGCCGCGTTCTCCTCGAACTTGTGCGCCATGCGCTCGGTCCGGCGGGTGACCTGCACGGACATCGCGTCGCGCTGCCGGGAGAGCAGGAAGAAGGACGCGATGCCGGAGACCAGCAGCGCGCCCATCATCAGGTACAGCACCCCGTTGCCGGTCACGATGTGACCGGTCGCCGCGACCAGGCCCCACAACACGGCGAGCGAGACGATGAAGATCGCGATGCGCAGGGTCGCGTAGCGCATCGTGGCGTGCTTGCCCTGCGCCGCCGCCGCACCGGCGGCCAGCGTCTCGGAGTCGGACCCGGAGTCGGTCCCGGAGTCGGAGCCGATCGCCGCCACGGCGACGCCGGCCGCGTCCTTCACCTCGGCCTTGTCAGCCGTCTTGTTGTCGGCAGGCATCCGCCGACTCCTTCCATCGGTATGAGAGACCAGCCCCGGGTGCGAGGTCTACAGGCTCAGGGCCATGTGGATCTCGTCCCGGTAGTCGTCCGCGGCGACCCGCAACATGCGCGGGATGCGGCCGACCTCGGTGTATCCGCACTTGCTGTAGAAGTGTTCCAGCCCGAGCCCGCCGCGGCAGGTGAGGTGGAGCATTTCGACACCGTCGAGGGTACGCGCCACCCGCTCGGCCGCCCGCAGCAGTTCCGCCCCGTACCCCCGCCCCTGGTGCTTCGGGTCCACGACCACGGTCTTGAGCAGGCGCGCGTGGTTCATCAACGGGAACTGGTGGTCCACGATGACCAGGAACGCGGCGGGCCGGCCGTCCGCGAACCCGACCAGCATCAGATCCTTGCCGACCGCGAACGCCCGGAACGCCTTGGCGTCCACGACCTCCCGCTCCACCGGCGCGACGAAACCGATCGCCCCGCCGGCGTTGGTGGCATCGGTCCAGATGTCGACGAGCAGAGGACGCAGCGACTCGGGGATCTCGGTATACGTCTCGAAAGTCAGAGCCATGACAACCATCGCCCCGTTCAGCGCTCGACGGCGTCGGCCGCGCGCCGAGCCCGGCGCAGACCCACCGCGATGTTCAACACCGTCACCGCGACCACGACCAACGCAGCCCCGGCCACCTCCGAAGGGGCGACCGGCTGCGACTCGCTCAACAGCAAAGCGCCCCCGGCCACCGCGAACAGGCCGACGGCCAACACGCGCAACTCGGTCGCCAGACTGAAGGCGCGGGGACGACGGGGCCGACGGCTGAGGCGGTCGCGGAAGTTCACAAGATAGGACTATGCGGCACCGGTCCGCCGATCCCCAAATCAGTCCCGCAGCGCAGACGCGCCCCCTACCGGTGGCGGCGGGGCTGGGG